>NZ_PSVO01000022.1:0-53752 GCF_002932325.1 Rathayibacter sp. AY1E2
CCCCCGCTGCCCCTGCATCGACCCCCGGCGAATCGACTCCACCCCTCTCCCGTCGCGAGCTCCGCGAGCGCGAGCGCGCTCTGGCCCTCGCCTCCGACGTCTCGCTGGCGAGCGGCTCCGACGACCTCCTCGCGGCTCCGACGGCGGAGCAGCTGCGCGAGGCGGAGCGCCGCGTCGCCTCGGTCCGCAGTGCCCCGGCGCCCGTCCCCGCTCCGCGCGCGACGCCGCTCCGGCCCGTGCGCCGGGCCCGGGTCGGCGGACTCGTCGCCCTCTCCTTCGTCGCGGCCATCGTGGCGGCGACCTCTCTGCCGGCCACATCGCTCCTGACCGCGGAGGACGTGCAGGCGCAGAGCCTCTCGACCCCCTTCGGCGCCGACGCCCGCCGCGGCGCGCAGTCGTTCGTCGCAGGCGAGGTCAGCGCCGAGACGGTCGCCCGCGACGGCTTCGGCGTGCAGGAGCGCAAGACGCAGACCAACGTCGCCGACATCGTCCGCACCTCCGACACAGGCTTCACGAACGACCCGAACGCGTCGATCCAGTGGCCCTTCGCCGTCGGTGTGCCGGTGGGCGACCGCTTCGGCTACCGCAACTGCGCGGGCTGCTCGGTGAACCACGGCGGCACCGACTTCAACCCGGGCGACGGCTCGCCCATCCAAGCGATCGCCGACGGCGTCGTGCGCACGGTCATCGACGGCGAGGGCTCGCTCGGCGTGCACGTGATCGTCGACCACGAGATCGACGGGCAGCTCGTCTCGAGCGTGTACGCGCACATGCAGCACGGCTCGGCGGCCGTGAACGAGGGCGACCCGGTGAAGGTCGGCCAGCTGCTCGGCCTGGTGGGCACGACCGGCATGTCGACCGGCCCGCACCTGCACTTCGAGATCCGCCTCGACGGCGTGACGAAGGTCGACTCCTACCTCTGGCTCAAGGCCAACGCCGGGCGCTGACCCGGCGGCGGGACGCGGGAGCCGCCGGGCGGACCCCGCGGCCCGCTACTCCGCGCGCAGCCAGACCGTGGTGTCGGCCGGCAGCGCCGGCTCGTGCAGCTCTTCCGAGGACAGCACCACGGAGCCGACGGGCAGCTCGACCGGAGCCTCGCCGAGGTTCGCGATCACCGTGACCGTTCCGTTGCGGAACGCCACGACGTCCTCCGGGTAGCCCTCGAGCCACTCGACGGCGCCGGAGCCCAGGTCCTCGGCGCGGCGCACCGCGAGCAGGGACCGGTACAGCTCGAGCGTCGAGCCCTCGACACCGCGCTGGCGGTCGCGGGCGAGCGGCGCCCAGTCGCCGGGCTGCGGCAGCCAGGAGTCGCCGGAGCCGCTGAAGCCGTACGCGGGCGCGTCCGCCTCCCACGGGATCGGCACCCGGCAGCCGTCACGGCCGTAGCGCTCGCCGCCCGTGCGGAACCAGGTCGGGTCCTGACGCGCCGAGTCCGGCAGGTCGATCGCCTCGGGGAGCCCGAGCTCCTCGCCCTGGTAGACGTAGGCGGAGCCGGGGAGCGCGAGCATGAGGGCGGTCGCGGCACGAGCGCGGCGCAGCCCCAGGACGGGGTCGGGGAGTCCGGGCGTGCGCGGGCCGATGCCGTAGCCCTGCGGGTTGTCGGACGTCAGGGCCAGGCGGCTCGCGTGGCGCACGACGTCGTGGTTCGACAGCACCCACGTCGACGGGGCGCCGACGGCGGCGAAGGCCTCGACGGAGGAGTCGATGATGTCGCGGAGGGCGGGTGCGCTCCACGGGGTCTCGAGGTAGGCGAAGTTGAAGGCCTGGTGCATCTCGTCGGGGCGGACCCAGCGGGCGAGCTTGGAGAGGGGCTGCACCCACGCCTCGGCGCAGAGCACGCGGTCGTCCGAGTACTCGGCGAGCAGGGAGTGCCAGTCGCGGTAGATCTCGTGGACGCGGTCCTGCGCCCAGTAGGGGGCGGTGGCGGGCTCCTCGCCGTCGGCGGGAGCGACTCCGCCCATCGACCCGCTATCGGCGGGCGGCGTGTAGTCGGGCAGCCCCTCGGCCTTGATCATCCCGTGCGCGACGTCGACGCGGAAGCCGTCGACGCCGCGGTCGAGCCAGAAGCGGAGGACCTCCCGGAAGCGCTCGCGCACCCACTCGTTCGTCCAGTCGAAGTCGGGCTGCGAGGTGTCGAAGAGGTGCAGGTACCACTGGCCGGCCGAGCCGTCGGGCTCCATGACGCGGGTCCACGCGGGGCCGCCGAAGACAGACTCCCAGTTGTTCGGGGGCAGCTCGCCCGACTCGCCCCGGCCGTCGCGGAACAGGTAGCGCGCCCGCTCGGCGCTGCCCGCGGGAGCGGCGAGCGCCTCCTGGAACCAGCGGTGGGCGCTGGAGGAGTGGTTGGGGACGAGGTCGACGATGATCCGGATGCCCAGGGCGTGAGCGCGGGCGAGCATCGCGTCGAAGTCGGCGAGGGTGCCGAAGAGCGGATCGACGTCGCAGTAGTCGGCGACGTCGTAGCCCGCGTCCTTCTGCGGCGAGGTCATGAAGGGCGAGAGCCAGATCGCGTCGACGCCGAGCTCGGCGAGGCTCTCGAGGCGCGAGGCGATGCCGGGCAGGTCGCCGATGCCGTCGCCGTCCGCGTCCGCGAAGGAGCGCGGGTAGATCTGGTAGATGACGGCGGTGCGCCACCACTCGGCTGCCCGGCGGTGCTCGGCCTCGGAGTCGGGGCCGGGGGAGTTCTCGGGCGCGCCGGAGAGAGCGGAGTCCAGGGTCATGGGGTCGAGTTTATCGGGCGCCCCGGGGGCGCCGGGGGCACGCCCTCCGCCGTCCCGTACAGTCGACGGGTGATCGATGAGACACCGGACGAGGCCCGAGCCCGACGCCGACGGGCGCTGCTGTGGGTGGTGCCGCTGCTCGTGCTGCTGGTCGGCGGCCTGGTCGCCGTCACCCTCGCGATCGGCGGATTCGCGCTGCGCAGCATGACCGGCGCGTCCGCCGTGCAGCTCGTCCTCGTCGCCTAGGCGGTCGCGGCCGGGCCGTCCTCGTCCTCGGGCGGGGGCGCGGAGGAGGTGCGCGCCCGCTCCTCGGACGCGTGCGCGGTCTCGGGCCCGGTCGCGCGGGCCTGCTCGTCGGCGCGGGTGACCGCCTCCGCGAGCTCGTCGGCGACGAGGTACCCGGGAGAGACGGCCTCGGCCCGGTAGGCCGCCCGGCCGACCATGTGCGCCGAGACGGGCACGGTCAGCAGCTGGAAGCCGATCACCAGCACGATGGTCCCCGCGGCGGCGAAGCCGGGGTTCCGGATGGCGACCGCGAGCATCACGCAGATCAGTCCGAGCACCTGCGGCTTCGTGCCCGCGTGCATCCGGGAGAGCAGGTCGTCGAACCGCATCAAGCCGATCGCGGCCAGCAGCGAGAGCAGGGCGCCGACCAGCAGCAGCACAGCGGTGAGCACGTCGAAGAACAGGTCCATGTCAGTCCTCCTCGCGGTTGGCCATGAACTTGGCGACGCTGATCGATCCGAAGACGGCGAACAGCGCGAGCCCGAGCGCGACGGGCAGGGTCCGCGCGTGGTGGTTGACCGCCATCTCGGCGCCGATCCCGCAGATGATCGTCGCGACGAGCACGTCGGCCGCGACGACCCGGTCGAGCACGGACGGACCGCGGAGGATCCGCACGAGCGCGAGCAGGCAGGCGGCGCCGAAGACCGGCACAAGGATCCAGATCAGCCAGTCGATCACCGGACCACCCCCGATCCGGCCTCGATCGGCCGATTCACGCGCTGCACGTCCTCGCGGGAGCCGATGGCCCGGACGATGCGCGCTTCCGTCCGGAGGACCGTCCGGCGCACCTCGTCGATCCGCTCGCCCTCGTCGTGGGTCACGCCGAGCACGTGCAGGTAGAGGACGTTCAGCTGCGGGTCCACGTCGATCACCAGGGAGCCGGGGACGAGCGAGACGGCCTCCGTCGTCCAGACGAGCATCCCCTCGGAGCGGCTGCGCAGGTGCACGGCGACGATGGCGTTGTGCACCGGGACCGGCAGGGTCAGGATCTGCCAGGACACCCGCACCGAGGCCACCGCGATGTCGGCCAGCAGGCGCAGGAGGAAGAGGAGCACGAACCACGGGTTGATGCGGTTCGAGAACTCGACCGGCGGCAGGTAGAACACCCGGGTGATCAGCAGGGCGACCAGGAAGCCGGTGACGATCGACAGCACCGAGACGTCGTCCCAGAGCAGCACCCAGATGCCGACGAGGGTCACGAACATCGCGACGCGGTTCCAGATGTCGACGCGGCGGCGGGGGCTCATCGCGGCCCCTCCTCTCCGAAGGACGAGTCGCGGTAGACGGTCGCGATGTAGGTCGCGGGGTCGGCGACCGCGCTCGCCGCTCGCTCGCTCGCGTCGTAGAGGGGACCGGCGCCGACGGTCAGCACGACGCCGACGACGACCATCCCCGCGGTGGCGAGCACCATCATCGGCGGCGAGTGGCGGGTGCGGATGCTGCCCGTGTCGTGGGGGTCCTCCTGCAGCTGGTCGATCAGGGGCGACTCGTAGCCGGGCACCTCCTCCTGGCGGCGCCAGAAGACCATGTTCCAGACGCGCGCGACGGCGTAGAGGGTCAGGAGCGAGGTCACGGCCCCGGCGGCGATGACGGCCCAGATCAGCCACGACGGCTGGTCGACGGCCGACTCCGTGCCGGCGACGAAGAGCCCCACCTTGCCGAGGAAGCCGGTGAACGGCGGGATCCCGCCGAGGTTCATCGCGGGGATGAAGTAGAGCAGCGCCAGCAGCGGCGAGGCCTTGAGCAGCCCGCCGAGGCGCAGGATCGAGGTGGTGCCGCCGACGCGCTCGATCAGGCCGGTCGCGAGGAAGAGCGTCGTCTGCACCGTGATGTGGTGGATGACGTAGAAGATCGTCGCCGCGTAGCCGGCCGGGGTGCCCACGGCGATCCCGAAGACCATGTAGCCGATGTGCGAGACCAGCGTGAAGGACAGCATCCGCTTGATGTCGGCCTGCGCGACGGCGCCGAGGATGCCGACGATCAGCGTCAGCAGCGCCACCACCAGCAGCACCTCGCTCAGCCTCCCGCCGGGGAAGAGCAGGGTCTCGGTGCGGATCAGCGCGTACACGCCGACCTTGGTGAGGAGTCCGGCGAAGACGGCGGTGACCGGCGCCGGAGCCGTGGGGTACGAGTCCGGGAGCCAGAACGACAGGGGGAACACGGCCGCCTTGATCCCGAAGCCGAGCAGCAGCACCACGTGGAGCACCAGCTGCACGTCGGCGGGGAGCTCGGCGATGCGGATCGAGAGCTGCGCCATGTTGACCGTGCCGGTGGCGCCGTAGAGCAGGCCGATGGCCGAGAGGAAGAACACGCTCGAGACCAGGCTGACGACCACGTAGGTCGTGCCGGCGCGGATCCGCGGCGCGGTGCCGCCCAGGGTGATCAGCACGTAGCTCGCGGCCAGCAGGATCTCGAAGCCGACGTAGAGGTTGAAGAGGTCGCCCGCGACGAAGGCGTTGAGGATGCCCGCCGAGAGGATCAGGTAGGTCGGGTGGAAGATCGTGACCGGCGTCTCGCGGTTGCCGTCGACGAGGCCCTGGCCGACCGAGAACAGCAGGACGCCCAGCAGAGTGATCGAGGTGATCACGAGCATCAGCGCGGCGAGCGGATCGACGACCAGCACGATGCCCCACGGCGGCTCCCAGCCGCCCACGTAGACGGCGCTGCCGCCTCCGTCGCCGGTGAGGACCAGCACGAGCATCACCGAGGAGATCACCAGAACGCTCGAGAGCGTCACGATGTTCACGGTGATCTGCGCGCGCCGGTGGCGTCCGAGGATCAGCGCGACGGCCGCTCCCAGGAGGGGGAGGGTGACGACGAGCGGGATCAGGGCGTTCATCGGTCCTCCTTCCTGTCGTCGGTCATGGCGCTCTCCCCGTGCTTGGCGGCGGTGCCCTCGTCGCTGGACTCGAGCAGGACGTCGAGCGCCCGGTCGTCGGCGGTGGTCTGGGCCGAGATGCCCGCCGCGTCCTCGCGGACGGAGGCGTCGGTCTCGTCGTCCTCCACCTGGTCGGCGTTGGCGAGGCGCCAGCGCCGGTAGATCATCGCGAGGAGGAAGGCGGACACCCCGAAGGTGATCACGATCGCGGTGAGGATCAGCGCCTGCGGCAGCGGGTCGGCCATCTCGGCGGCGATCTGCTCGTAGGAGCGCCCGTCGTCGGTGACGAACGGCGCGATGCCCGAGCGGCCGGCCATCAGCAGGATGAGGATGTTGGTCGCGTTCCCGACGAGCAGGAACCCGATCAGGATGCGGGTGAGGCTGCGCTCGAGCATCTGGTAGACGCCCGCCGCGTACATCACCGCCATCACGACGACGAGGACGAGGGTGATGCTCATGCGCCGTCCCCCCTGCCCGGTCCGCCGACGACCGTGGAGCCGGTGGGGAGCGAGGTCTCGAGCCCGTCGACCGTGCCCTGGCCGGGGCCGGGGGTGCTGTCGGTCGAGTGCGTGACGCCGTCGCCCGAGGGGGAGCCCTGCTCGGCCTCCTCGCCGTGGCGGTCGACCTCGCCGCCGAGGCTGCGGAGGATGTCGAGGGCGAGGCCGATCACGATCAGGTACACCCCGATGTCGAAGAGGGTGGACGTGCCCAGGTGGAGCTCGCCCAGCACCGGCACCTCGAGGTCGAGCCAGCTCGATTCGAGGACCTCGAGGCCGAAGGCGAGGGAGGAGACGGCCGTGCCGACGGCGAAGAAGAGGCCGAGTCCGAGGACCTTGCCCGCGTCGATCGGCGCGGCCTCGCCGAGCTCGAAGCGGCCGCCGGCGAGGTAGCGCGCGACGAGGGCGAGACCGGCGAGCAGGCCGCCCGCGAAGCCTCCGCCCGGGGTGTTGTGTCCGGTGAAGAGCAGGTAGACCGACACGATCATCGCGGGGTGGAAGAGCAGGCGCACCAGCACCTCGAGCACGATCGAGCGGTTCTCCGGCCGGAGCGTGCGCCCGGCGACGAGCCAGGAGCCGCGGTCGCCGTCGCGCTCGGCGTCGGTGGAGGAGGTGGTCAGGTCCATCGCGCGCTCGCGGCGGTCGTCGGCGCTCTGCGACTCGAGGCGGGGAGCGCCTCCGGCCCGGCTGGAGAGGAAGATCAGGCTCGCGACGCCGGTGGCGACCACGACGAGGACCGAGATCTCGCCCATCGTGTCCCAGGCGCGGATGTCGACGAGCAGGACGTTGACGATGTTGCGGCCCTTGCCCTCCTCGTAGGCGAGGCGGGGCAGCTCGGCCGAGATCGGCGTCGCGGTCCGGGCGCCGAGGGCGATGGTGGCGGCGAGGGCCATGACTGCTCCGACCGCGATGCCGATGACGGCGCGCAGGCGCTTGCGCATCGGCTGGTGCTTCGCAGCGATGCGGGTCGGGAGGCGGCGCAGCACCAGGACGAAGACCACGAGGGTCACCGTCTCGATGAGCGCCTGGGTGAGGGCGAGGTCCGGTGCACCCTGCAGGGCGAAGAGGGCCACCATCCCGTAGCCGGTGGCGCCGGCCAGCAGCACGGCGGCGACGCGGTTGCGGGCGATCGCGCACAGCACCGCCGCGAGGATCATCACGGCCGCGACCGCGAGCTGGCCCGGGCTGTCCCAGAAGACGAGATCGCCCGGCCAGGTGCGGTTGAGGGCGGCCGCACCGCCGACGCCGAGGACGAAGACCGCGAAGATCACCGTCAGGTAGCGGGGGAGCGAGCCGCGCTGGACGGACTCGGTGACCGTGCTGGCGACACGGTCGAGCCAGCGGACGGTGGCCCAGTAGCCCTCGGCGGAGTCGATCCGGTTGGGCAGCATCGACTGGGCGCGCGCGACGGCGACGCGCTTGGCGAAGAGCAGGAGTCCCACGGCGATCACGAGGGCGCTGAGTGCCAGCGCGGGCTCGAAGCCGTGCCAGAGCGCGAGGTGGTAGCCGCCGTGGTCGGAGGCCTCCGCGGCGGCGGCGAGCTCCGGGTCGGCGTCCGGGGCGGCGTAGGGGAGGGTGTCCGCGTAGACGGCGACGAGCGGGTCGAGCACGGAGGCGGCGATCCCGCCGATCATGCTGGCGGCGGCCAGCAGCACCGGGGCGGCGGTGAAGGTCCACGGCTCGGCGTGCAGGTGCGTGTCCTCGAGCCCCTTCTTCCGGGCGAAGGCGCCCCAGAAGAAGCGCGCGGAGTAGGCCACGGTGAGGATCGAGCCGAGGACGAGGCCGACCAGCGCGACCCAGGCCCAGAACGAGCCCTGCTCGATCGCCGAGATCAGGCTCGTGAACACGGCCTCCTTGGCGACGAAGCCCAGCAGCGGCGGGATGCCCGCCATCGACAGCACGCCGACGAGGGCGGCGCCCGCGAGCACCGGCGCCTGCCGTCCCAGGCCGCTGAGCTTGCGGAGGTCGCGCGTGCCGGCGCGGTGGTCGACGATGCCGACGGTGAGGAAGAGCAGCGCCTTGAAGAGGGCGTGGGCGACGAGCAGGGTCAGTCCGGCCAGCGCGGCGTCGCGCGAGCCGAAGCCGACGGCGACGGTCAGGAAGCCGAGCTGGCTGACGGTGCCGTAGGCCAGCACGAGCTTGAGGTCGTACTGCCGGAGCGAGCGCCAGCCGCCGACGAGCATGGTCCAGACTCCGACGCTCACCACCACGGGCAGCCAGACGGAGTCGTCGGCGAAGCCCGGCGCGAGGCGCGCGACGAGGTAGATGCCCGCCTTCACCATCGCGGCGGCGTGCAGGTAGGCGCTGACCGGCGTGGGAGCGGCCATCGCGGCCGGCAGCCAGAAGTGGAACGGCACCAGGGCCGACTTCGAGAACGCGCCGAGCAGCACCAGCACCAGCGCCGTCGACACGATCGGGCCGGAGGGGGCGGCGGCGACGATCCCGGAGAGGCTGGTGGTACCGGCCTGCACGATCAGGACGATGATTCCGACCAGCATCGCCAGCCCGCCGAGAGTCGTGACCAGGAGCGCCTGGAGACCGGCACCCCGGCTCTCCTTGCGCCCGCTGTAGTGGCCGATGAGGAGATAGGAGAGGACGCTCGTCGCCTCCCAGAAGACGAAGAGGATGATCACGTCGTCGGCCGTGACCAGCCCGTACATCACTCCGGCGAACGCGGACAGGAGCGCTGCGAACCGGCCCAGCGAGGGCTCGTCGCGGCTGAAATACGTCGCGCAGTAGGCGAGGACCAGGGCGCCGACTCCGCTGACCACGAGGGCGAGGACGATCGAGAGCGCGTCCAGGCGGAAGGAGAGGGCGATGTCGAGCGCGGGGATCCACGGCACGGACTCGCGGATCTCGCCGCCGTCGAGGATCGTCGGCAGGGCGGTCGCGGTGGCGACGAAGCTCGCGGCCGGGATCAGCGCCAGCGCGTAGAACGTCTTCGGCCCGAACCGGTCCACCAGCCAGGGGGTCACCACGGCGATCGCGAACGAGATCACGAGGATGAGGAGCATCACATGTTCCTCCCAAGGTGTACCCAGCGCACAAGTCGGTCAAGAATATCGGAGCGCCCTCCCGCGGAACCTGAGTGCGCGGAGGCTTGACGGCCCCGTCGTGATCCGCCAGGGCCCTACCGTGGGGAGCATGGCCCGCTCGCTCCTCCCCGACCAGCTCTGCCGACTCCGCGTCCACGACCTCGCGTCGGGGGAGTCGACGACCGTCTTCGAGTCCGACTCCGTCCTCGTGGAGGCGCCGAACTGGACTCCGGACGGCTCCGCCCTGATCGTGAACGGCGACGGCGGCCTCTTCCGGCTGCCGCTCGAGGGGGCGCCCGTGCTCGAGCCGATCCCGCTCGACGGAGTGCCGGCCGAGCTCAACAACGACCACGTGCTCGCCCCGTCCGGCGGGCTCGCCTACGTCTCGGCGCGCGACGGGCACCTCTACGCGGTCGAGCTCGACGGCTCCGCCCCCGCCCGCCGCCTGACCGCCGAGCGCGAGGGCGCGCGCTTCAAGCACTACCTGCACGGCGTCTCGCCCGACGGCGCGACCCTCGCGCTGATCGGCGGCGGCGACGCCTCCGGGCGGTGGCGGACCGACGTCTATACGATGCCGGCCGGGGGAGGCCCGCTCACCGCCCTGACCGACGACGAGGCGGCGGACGACGGCGTCGACGTCTCGGCCGACGGCCGCACCCTCGTCTTCAACTCCGAGCGGGCCGGGGGCGGGGCGCAGCTGTTCCGCATCGGCCTCGACGGCTCCGCGCTCTCCCGCCTGGTCGAGTCGGGCACGGTCGACTGGTTCCCGCACGAGTCGCCCGACGGCGCGCACCTGCTCTACCTCGCCTATCCGGAGGGGACGGCCGGGCACCCCGAGAACGTCGACGTCGAGCTGCGGCTGCTCGACCTCCCCGGGCGCTCGACGCTCGAGCCCGGCCGCGTGCTGGAGCGCCTCCACGGCGGGCAGGGGACGATCAACGTCTCCGGCTGGGCGCCGGACTCGACGCGCTTCGCCTACGCCGACTACCCGCGGCGCTGAGAGCCTGAGTCCTTGCCGCGCATGCGCGGGAGGGGGATCGATCACGGCGGGGAGCGGGTCTTGAATCGGGAGATGAGCATCGACAGCGCAGCATCCTCCTCCGTCACCCGCTCGCCGCTCGGCGACTCCGGCATCGACGTCTTCCCGCTCTCGCTCGGCGGCAACGTCTTCGGCTGGACCGCGGGCCGGCAGACCTCCTTCGACGTCCTCGACGGCTACACGGCCGCGGGCGGCGACTTCATCGACACCGCCGACGCCTACTCCGCCTGGGTCCCGGGCAACACGGGCGGCGAGTCCGAGACGATCATCGGCGAGTGGCTCGCGCAGCGCTCGGGGGACCGGGACGACGTGGTGATCGCGACGAAGGCGGGCCGCCACCCGCAGTTCACCGGCCTCGCGCCCGACACCGTGCGCGCGGCCGCCCGCGCCTCCCTCGAGCGCCTCGCGACCGACCGGATCGACCTCTACTACGCCCACTTCGACGACGAGGCCGTGCCGATGGCCGACATCGCCGCCGTGTTCTCCGAGCTCGTGGACCAGGGCCTGGTCCGCGCGATCGGAGTGTCGAACTTCAGCGCCGAGCGCGTCGCGGAGTGGCTGCGCATCGCGGGCGAGGAGGGCCTGCACGCGCCCGTCGCGCTGCAGCCGCACTACAACCTCGTGGAGCGCGGGATCGAGGCCGACCTGCTGCCCCTCGCCCGCGAGGCGGGGCTGGCCGTCGTCCCCTACTCCGCCCTGGCGTCAGGATTCCTGACCGGCAAGTACCGCGACGGATCGACGCCCGAGGGTCCGCGCGCCGACGGCGCCTCCCGCTACCTCGACGGCCGCGGCCGCCGGGTGCTGGCGGCGCTCGATGCGGCGGCGGAGGCGCACGGCGCCGAGGTGGCGACGGTGGCGCTCGCGTGGCTCCGCTCGCAGCCCGGAGTGGTCGCGCCGATCGCCAGCGCCCGCGTGATGGAGCAGCTGCCGGCGCTGATCGCCTCGGCCTCCCTCGAGCTGAGCGCCGAGGAGCTCGCCGCGCTGGACGAGGCGAGCCGGGCGTAGCCGCAGACGGGCGGCCGCGGGGGCGCGTCCCCCGCGGTCATCGACGCTCCGCGGAGGTGCTATCGTCTAACGGTGCCAAATCGCGGGCACGCCCCGAGAGGGGCTGTCAGACCCGCAGGTGCGCCCCCTTAGCTCATTGGTAGAGCACTTCCTTGGTAAGGAAGAGGTAGTGGGTCCGATTCCCACAGGGGGCTCCGTTCCCCGCAGGCCAGACCTGCGAAGAACGCGCGGCGGGGTAGCTCAGGTGGTTAGAGCACACGGCTCATAATCGTGGTGTCGCGGGTTCAAGTCCCGCTCCCGCTACAGCGAGAAGGCCCCGGTTCGCGCGTCGAGCCGGGGCCTTCGGCGTTCCCGGGCGAGGTCCTGCCCGCGGGAGAGGTCTCAGACCGCGCAGCCTGCGAAGAGCACGTCGTCCGAGGAGACCAGATCCTCCAGGGTCAGCAGGCGGTCGAGGTCGTGGCCGGCGGCCAGGGCGTTGGCGCGCTCCGGTGCGGTCTGGGGGGCGAGGCGCCCCTCCATCACCCCGCCGAGGGCGCGGACGGCGCACGCGGCGACCACTCCTTCCGGGGTGCCGCCGACGCCGAGGACGAGGTCGACGCGGCCCGCGGGGTCGGCCGCCTCGATCGCGACCGACACGTCGCCCTCGCCGCGCAGCTCGAGCGCGACTCCGGCCGCGCGCAGAGCTGCGATCAGCCCGGCGTGGCGCGGCTTGTCGAGCACGACGACGACCAGCTCCGCGACGGGCTTCCCGAGCGCCGCCGCCAGCCGTGCGGCGTTCTCGGCGGGAGGGAGGTCGAGCGAGACGGCGCCCCGGCCCGCTGCGGAGCAGACCAGCTTGTCCATGTAGAACACGTCGCGCGGGTCGAACAGCGTGCCGCGCGGGGCGAGCGCGATCACGCTCACCGAGCCGGGGAGCCCCTCCGCCGTGAGCCGGGTGCCGTCGAGCGGATCGACCGCCACGTCGCAGGAGGGTGCGGAGGCGCGGCCGAGGCGCTCGCCGTTCGCGAGCATCGGGGCCTCGTCCTTCTCGCCCTCGCCGATCACGACGACGCCGTCGAACGGAGCGTCGGCCAGCACGGCGCGCATCGCCGCGACCGACGCCTCGTCCGCCGCGATCTTGTCGCCGCGCCCGTACCAGCCGCGCGCCGCCTCGGCCGCCGCGCGCACGGCGGCGGCCACCGCCTCCTGCAGCTCGGCCGGGTAGGCGGGCGACGCGATCAGCCGCAGGCCGCTCATGCGCGCGCGGGCTGAGCGGTCGCGGTGCGGACCAGCCGCTCCAGGGTGCGCAGGCCGTCGGAGGAGAGCACCGACTCCAGGTGCCCCTGCACCGACGCGACGTGCTCGCCGCGCAGGGCGTTGACCACTCCCGTCTCCGGATCGACCGACACCTCGAGCCCCAGCCGGGGCGTGCGCGCGACGCCGGGGGCGACGGAGGAGAAGGTGTTGTAGAAGCCGATCGCGGCGTCCTCGCCGAACACGTCCACCGCCAGGCGCACGCCCTGGCGGGGCGCGGGCAGCGGCTCGACCGGGAGGCCCGCCAGCAGCGACAACATCTGGTGGCTGAGGCAGACGGCGAGCATCGGCCGCTCCGCCTCGAGGCGCGTGGTCATCAGCGAGCGCAGGTGCGCGATCCGCGGCTCGGACTCGTCGCGGGGGTCGCCCGGGCCGGGGCCGAAGACGACGAGGTCGTCGCTCAGCACGTCGGCGACCTCCGACCAGCGCTCGACCCGGGCGTCCATCCCGAGGTGGCGCAGCTGGTGGGCGAGCATCGTCGTGAACTGGTCCTCGTTGTCGACGATCAGCGCGGTGTGCCCGGCGAGGCCGGCGATGTGCTCGGGCGCCTGGGGCCGGAGCCAGAACGAGGCGAGCCGCTCGTTGCGCGCCTCGAGCGCCTCCTGCACGCCCGGCTGCGCGTTCAGGTCGATGGCCGGCGGCACCTCGCGGTGCGGCAGCAGGCCGAGGGCGGAGAGGACGCCCGACGCCTTCGCCCGCGTCTCGGCGACCTCGCCCTCGGGGGTGGAGTGGCGCACGAGCGTCGCGCCGGCCGGCACGGTGAGGCGGCCGTCCGCGCGGAGGTAGGCGGTGCGGATGAGGATGGGGGCGTCGACCGTGTAGCCGTGCTCCTCCGGCTCGAAGAGGGCGAGCACGCCGGAGTAGTAGCCGCGTGGCTCCTTCTCGTACTCGGCGATCACGGCGCACGCGTTCTCCATCGGCGAGCCGGTGACCGTGGGCGCGAACATCGTCAGCCGCAGGACCTCGCGCACGTCGAGTCCGGTGCGGCCCTCGAGCAGGTACTCGGTGTGGCTGAGCCGCGACATCTGCTTGAGGAACGGCCCGAGGATGCGGCCGCCGTCCGGGCAGACCGCGCTCATCATCTTCATCTCCTCGTCCACGACCATGAAGAGCTCCTCGCTCTCCTTCACGTCGGCGAGGAACGCGAGCACCTCCTCCCCGGTGGGTCCGGCCGCGGGGTGGCGGAAGGTGCCGCTGATCGGGTTCATCATGGCGACGCCGTCGCGCACCGAGACGTGGCGCTCGGGGGTCGCGCCGACGGCGGTGACCGTCTGCGCGCCGTCGACGCCGGGGGTGTGGATCGCGAAGGTCCAGTACGCGCCGGACTCGTCGGTGAGCAGGCGGCGGAACCAGGCGAGGACCGCCTCGACGGGCGGCGCGTCGGTCTGCGCGACGAAGGCGCGGTTGATGACGAAGTTGGCGCCCTCGCCGCGGCCGATCTCGTCCTCGATCACCCGGCGGACGATGTCGGCGTACTCGTCGTCCGGCACGTCGAAGCCGCGCTCCTCGACCGGGATCTCCCGCTCGGGCAGGAGCCGCAGCACCTCGGCCAGGGGGACGCTCTCGCGCTCGCGCACCACGAGGTTGCGCAGAGGGGCTCCGTCGTCCTTCGCCGCGAAGCCGCGCTCGCGCACCTGCCGGTAGGGCACGAGGGTCAGCACGTCGTCGCCGTCGAGCGGGATGTCGGCCAGGCCCTCGACGTCGAGCACGTCGCCCGTGAACACGTCGACGGCGTCGCGGCCCTGGCGGAGGACCACCGCGAACGGCAGCGTCCCGTCGGAGGCGAGGATGCGGGAGAGGAGCGAGGTCATCGTGGTCCTTGTATCGGGTCGTGCCCCACCCGGGCCCTGACATGCAGAACGACCGCCCGGAGGAGGCGGTCGCGTGCGAGGGGTCTGCGCGTCGGTCCGCCTAGGAGGCGGGCCACCAGGGGCTTCGGATCGACGTGCGCACGCGGCGAGTCTAGGGGAGAGCCGGGCGGCGGCCAAGCGGTGTCAGGCGGCCGGCCGCTCGGTCGGCTCGCCCCGCAGGGTCCGGAGCAGGAGGGTCGCGCCGGCCGTCGCGGCGGGGGTGGCGACGACCGCGCCTCCGGGGACGAGGAACGCCAGGTAGACGGCGACGCCGAAGCCGAGCGAGACCGCGCGGTGCTCGCCGAGGAGGCGGCGGCGGTCGCGGAGGGAGAGCCCCCGGGCGTCGCCCGCGAACCCGGTCAGCTCGAGCGCGAGGGCTCTCCCGCCGACCAGGGCGCCCGCGACGAGGCCGACGATCGAGCCGACCACCGGCACCAGGCCCAGCAGCACCAGGACCACGCCGATCCCGAGGGAGGTGGCGACCAGCACGGCGGAGTCGCGGAGGCCGCGGCCGACCCCCTGCCAGAAGGTGCTCTCGCGCTCGTCGGGCACGCCGCCGAGGTCGTCCTCGACCCGCCGCCAGATCCGCTCGTAGAAGGGGTCGCCGACCAGCAGGGTCACCGCGGCGAAGAGGACCACGCCGAGGGCGAGCACGGCGCCGACCACCGCGATCGAGAGCACCAGGCGGACGGTGGCGGCCGTGCCCTCGTCCCAGCCGCCGGCGAACGGGGTGAGCGCGGTCACCGCGTCCTGCACCCGCGTGAGCACCAGGACCAGTACGCCGACGAAGACCAGGCCGACGATCAGGGGCGGGATCGCGCCGAGGAGCATCGCCCGCGGTGAGCGGACCCAGGTGCGGAAGCCGCGGAGGAAGAGCCGGGCACCGAGGCCGAGATCGCGGAGGACGCTCATCCCCCGATCCTCGCAGGTGGGTCCGGGTCGGGGGTCCGGCAGAACGCCCGACCGCACGGGGCGCGGAGCCTCAGACCCGCTCGAACGGAGCGAGCAGCCCCGCCATCGCCTTCGTCCGCGGCGCGGCGTACTCGTCGCGTCGCGAGGTGCTGACGCCCATCGCGACGAGCCCCTCCACGAGGCGCACCGCCGAGGCGACGCCGTCGATCACGGGCACGCCCAGCTCCCGCGAGAGGTCGCGGCACAGGTCGGCCATCCCGGCGCAGCCCAGCACGATCGAGTCGGACCCGTCGACGGCCAGCGCTTCGGCGCACTCCGCCAGGATCGCGCGGCGGGCGTCGGAGCGGGGGTCGTCGAGCTCGAGCACCGGGATGTCGCAGGCGCGCACCTGGCGGCAGGCGTCGCCGAACCCGGCGCGGCGGGCGATGTCCCAGGCGCGGCCGCTGGTGCGCGAGAGCGTGGTGACCACACTGAAGCCCCGGCCGACGAGCGCGGCCATGTGCATGGCGGCCTCGGCGATCCCCACGACCGGGCCGCTCGCGATCTCGCGCGCGGCGTCGACGCCCGGGTCGCCGAAGCACGCGATGACCGCGCCGTCGCTGCCGGCCGCCTCCGCCCGGGCGATCTCGTGCAGGACGCCGGGCACGGCGAGCGCCTCGTCGTAGTGGCTCTCGATCGACGCCGGACCCATCGGCGGGGTGACGGCCGTGATCTCGGTGCCGAGCGAGGCGACGGAGCGGGCGGCCCGGCCGATCGCCGCGGTCATCGCGGTGCTGGTGTTCGGGTTGACGACGGTGATGCGCATGGTGGTTCCTCGGTTCGGGTGCCGGGAGGGGGAGGGACCCGCCCGGCCGCCGGTCCGCGGGATGCGGAGCGGCCGGGGCGGATCCCTCCTCCGTGCCGGCCGGATCAGACGGTCGAGCCGTCGCTGACGTGCTCGAGGTCCTCGTCGAGGCGCCCGATCCGCGGCGCGCGCCGCTCGAGCACGGCCATCGCGACGAACCCGAGCCCGCAGCCGAGGAACCAGCTGTAGTCGCCGAGCCAGGTGAACTCCGCGCCTCCCGCCTCCGCGATCCAGCGCGGCACGAGCACCGAGGCGACGGAGGGGACTCCGCCGATCACGGTCGCCCAGACGGCGTTGGGGTTGAAGCCGCGCGAGAACCAGTAGCGGCCCTTCTCGCTCATCGTGTAGAGGTCGTCCACCCAGACGCGCTGGCGGCTGATCAGGTAGTAGCCCGCGATGAGGACGCCGAACAGCGGTCCGATCAGCGCGCCGAGGATGCCGAGCGTGTAGTGGATGGCGGTGTCGTTCGAGTACCAGTTCCACGGGGTGAGCAGCACCGAGCCGACGGCGGCGATCATGCCGCCCATCCGCCAGCTGATCTTCTTCGGGTTGACGTTGGAGAAGTCGAACGCGGGGGAGATGAAGTTGGCGACGATGTTGATGCCGATCGTCGCGATGACGAACGTGAGCCCGCCCAAGAGCACGGCGAACCAGGTGTCGATCCGCTCGACGGTCTCGATCGGGTCGGTGATCAGCTCGCCGAAGACCGGCACGGTCGCCGAGGCGGTGATCACGGTGAGGAGGGAGAAGAAGAGGAAGTTGATCGGGAGGCCGAGCAGGTTGCCGCGCTTCACGGCGCCGTAGCTGCGGGCGTACCGGGAGAAGTCGCCGAAGTTGAGCATCGGGCCCGAGAAGTAGGAGACGACCAGGGCGACGGCCGAGATCATCACCGGCACCGCGGCGGCGAGGTCGAGCGGCTCGCCGGAGCCGAGGGTGAGCGAGATGTTCTCCCAGCCCGCCTGCGACACCAGGTAGACGGCCAGCACGAGCATCACCACGTAGACCGCCGGTCCCGCCCAGTCGATGAAGCGGCGGATCGACTCCATGCCCCGCCAGAACAGCGCGGCCTGCGCGACCCAGAGGATCGCGTAGGAGAGGTAGCCCAGGGCCGAGAGGCCGAGGAACGACGCCTCGGGCGTGTTCAGGGCGGCCATGCCCGGGAAGAACTTGAGGAAGACGATGTTCAGCGACTGCGCCGCCAGGTAGGTCTGCACGCCGTACCAGGCGATCGCGATCAGTCCGCGGATGATCGCCGGGATGTTCGCGCCGCGGATGCCGAAGATCGCCCGGTTGATGACGGGGTAGGGCACGCCGGTGACCTGGCTGGGCTTGGCGACGAGGTTGCAGAAGACCTGCACGATCACGATGCCCACCACCAGGGCGACGAGCACCTGCCAGCCGGCCAGGCCCAGCGCGAAGAGCGAGCCCGCGGTCACGTACCCGCCGACGCTGTGCACGTCCGACATCCAGAACGCGAAGATGTTGTAGCTCGACCAGCGCTGCTTCCGGAGCGGGGCGAGGTCCTCGTTGGAGAGGCGGTCGTCGTAGCCGGCGCTCGCCGCGGCGGCGGGATCCGGATCGACGGGAGGAGCGGTGACTCGGGGTGCGGTGACGCGGTCGGACATGGGTGGATCCACCTCTCGGGCGGTCGTGCGCAGAGCGGCACGGAGCGGATGTGTCAG
This sequence comes from Rathayibacter sp. AY1E2, assembly GCF_002932325.1. NCBI lineage: Bacteria > Bacillati > Actinomycetota > Actinomycetes > Micrococcales > Microbacteriaceae > Rathayibacter > Rathayibacter sp. AY1E2. The sequence goes on from NZ_PSVO01000022.1 coordinate 18,041, forward strand.
GGTGGTCGGGACGTCCGGCCGAGGAGGCGGGGCGTCGCGGAGAGCGTTCCGAGTGAAGTGATCACTTCACGCGGGCCACGCTACGAGTCGGGAGGCCGCCGCTCGTTTCGGCTCCGTTACGGCTGTGTGACGATCCGCGAGAGGGGACGGGCCATGCCCTCCGACGACACCGCGCCCGACGAGGCGGCCGCCCGGGCGATCGCGGACCGGGCCGGACTCGGCGCCCGGCTGCGGGAGCTGCGGCTCTCGGCGGGCCTGTCGCTGAAGGCCCTCGCCGGGCGACTCGGCATCTCCGTGAGCGCCGTCTCGCAGATCGAGCGCGGAGCCATGCAGCCCTCGGTCGGCCGGCTGATCGCCCTCGTGGACGCGCTGGGGGTCCCGCTGTCCGCCGTGTTCGACCAGGGCGCGTCGGCGCCGGTCGAGACCGCGGTCGTCCGGGCGCGCGAGTCGGCGCCCGTGGCGCTCGAGGGCGGAGTGCTGTTCCGCCGTCTGGCGCCGCGTCCGCTGGACGCCGTCGACTTCTTCGAGTCGACCTACCCGCCGGGCTCGACCTCGACGGCGCACCGGCAGCTGCTCCGCCACGACGGGTTCGAGATGGGGACGGTGACGCTCGGGGAGCTGACGGTCGAGTTCGAGGACGAGACGGTCGTCCTCGGGCCGGGCGACGCCATCACGTTCCCGTGCGAGCGGCCGCACCGCATGGTCAACACGGGCTCGACCACGGCGATCGCGACCTGGCTGATCGTCCACCGCTGACACCGCGCCGGTGCTTCGCGCCGGACCCCTGGCGGCACCACCTGCGTATGGGATCCTGGTCCTCGCTCCTCCACAACGGGCGGACGACCGTCTCCTGTCCACACCCCGGTCGGGATCGGGGCGCGGCGGGCCCTCGGTGTCGGTACCGCCTGGTGGGCTGGTCTCCTCGACCGAGGGGTGCGGAACGTGGAGGAGCGGATGGACGGCAGGAACGACGAGGGGTGCCCGCGCTGGTGCGCGGGCGAGCACGACGAGCTGGTCGCGGCGGGGGAGCGGCTGCACCGCTCCGCGGCGAGCTCGCTCCCGGTGGTGCTTTGGGCGGGTGGAGACGGGGCCGCGGGCGCGACGGTGCACGTCTCCCTGTGCCGCCCGGGGGAGTCGGGGGAGGACAGGCTCCGCCTGGAGGCCGACGGGCTCGGCGAGGTCGACCTCGATCTCAGCTCGGGGTCGCGGCTGGCCGGCGCGGTGCTCCGGCTACTCGGCGCCTCGTGAGGTGCGCGGCGGGTCGGGCGGCAGGAGGTCCGTCAGCTCGATCTCGAGCGCCTCGCAGAGCGCGAGGAGGGTGTGCAGCGTGGGATTCGCGGGCGAGCCGGGCTTCGACTCGCCCTTCTCGAACTTCTGGTAGGTGTAGCCCGCGAGCCCGGCCGCGTGGGCGATCCGCTCCTGGCTGGCGCCCTTGGCGATGCGGGCCCGGTGCATGTTGGTGCCGAGCTCGCGGGCGTAGGTCGCCCAGTCGCGCTCGGGAGTGGGTGTCGACATGCCCGCCAGCTTCGGAGAAGTTCGGCCGCGGGTCAGCCATACAGGGATGGGAAATTCCCGGTGGTCATACCCGGGTGACCACCGGCGGCGCCTCCGGAGCCCCGAGGGCCCCGCGACGGCAGCGCCTAGTATGGCCGGGTGCCAGTGAACCCCGAACTCGTCGGGCGCGTCTTCGCGCCCACGGAGCCCTATCAGGTGGGGCGCGAGAAGGTGCGCGAGTTCGCCCGCGCCGTCTCCGCGACCTCCCCCCTGCACCACGACGTCGAAGCCGCCCGCGCCGCCGGGCACCCCGACCTCGTCGCTCCGCCCACCTTCGCCGTCGTCGTGCAGGAGTTCACGCTCCAGCAGCTGCTCGCCGAGCCCGACGGCGGGATCGACTTCAGCCGCGTCGTGCACGGAGACCAGCGCTTCGTGCTGTCCCGTCCGGTCGTGGCCGGCGACGAGCTGACCGCGACCCTCTCGGTCGCCGCCATCAAGAAGCTCGGCGCCCACTCCATGGTCACCACCGAGTCCCGCATGGTCGACGCGAGCGGCGAGCACGTCGTCACCGCGATCTCGACCCTTGTGGTCAGGGGAGACGAATGAGCACCGCACTGCCCGCTCTCGCCGAGCTGAGCGTCGGCCAGGTCGTCGCCGAGAGCCGCTTCCCGATCGACCGCGGCACCCTGGTGCGCTACGCGGGCGCCTCGGGCGACTTCAATCCCATCCACTACCGCGACGACGTCGCCGCCGAGGTCGGCCTGCCCGGCGTGCTCGCGCACGGCATGCTCACGATGGGCACCGCGGTGCAGGTCGTCGTCGACTGGGTCGGCGACCCCGGACGCGTGGTCGACTACCAGGTGCGCTTCACCCGCCCCGTCGTGGTGGACCCGCGCGACGGCGCCGCGATCGACGTGGTTGCCAGGATCGGCGCTGTGAACGCCGAGGAGGGCTGGGTCCGCGTCGACCTCGCCGTCACGGTCGAGGGCCAGTCCGTCCTCGGCAAGGCCCAGGCACGGGTCCGACTCGCGTGACCTCCGCGCCGCTGCTCTCCGCCCTGACCACCCTCCGCGTCGGCGGACCCGCCGAGCGCCTCGTCGAGCCCGCCACCGAGGCGGAGCTGGTCGAGACGCTCGTCGGCCTGTGGTCGGACGACGAGCCGTGGCTGCTGCTCGGCGGCGGCTCCAACCTCCTCGTGGGCGACGACGGGGTCGAGGGCACGGTCGTGCGCGTGCGCACCACCGGCGTCGAGCGGCTCCCCTCCGACGAGCCGGGGCGCGTGCTCCTGCGGGTCCAGGCGGGCGAGTCGTGGGACGGCCTCGTCGCGACGACCGTGGAGCGCGGCTGGGCGGGCCTCGAGGCTCTCAGCGGCATCCCCGGCACGGTCGGTGCGTCGCCGGTGCAGAACATCGGCGCCTACGGCCAGGAGCTCTCGGACACGCTGGTCGCGGTCGACTTCCTCGACGAGGGCGCCCGCGAGCCCGTCCGGCTGACGGCGGAGGAGCTGCAGTTCGCCTACCGCACCTCCGTGATCAAGCAGGGCCGCCGGGGCGCGGTGCTGGCCGTCGAGTTCGCGCTCGAGGAGGTCGGCGCCGAGGGCGACGGCACTCCCGTCGCCTACGGTCAGCTGGCGTCGGCGCTCGGAGTCGCGCTCGGCGACCGCGTGCCGCTCGCGCGGGTGCGCGAGACCGTGCTGGCGCTGCGTGCGGGCAAGGGCATGGTCCTCGATCCGGAGGACCCGGACACCGCGAGCGCCGGCTCCTTCTTCACCAACCCCCTCGTCACGAGCGCGTTCGCCGACTCCCTGCCGCCCGAGGCGCCGCGCTGGCCGGTCGAGCCGACGGCGGAGGCGCCCGTCATCACTCCGCTCGCCGCGGTCGAGGCCGGAGCGCCCGTCGGGCTGCCCGTGCCTCCCCGCGCCGACGGCCTGGTGAAGCTCAGCGCCGCATGGCTGATCGAGCACGCCGGCGTCTCGCGCGGCTTCGCCCTGCCCGGCTCGCGGGCCGCCGTGTCGAGCAAGCACACCCTCGCCCTGACCAACCGCGGAGGAGCGACGGCCGAGCAGGTCGCCGAGCTCGCCCGGTACGTCCAGGGCCGCGTCCTGGCGGAGTTCGGCGTGCTGCTGCACCCCGAGCCCGTCGTGGTCGGCACCACGGTCTGAGTCCGCGCGGTCTGCGCCGGCAGGCGCCGCGCTCCCGGGGACGCGCGCCCTCCGGCCGCGGCCTCCTCCGGCTCAGCTGTCGCGGCGGATCCAGCGGAAGCCGAAGCGGCAGGCGACGAGCCCCACGACGAGCCAGATCCCGAGCACCAGCGCGACGCCGCCGAGGTCCCAGGACCCGTTCACCTCCGCCTCCTCGAATCCGCTCGGCAGGAACACGGCGCGCATGCCCTGCGCGATCCACTTGAGCGGGAAGACGCTCGCCGTGTTCTGCAGCCAGTCCGGCAGCGTCGTGAACGACAGGTACGACCCCGAGATGAACTGCAGCACGAGCAGCGGCGGCACGATCACGGCGGTCGCGCTCTTGCCCGAGCGGGGCAGCGCGGAGACGGCGATGCCGAGGATGGCCGACGTCGCGACTCCTGCCAGGTAGACCCAGGCGAAGGTCGCCCAGCGCCCGCTGTCGGTGGGCAGCTCGACCGAGAACACCGTCGCCGCGACGAGGAGCAGCAGGGCCGTCTGCGCGAGGCTCGTCACGAGCACCTGGCCGAACTTGCCGATGAAGTAGCTGAAGACCGGCAGCGGTGCTCCCGCGAGGCGCTTGAGCGTGCCGTCGCCGCGCTCGACCGCGATGTCGACGCCCAGGTTCTGGACGCCCGAGAGCAGGATCCCGGCCGCGGCCAGGCCCGGCACGTAGTACTCCGCCATCGGGATGCCCGGGTCCTGCGGGTTCGCCTGCATCACCGCGGTGTCGCCGAACGCGACCGAGAAGATCGTCAGGAGCAGCACCGGGAAGAGGAAGGTGAAGAACACCTGGTCCGGAGCGCGGAAGTACGAGCGGATCTCGTAGCGGGCCCGGGCGAGTCCGAGGCGGACGGTGCGTCCCGGGCCGGTGGAGAGGGTGCGGGGGCGGGTGGCGACGGCGGTCACGCGGGCTCTCCGATCAGGTCGACCGCGTCGCGGTCCTCGCGGATGAGGTCGAGGTAGATGTCCTCGAGGCTGGGGCGGACGACCTCGAGGGCCGTCGGCTCACCGATCCGGGAGTGCAGCTCGGCGACGGTCCGGGCGGGCTCGGTGGTGCGCAGCCGGTGCAGCACGCCGTCCTCGCGCCACTGCACGATCGGGACGCGCGCCTCGTCCCCTCCGATCGCGCTCATCGGGCCGATGGCCAGGAGCCGCCCGCCGGAGATCACGGCGGCGCGGTCGCCGAGGCGGGCGGCCTCGTCGAGGTAGTGGGTGGTGAGCAGGATGGTCGTGCCCTCGCTCTTGAGCAGAGCGATCAGGTCCCAGAAGGAGTGGCGGGCCTCGGGGTCGAAGCCCGTGGTGGGCTCGTCGAGGAACACCAGCTCAGGGCGGCCGATGATGCCGAGGGCGACGTCGACGCGGCGGCGCTGGCCGCCCGAGAGGCGCCCGATGCGCGAGCGGGCCTTGGACGTCAGCCCGACGGCCTCGATGGTCTCGTCGACGTCGCGAGGTCGCGGATAGAGGCTGGCGAAGTGCGCGATCTGCTCGCGGACCGTCGCGTTGCCGGACTCGCCGCTGGACTGCAGGACGATCCCCAGACGCGCCTTCCACGCCAGGTCGCCGTGGCGCGGGTCGACCCCGAGCACCGACACCTCGCCGCCGGAGCGGTCGCGGTAGCCCTCGAGGATCTCGATGGTCGTCGACTTGCCGGCGCCGTTGGGGCCGAGGAGCGCGAAGGTCTCGCCCCGGTGGATGTCGAAGGAGACTCCCGCGACCGCCGGAGCGCCCCCGTAGTCCTTCCGCAGGTCGCGGACTCGGACGGCGTGGTCTTCGCTCATCGTCACAGCGTGCCCTGTCGCACCCCTCCGGCGACAGTGATCCCCGATTTCCGCCTCCCTCTTGCCCTCCCCGCCCCGAGATGCCAGGCAGCCCTCACCTGTCGGACAGGCCCGTCGCAGTACCCGCCGGTCACCGTGAGGCACGGTCGAGGGGCGACCGGCGATCCGCGTGTCGGCGGATCGTCATCCGCGCTGCGCATCCCGCTCTCTGCGACGCACCCCCGTCGTCGAGCCGCCGCTGCCGATCGACGGCGCAGGAGGAGGAGGGCTAATCGGTGCCGAAGAGCCGCTGCAAGCGGCGCACGCCCTCGAGGAGCGCGTCGTCGCCGAGGGCGTAGGACAGGCGGAGGTAGCCGCTCGGTCCGAAGGCCTCCCCGGGGACGGTGGCGACCTCGGCCTGCTCGAGGATGAGGTCGGCGAGCTCGAGGGAGGTCGTCGGGGTGGTGCCGTTCCACTCGCGGTTCAGCAGCCCGTTCACGTCGGGGTAGACGTAGAACGCGCCGCCGGGGGTGGGGCACTCGATCCCGTCGATCGCGTTCAGCTCGGCGACGATGGTGCGGCGGCGGCGGTCGAAGGCCAGGCGCATCTCCTCGGCCGGCTCCTGCGGGCCGGTGAGGGCGGCGATCGCGGCGCGCTGCGAGATGTTCGAGACGTTGCTCGAGAGGTGCGACTGGAGGTTCGAGGCGCCCTTGATCGCGTCGGCCGGGCCGACCATCCATCCGACGCGCCAGCCGGTCATCGCGTAGGTCTTCGCGACGCCGTTGACGAGGATCGTCCGGTCGCGCAGGGCCGGCACCGCCTCGACGATCGAGGTCGCGTGCTCGAGCGGGCTCGCGTCGTCCTGGTCGCCGGTGGAGTAGACGAGGTTCTGGTAGATCTCATCGGCGATGATCCAGAGGCCGTGCTCCTCGGCCCACTCGCCGATCTCGCGGGTCTGCTCGGCCGAGTAGACGGCGCCGGTGGGGTTGGAGGGGGAGACGAACAGGAGCACCTTGGTGCGCTCGGTGCGCGCGGCCTCCAGCTGCTCGACCGTGACCAGGTAGCCCTGGTCGGCGCCCGCGAACACGTCCACCTGCACGCCGCCGGCGAGCTTGATCGCCTCGGGGTAGGTGGTCCAGTACGGGGTCGGCACCAGCACCTCGTCGCCGTCGTCGAGGAGGGTCTGGAAGGCCTGGTAGACGGCCTGCTTGCCGCCGTTGGTGACCACGACCTGCGAGGGGTCGACGGCCCATCCGGAGTCGCGCGCCGTCTTCTCCGCGATGGCCGCGCGGAGGTCGGGGAGGCCCGCCGCGGGGGTGTAGCGGTAGTTCCCCGGGTCGAGCACGGCGGCCGAGGCGGCCTCGACGATGTGCTCGGGAGTGAGGAAGTCGGGCTCGCCGGCGGCGTAGGAGACGACCGGGCGGCCCTGGGCCTGGAGGGCCTTCGCCTTGGCGTCGACCTTCAGAGTGGCGGACTCGGCGATGGCGGCGATGCGGGCGGAGATGCGCGTGGTGGAGGACACGACGGCCAGCGTATCCTGCGCGCACACGGGGCTCCGAGGCCCCCCGCCGCTCGGCTGGACACGCCCTTCGGGTCCACGTACACTCGTCCGAGGTAGTCGATCTCTGCCCTCATCCGCAGCGCCCGCGAGGGTCGCGGCGGTGGGGCGGCGGGTCGGTCTCCTCCTCGGATGCTCGCAACGGCATCCATAGGGCGGTGGCTCAATTGGTAGAGCAGCGGTCTCCAAAACCGCAGGTTGCAGGTTCGAGCCCTGTCCGCCCTGCACATCGATGCCCGTCGCACGCGGTCCCCGCGACGCTGCGGTCATCGGTCCAGGGCCGCCCATGACGGGCGGTCGGCCACACCGGAGGTTCCGGTGCGGGAAAGGTGCGTGCAGGTGGCCGGGAAAGCAGTCGACGAGCCGAGCGAGGACGTCGTCGCGATCGCCAATCAGCAGCGAGCCGCGCGGCGCAACCCGTTCGCGCGCATCGCCCTCTTCATCCGGCAGGTCATCGCCGAGCTGAAGAAGGTCGTGACGCCCACCCGCAAGGAGCTGGGCAACTACGTCGTGGTCGTGCTGATCTTCGTCGTCATCATGATGGCGCTGGTGTCCTTCCTCGACTGGGTCTTCGCCCTGGCCGTGACGTACGTGTTCGGCACCCCCGCCGCCTGACCCGAGAGCATCCGGGCCGCGCGAGCGGAGGGTGCCGGCGACAGCGGGACGCGCCCCGAGGGGCGCGACCGATCGATCGAGAGAGAGTTGTGACGAGTGTCTGACAGAAACCGCGACGACGTCGACTGGGCGACGGCTGCCGAGCAGTCGTCGGAGGTCGAGGAGGAGCAGGAGGGCGACGTCCAGTCGCAGGCTGAGGACGCCGTCGAGCCCGCCGAGCAGGGTGCGCTGAGCATCATCGACGAGAACGAGTCCGAGGACGACCTCGCCTCCGACCTCGAGGCAGCGCTGGACGCCATCGGCTCCGTCGACGACCCCGAGGCCGACTCCGCCGTCGACGAGGCCGCGCACATCGACACCGTCGAGGAGGCCGAAGCGGCCCTCGAGGCCGTCGAGGACGAGGCCGAGGTCGCCGCCGAGGACGCCGAGGCCGCCGGTGAGGACCTCGCCGACATCGACCCGTACGAGGCCTTCCGCACCGAGCTGCGCGGCAAGCCGGGCAAGTGGTACGTCATCCACTCCTACGCCGGCTTCGAGAAGCGCGTGAAGTCCAACATCGAGAACCGCAAGGTCTCGCTCGAGGCCGAGGACTACATCTTCGAGGTCCAGGTCCCGATGGAGGACGTGGTCGAGATCAAGAACGGCCAGCGCAAGATGGTCACCCGCGTGCGCATCCCCGGCTACGTGCTGGTGCGCATGGACCTCAACGAGGACTCGTGGTCGGTCGTCCGCCACACGCCGGGCGTCACCGGCTTCGTGGGCAACGCCCACAACCCGACCCCGCTGCGCTTCGAGGAGGCCTTCACGATGCTGAAGAGCCTCGTCGAGATCAAGGACGTCGCCCCCTCGAAGATCTCCGGCGCCAAGGGCCAGAAGCAGGCCCAGCGCGTGCTGCCCGCCGAGGTCGACTTCGAGATCGGCGAGACCATCACCATCAAGGAGGGCTCGTTCGCGGGTCTTCCCGGCTCGATCAGCGAGATCAAGCCCGAGAGCGGCAAGCTCACCGTGCTCGTCTCGCTCTTCGAGCGCGAGACCCCGGTCGAGCTGTCGTTCGACCAGGTCACCAAGCTCTGACGCGTCGCCTCCGCCCTGTCGGGGGTGGCCCCGCTCGTGTAAGCTCGTACGGGTTTTCGTGTCGGCGCCCGCCTCTGTGCGCGCCGGACGACCCTCCTCCACCGCGATCCGGCACCGTCGGATGCGCGGGAGAGCGGCCGGGAGCCCCCGACCGCTCGAACCCTGAGAAAAGGAATCAGAATGGCCCCCAAGAAGAAGGTCACCGGCCTGATCAAGCTCCAGATCAAGGCCGGCGCGGCCAACCCCGCGCCCCCGATCGGTCCGGCGCTCGGTCAGCACGGCGTCAACATCATGGAGTTCTGCAAGGCGTACAACGCGCAGACCGAGTCGCAGCGCGGCAACGTCATCCCCGTCGAGATCACCGTCTACGAGGACCGCTCGTTCACCTTCGTGCTGAAGACCCCGCCCGCGGCGGAGCTCATCAAGAAGGCAGCCGGCGTCGCCAAGGGCTCCTCGACCCCGCACACCGTGAAGGTCGCGAAGCTCACCCAGGCGCAGGTCCGCGAGATCGCCGAGGCGAAGCAGGTCGACCTGAACGCCAACGACATCGACGCCGCCGCGAAGATCATCGCCGGCACCGCCCGCTCGATGGGCATCACGGTCGAGTAGCGCGACGCGCTGCTCGACGGCGGGAGCGACGCGCCCACCGGCGCGGACCCACCGCGGAAGCCTCGAGAACCCGACGGCGGCCCCTCAGCGGGGTCGCACGCCCGGTCCGGATACGCCTCCGCAGGACCTCTCCGCCTCCCGCGAGCAGCAGTCACGGCCGCGATCGCGGCACCACCAGAACTCCATCACCCCCGTGGGAGAGCCCGCCAGGCTCTAGAACCACATTCTCGTTTCAAGGAGAAACAACATGGCACAGAAGTCGAAGGCCTACCGGGCCGCCGCGGCCAAGCTCGAAGAGGGCAAGTTCTACACGGCCGACGAGGCCGTCGCGCTCGCCCGCGAGACCGGTTCCGCCAAGTTCAACAGCACCGTCGAGGTCGCCCTCAAGCTCGGTGTCGACCCCCGCAAGGCCGACCAGATGGTCCGCGGCACGGTCATCCTGCCCCACGGCACGGGCAAGACCGCCCGCGTCATCGTGTTCGCGACCGGTCCGGCCGCCGAGGCCGCGCTGGCCGCCGGTGCCGATGAGGTCGGCGGCGCCGAGCTCATCGAGAAGGTCGCGGGCGGGTACACCTCGTTCGACTCCGCCGTCTCGACCCCGGAGCTCATGGGCCAGGTCGGCCGTCTCGGAAAGGTGCTCGGCCCCCGCGGCCTCATGCCCAACCCGAAGACCGGCACCGTGACCCCGGACGTGGCGAAGGCCGTGACCGAGATCAAGGGCGGAAAGATCGAGTTCCGCGTCGACAAGCACGCCAACGTGCACCTCGTCGTGGGCAAGGCCGCCTTCACCGAGGAGCAGCTCCAGGAGAACTTCAAGACCGCGCTCGACGAGATCCTCCGCCTCAAGCCGTCCTCCTCGAAGGGCCGCTACATCCAGAAGGCCGCCGTCTCGACGACCTTCGGCCCCGGCATCCCGCTGGACGTCAACGTCCTGGCCTGAGCCGGGCACGCACTGACGTGAGGAGGGGGTCCGCTTCGGCGGGCCCCCTCCTTCGTCGTCCCGGCATACTGGACCGGTGATCCGCCGCTCCACTCCGCCGCGCCTCCCGTGACCGTCCGCCGCGCGTCGGCCGCCGATGCCGAGGCCCTGGCCGAGCTGGCCGCCGCGACCTTCCCGCTGGCCTGCCCGCCGCACACCACCGCGGAGGCGAAGGCCGAGTTCGTGCGCACCGTGCTCTCGGTCGAGCGCTTCCGCGACCACCTCGCCGATCCGCTCCGCTCGCTCCTGGTCGACGACGACTCCGGCGCGCTGACCGGCTACGCGATGCTCGTGCGCGGAGAGCCCGCCGACGCCGACGTCGTCGCGGCGATCCGGTTGCGTCCGACCGTCGAGCTCAGCAAGTTCTACCTCCTGCCCGGCCGGCACGGCTCCGGAGCGGCGGCCGCGCTGATGGCCGCGACCCTCGAGGAGGCGCTGGATCACGGTGCCGCGGGCGTCTGGCTCGGCGTCAACGAGGAGAACGCGCGTGCTCAGCGGTTCTACTCCAAGCACGGCTTCGCGGTCGTCGGCCGCAAGCGCTTCCTCGTCGGCGACCGCTGGGAGGACGACTTCGTCCTCGAGCGCTCTCTCGCCTGACCCTCCCCGCGAGACGCCACCCGAGTACGCGACCCGCTCCGCGTGGCGTATCCGAGTGGCATCTCGCCGAGGTCAGCCCTCGGAGACGGTGAGGACGATCTTGCCGCGGGTGTGGCCCGTCTCGAGCTGCTCGTGCGCCTCGCAGGCGCGGGCGAGGGGGAAGATGCCGTCGATGAAGACGCGGACGTCGCCCGACTCGAGAAGGCGCGAGACCACGCCGAGGGTCGCCCCGTCGGGAGCGACGCGGTAGGTGGAGGCGCGGACGCCCGCAGCGGCCGCCTCCTCGAAGAACCCGGGCCAGCTCCCGGTGGGCGCGTTCACGATCAGGCCCCCGGGGCGGAGGACCCTCAGCGAGCGCGAGCCCGTGTCGTCGTGGACGTTGCCGACCAGATCGATGACCACGTCGACGCCGGACAGCAGCTCGTCGAAGCGCTCGGCGGTGTGGTCGATCACCTGCGCGGCGCCGAGCTCGTGCAGCCACTGCAGGTTGCGGGTCGAGCCGGTCGCGATCACCGAGGCGCCGAAGTAGGCGGCGAACTGCACCGCGAAGTGGCCGACTCCGCCCGACCCGGCGTGGATGAGGATCCGCTGGCCCTCGTGCGCCTTGGCGAGCTCGACGACCATGCCCCAGGCGGTGAGCGCCGCGAGCGGGACGCCGGCCGCTTCGACGTGCGAGAGCGTCGACGGCTTCCGCGCGATGGAGACGCTCGGCACGCTGACGTACTCCGCGTAGGAGCCCGAGTAGCGCGGCACCATGACGAAGCCGTAGACCTCGTCGCCCGGCCGCAGCGGATGCGCCGGATAGGGGCTCGAGACGACGACGCCCGAGAAGTCGTGGCCGAGGACCGCCGGGTAGGAGGCGATCTGCGAGGCGACCCCCTGGCCCGCGCGCGTCTTCGCGTCGAGCGGGTTCACGCCGGCCGCGACCACCTTCACGGTGAACTCGGCGTTGATGGCGGAGGGTGTCGGCACGGTCGCCAGGTGCAGGGCGGAGGCGTCGCCCGGCGCGTCGATCACCGCCGCCGTCATCGTGTCGGGGAGGACGACCTCCTCCGGGATCTCGCCGATCGCGAGGCCGTGCCCGAGCGCGCTGGTGTGCATCGTCGCCTTTCCTGTCGCTGAGGCGTGCGGGTGGAGCGTGCCGAGGACGTCGCCCCCGATCCCCGCATCCGACGCCGCGACCAGTCAATCGAGGCAATGAGTCGGCGCTGTTACGGGGGTGTCACCCTCGGGAGAAGATTGGCGCGCGGAGCCGCGGGCGCCCGGTCTGGCACGATGAGGGGATGCGACGCCGACGTACCCTGCTGGTCGGCGGTGCCCTCCTTGTCCTGGCCGGGCTCGTGGTCCTCCTGGCCGCCCGGATCAGCATCGGCACCAGCCGCTGGGTCTACGTCAGCGAGATGGGCGCGCCGGACCTGCCGACGGCGGGCGCCTTCGAGGCCGCTCTTCTGCTCGTGGCGGCCGGCGGCGCGCTGATCGCCGCGGGCGCCTGGCCGGTGCGCGCCCGCCTGCTCCCCGCCCTCCGCCCGGCGGGCGCGATCCTCCTGGCGGCCGCCTGCTTCGCGCTCGCCTCGCAGGTGACCTGCACGGCGGGCTGCCCGCTGCCGGTCGGGCCGGCCTTCCGCTGGCAGGACCTCATCCACACCTCGGCCGCCGTGCTCGGCTTCGGGGCCGCCTGCGCCGCGATGCTCCAGCTGGCGACCGTGCGGGGGCGCCCGGCGGTCGCGCGGCTCTCGCTCGCCGCCGGGATCTCGGTGGCGGTCGTCGCCGGGACGGGCGGGATCCTGTCGCTCCTGCGCGTGTGGCTGCGGCTCGGCGGGACGCTCGAGTTCGTGGCGACGGCGATCGCAGTGCTCTGGCTCGCGTTCGTCGGCCTGGTGCTCGCGCTCGAGGACCTCAGCGCTGAGCGAGCCAGCCGCGGACGTGCCCGCGGATCCGGTCCTGCTGAGCGGCGAAGCCCTCGTCCCGCGACGGCACCCGCTCGCAGTCCGCATCCGGAAGAGCCCTAGCCCACGCCTCCGCGACCTCGACCGGGTGCACAGGGTCGCGCTCGGCCGCGATCACCAGGGTGCGCGCGATGACCTCGCCCAGCTCTCCGGAGTCTCGGTAGGCGGCGTTCCGCGGGATCTGGGCGAGCCGGACGGCGCGCTCGGCCGCCCGCGGGGAGCGGAACTGCAGCGTCAGCGCCTCCGCCGACGCGGGGGACACCTCGGCGGCGCGCGCGAACAGGCCCGAGGTGCGGAACATCCGCTCGCCGCGCTTCGCTCCGTGGTCGTGCAGCAGCTGCGCGATGACGGGGAACACGGTGAGGTTCTCGGGCAGCGGCTCGGCGGTGAAGGCGGGGCGCACGAAGACGGCGCGGTCGATCGGCAGCACGCGTCGGACGGCGAGGCGCAGGGCGATCGCCGCGCCCATCGAGATGCCGAGCACCGTGAGCGGCTTGTGCGCGGCTCCGGCCCGCACGACCTCCTCCGTCACCTCGTCGGCCAGCGCCTCGAGGGCGAAGTCGCCGGGCGCGCCGAGCAGCTCGGAGGCGCCGTGGGCGCGGACGTCCGGAGCGATGACCTCGCTGCCGGCGGGGAGGGCGGAGCGCAGCAGCCCCAGGGGCTGGGAGCGGTCGCCGCCCAGGCCGTGCAGGAGGAGGACCGTCACCGGGCGCGCGTCCGCTCGTGCAGCTCGGCCATCAGCATCCCCGCCAGCCGCACGAGGATGTGGATCTCGTCCTCGTCGCGGTCGACCCAGCGGGAGTTCGGCTCGCCCTCGATCGGCACGAAGTCGCGGTGCTGCTCCCAGACGACGAGCGTGCGCTCGGCGCCGAGGACGTACTGCTGCCAGAAGACCTGCCGCAGGTAGTGGCGCGGGATGCTCCGCCACGGCTTCGTCGTGGTCTTGATCTCGCAGAGCTCGAGCCGGCCGTCCTCGCGGAGGCCGATGCCGTCGGGCGTGGCGAGGTGGCGCCGCTCCTGGCTCGCGTGGAAGAGGGTGCTGCTGGGCTCGATCGCGTGCTCGCTCCGCACCCAGGCGGCGATCTCGGGCTCGCGGGCGCGGCCGTGGTCGGTGAAGGCGTTGCCGCCGAAGCCGGTGCCGTAGAGCTTGTCGAGCGCGGCCCTGCCGATCGCGGCGGGGGAGGAGAGGCGGGCGACGTCGGTCGCCGTGATGCCGCGCGAGCGGGCGCGGAGCCAGGCGACGCGGTCCGAGGAGTCGGCGACGACCCTCCGGAGGTGCGGGGGCTCGGCGTCCGTGAAGACGGGCTGCGTCTCCCAGGGGAAGGAGAGCTGCAGGTCGGGCACCGATTCATTCTCTGCCCCCTGCGGCGCCCGGTCGAATCGGCACGCCGACCCGCGGCGTCTCACCGGGGCGCGACGGCCCGCGCCGGCGGCTCAGGCGTCGAGGAAGGCGTCGACGTGCGCGGGGGAGAGGAGGTGGCGCCGGACCATCAGGGCGGCGCCGCGGACGCCTCCGCCCTGGGCCGCGGCCTGCACGATGTCGAGCGCGCGGGTCGCCAGGGGGAGGGAGCGGCGGTAGACGACCTCGCGGACCCCGGCGAGGACCTCGTGGCTGGCCTGGGCGATGCTGCCGCCGACGACGATGACGGACGGGTTCAGGAGGTTCACGCAGGTGGCGAGCACCTCGCCGATGTCGCGGCCGGCGGCGCGCGTGAGCTCGACGGTGGTGGGGTCCCCGCCGGTCAGCAGGGTGACGACGTCGGAGGTGCTGGCGGCGTCGATCCCGGACTCGGTCAGGCGGCGGGCGATCGCCGAGCCGCTCGCGATCGCCTCGAGGTCGGCCTCGCCGCGGTCGCCGGGGACCTGCACGTGGCCCAGGTCTCCCGCCGCTCCGAGGGCTCCGCGCTGCAGGGCGCCGCCGCTGACGATCCCGGCTCCGATGCCGGTGGAGACCTTCACGTAGAGGAGGTCGTCGACGTCGGCGTAGTGGTCGGCGTGCTCGCCGAGCGCCAGCAGGTTCACGTCGTTGTCGACGAGGACGGGCACGGGGAGGCGGCGGCCGACGAACTCCGGGATGTCGAAGCGGTCCCAGCCGGGCATGATCGGCGGCTTCACCGGGCGGCCCGTCGCGTGCTCGACGGGTCCGGGGACGCCGACGCCGACTCCCGCGAGCGGGCCGGCCGCCGGAGTCCGGCCGAGCAGGGCCGCGGCGACGTCGAGGGCGTGGCCGAGGACGGCGAGGGGGCCGTCGGCGATGGCGATGCTCTCGCGGCGGCGGGCGAGGACCGTGCCGTCGAGGTCGGTCAGGGCGACGACGGCGTGCGCGGCGCCCAGGTCGACGGCGAGGAGGCTGCGCGCCCGGGGGTCGAAGGCCACGCGGGCGGCGGGGCGGCCTCCGGAGGAGGGGGCGTCATCCTGCCGGGCGACCAGGCCGGAGGCGGTGAGGACGTCGAGCTGGGCGGAGACGGCCGCGCGCGGCAGGCCCGTCTCGGCGACCACGTCGGCCCGCGTCCGGGGCGCCCCGTCGGCCAGCAGGAGCAGCAGCTCGCCGACCGCGCTGACGGTGATGCGGCGGCGCGGGGACATGGCCAGAGTCAACCACAGCGCCCGTGCTTCTGTGCGGCGGGTGCCCGACTCGGCGGGCGCGCAGGGCTAGTTTTGCTTGTCCGTGAGCAAAAGTCCGCGTAGGGTTC
This sequence comes from Rathayibacter sp. AY1E2, assembly GCF_002932325.1. Classification (NCBI taxonomy): domain Bacteria; kingdom Bacillati; phylum Actinomycetota; class Actinomycetes; order Micrococcales; family Microbacteriaceae; genus Rathayibacter; species Rathayibacter sp. AY1E2. Next base: position 33,545 of record NZ_PSVO01000022.1, read on the forward strand.
GAGGCACACCTTCCGATGCGATCAGGAGCCCCACCGGTGGCCACACCCCCAGACCTCTCTGTCCAGCTGTACTCGGTGCGCGAGCCGCTCGCGGCCGATCTGCCCGCCACCCTCGACCGCCTCGCGGCGATCGGCTTCACCACGGTCGAGCTCTTCGGGTTCGTCGACCTGGCCGACGCCTACCGCGCGGCGCTCCCGGCCAGCGGACTGCGCGCTCCCAGCGCCCACGCGCGCCTCCTCGGCCCGCAGGGCGACGCCACCGTCGACGAGATCCTCGACACGGCCGCCTCGCTCGGCGTCGAGACCGTGATCGACCCCTTCGTCGACCCGACCCGCTGGACCACCGCGGACGACGTCGCCCGCATCGCCGACGAGCTGAACGCGCTGGTCGACTCCGCCGCCGCCCGCGGCCTGGTGCTCGGCTACCACAACCACGCCTTCGAGTTCGAGAACCGCGTCGACGGCCGCAGCGCCTTCGAGCACCTCGCGGGCCTGCTCGACCCGCGCATGGTCCTCGAGCTCGACACCTACTGGGCGGCCGTCGGCGGCGACGACCCGGTCGAGGTGCTCGGACGCCTCGGCGACCAGGTGCGCTTCCTGCACGTGAAGGACGGCCCGATCTCGGCCGACACCCAGGAGCAGCTGCCCGCGGGCGAGGGCGCGATGGACGTCCCGGCGATCCTCGCCGCCGCTCCTCAGGCCCTGCCCGTGCTGGAGTTCGACGCCTACGCCGGCGACATCTTCGAGGGCCTGGAGTCGGCCCACCGCTACGTCTCGGGGCTCGGCGCATGAGCGGCACCGGCCGCGTGGGCGTCGGCGTCATCGGCGCCGGCAACATCAGCACCCAGTACCTGACCAACCTCACCGTCTTCCCCGACCTCGAGGTGCTCTTCGTCGCCGACATCGACCTCGAGCGGGCGAGGACCCAGGCCGAGGCCTTCGGCGTCCCCGCCTCCGGCACCGTCGAGGAGCTCCTCGCGCACGAGGGCGTCGAGATCGTCGTGAACCTCACGATCCCGGCCGCGCACGTCGAGGTCGCGCGCCGCGCGGTCGAGGCGGGCAAGCACGTGTGGACCGAGAAGCCCTTCTCGCTCGACCGCGACAGCGGGATCGAGCTGCTCGCGCTGGCGAAGGACAAGGGGCTGCGCGTCGCGACCGCTCCCGACACCTTCCTGGGCGCGGGCCTCCAGACGGCGCAGCGCGTGATCGAGAGCGGAGCCATCGGCACGCCGCTCTCCGCCCTCACCCTCTTCCAGGGCCCCGGCCCCGAGTCGTGGCACCCGAACCCGGAGTTCTTCTTCGCCGAGGGCGGCGGACCGCTGCTGGACATGGGCCCGTACTACATCACCACGCTCGTGCAGAACCTCGGCCCCGTCGAGAGCGTCACCGCCGTCTCGTCCCAGGCCCGCGCCACCCGCGTGGTGGGCTCCGGCCCGAAGGAGGGCACCGAGTTCCCGGTGACCATCCCGACGCACATCGGCGGGCTGCTCCGCTTCGAGTCCGGGGCCTCGGCCCAGGGCGTGTGGAGCTTCGAGTCGAGCCTGCCGCGCACCGGCTTCGTCGAGATCAACGGCTCCGAGGGCACCCTCGTCCTCCCCGACCCGAACCAGCACGACGGAGAGATCACCCTGCACCGCCGCGGGTCCGCCGAGCCTGAGGTCATCGCGGCGACCGGCTCGACCGCCTCCCGCGGCACCGGCGTGCTCGAGCTCGCCCGCGCGATCCGGGCCGACCGCCCCGAGGCCGCCTCCGGAGACCTCGCGTATCACGTCACCGACGTGATGCTCTCGCTGCTCGAGGCCGCCGAGACCGGCGAGAAGGTCCTCGTCACCAGCTCCGTGACGCCCCGCCCCGCACTGCCCGAGAGCTGGGACCCGACCGAAGCGACCCTCTCCTGATGCCCGCGCCCCTGCGCGTCGGCGTGCTCGGCGGCGGCTTCATGGCGGCCGTGCACAGCCGCGCGGCCCGCAGCGCCGGAGCGGTGCTCGCCGGAGTCGCCTCCTCCACCCCGGAGAAGGGCGAGCGGGCGGCGGCCGAGCTCGGCGTCGAGCGCGCCTACCCGGACGCCCGGGCCCTGATCGAGGACGAGAGCATCGACCTCGTGCACGTCTGCACCCCGAACGCCACGCACGCCGCACTCGCGCTCGCGGCGATCGAGGCGGGCAAGCACGTGGTGTGCGAGAAGCCGCTCGCCGCGACGCTGCGGGAGGCGGAGTCGCTCGCTGCGGCCGCGTCCTCCGCCGGCGTGGTGGCGACCGTCCCGTTCGCCTACCGCTTCCACCCGATGGTGCGCGAGGCCCGTGCCCGCGTCGCCTCCGGCGAGACCGGCCGCCTGGTCACGGTCCGCGGGAGCTACCTCCAGGACTGGCTGCTGGGCGCCTCCGACGACAACTGGCGCGTCGACCCGGCCGCCGGCGGCCGCTCGCGCGCCTTCGGCGACATCGGCTCGCACCTGGTCGACCTGCTGGAGTTCGTCACCGGCGACCGGATCGACTCGCTCGCCGCGATCACGAGCACCGTCCACGCCGAGCGCGGCGGCCGCCCGGTGAGCACCGAGGACGTGGCCGGCCTGATCGTCCGGCTCGAGGGCGGCGCCGTCGGCACGCTCCTCGTCTCGCAGGTCACCGCGGGCCACCGCAACGAGCTGGTGCTCGAGGTGTCCGGGCTGGAGGAGTCGCTGCGCTTCGAGCAGGAGCTCCCCGAGACGCTGTGGGTCGGCCGGCGCGACAGCGCCCTGCTGGTGCCGCGCGACGCCTCGATCCTCGCGCCCGATGCGGCCCGGCTCTCGATCGTGCCGAGTGGTCATCCGATGGGCTACCAGGACGCCTTCACGGCGTTCGCCCGCGACACCTACGCCGCCGTGGCGGGCGCCGCCGTGGAGGGTCTGCCGACCTTCGCCGACGGCCTCCGCGCGGCGCGCATCACCGAGGCCGTGCTCGACGCGGCCGAGACAGGCGCCTGGGTGACCGTGCCCGCCGCCGACGACCGGACGGAGATCGCCGCATGAGCGACGAGAAGACCTACCCCGCCACCCACCCCGTGACGCTGTTCACCGGCCAGTGGGCCGATCTGCCCTTCGAGGAGGTCGCCCGACTCGCCGCCGAGTGGGGCTACGACGGACTCGAGATCGCGGCCTCGGGCGACCACCTCGACCTCAAGCGCGCGGACGAGGACGACGCCTACGCAGCCTCGCGCCTGGAGATCCTCGACCGCTACGGCCTCGAGGTCTTCGCCATCTCGAACCACCTCACCGGCCAGGCCGTCTGCGACGACCCGATCGACTTCCGCCACAGGGCACTCGTGCGCGACTACACCTGGGGCGACGGCGACGCGGAGGGGGTGCGTCAGCGCGCCGCCGAGGACATGAAGCGCTCGGCGCGGGTCGCCCGCAAGCTCGGCGTGGACGTGGTCGTCGGCTTCACCGGCTCGAAGATCTGGCCCTACGTGGCGCAGTTCCCGCCGGTGCCGGCCTCCGTGATCGACGAAGGGTACGAGGACTTCGCGACCCGCTGGAACCCGATCCTCGACGAGTTCGACGCGAACGGCGTGGTCTACGCGCACGAGGTGCACCCGTCCGAGATCGCCTACGACTACTGGTCGAGCGTGCGCACCCTCGAGGCGATCGGGCACCGCCCGGCCTTCGGCTTCAACTGGGACCCGTCGCACATGATGTGGCAGGACATCGACCCGGTCGGCTTCATCGTCGACTTCAAGGACCGGATCTACCACGTCGACTGCAAGGACACCCGCCTGCGCCCGAAGAACGGCCGCGCCGGCGTGCTCGGCTCGCACCTGCCCTGGGGCGACCCGCGCCGCGGCTGGGACTTCGTCTCGACGGGGCACGGCGACGTCCCGTGGGAGGACGCGTTCCGGGCGCTGGAGTCGATCGGCTACTCCGGCCCGATCTCCATCGAGTGGGAGGACGCCGGGATGGACCGCCTCCACGGCGCGAAGGAGGCCGTCGGCTTCATCCGCTCGCTGCTCTGGAGGACCCCGACCGCGTCGTTCGACGCCGCGTTCTCGAACCAGTAGCCGCGCGGCTCCCCTCGGCGGGATCCCGCTCCGGTCCGCAGGCCACGTCGCCCGCGCCGGATCGGGGTCCTGCAGGCGGGGGTGGGGTCAGTCGGCGGCCTTGGCGGCGCGCTCGGACTTGATGCGGGCCTGCTCGCGGCGGACCTCCGCGTAGCGGTTCTGCTCGACGCGCAGCCACTCGGGGACCTCGTCGAGCAGGGCCTGGATCTCGGGAGTGGTCAGCGCCTCGGTGACGCCGCCGCGGGCGAGCCCCGAGATGGAGACGTTCAGCCGGGAGGCGATGACGGAGCGGGGGTGCGGCCCCTCCTCGCGCAGCTGCACGAGCCAGGCGGGCGGGTTCGCGGCGAGCTCGTCGTACTGCTCGCGCGTGATCGCCGACTCCTGGAACTCCTCCGGGGTCGCGGGCAGGTAGACCTGCAGCTTCTTCGCCGCGGTCGCAGCCTTCATCGTCTGTGTCGCCTTGGCCATGCGGCAACCCTACCGGCGCGGCGCGGACCACCTACCCTGAGGGGATGAGCGAGCAGCCCGAGACCGTCGACCCGCAGGCCGCTCCCGAGGCGGAGGGGCGTCCGGAGGGCGGGGCGGACGCGGCGGCGGACGACGCGTCGGCCGGATCGGGTGCGGTCGGCGCCGGAGCCGGAACCGAGTCGGACGACGCCGACGGCGACTCCGAGGACGGCGACTCCGACGACCTCGACTCCGACCACCTCGACTCCGCCGACCTCGACGCCGAGGACAGCGACGCCGGGGACAGCGATGTCGACGACGCCGCCGACTCCGACGACGCCGACTCCGACGCCGAGGACGCCGTCCCCGCCGGCCCCGTGCTCGCCGTCGCCCTCGTGCCCGGCGTCACCCCCACCAAGTGGACCCGCGTCTGGGGCCAGCGCCGCTCCGATCTCCCGCTGCGCATCACCGTCGTCGCCGAGCGCGATCAGGAGCAGGCGCTGCTCGACGGCCGCGCGCAGCTGTCGTTCGTCCGCGGCGACGTCTCCTCCTCCGCCCTCAGCTCCATCCACCTCTACGACGAGCAGCCCGTCGCCGTCCTCGGCCGCGAGCACGCCCTGGCCGCCGCGGAGGAGCTCGACGTCGCCGAGCTGGCCGGCGAGCACCTCCTCCAGGACCCGGAGGACGTGCCCGAGTGGGCCGCGGTCGCCGAGGAGCTCGCGGACGGCTCGCGGCGCCCGCTGCCGCGCATGGCCGGTCTCGACGACGCGGTCGAGCAGGTCGCGGCCGGCGTGGGCGTGCTGATCGTGCCGCAGTCGGTGGCGCGCGTGCACAGCCGCAAGGACGTCACCGCGGTGCCGGTGACCGGCGTCGCTCCCTCCTCCGTCCGCCTCGCCTGGGTGACGGACGACAAGGGCGACGACGTCGAGGACTTCATCGGAGTCGTCCGCGGCCGCAGCGCGAACACCACGCGCGGCACCGCCGCGACGCCGAAGGTCGAGTCGCGGGCGAAGGCCGCCAAGGCGAAGGCGCGGGAGGCGCGCGAGAAGGCGGAGAGGGCCGGCGGCGGCAAGAAGAAGCCGGCCCGCGCCAAGGCGTCCGCGCCGGCGGTGCGGCGCACCCGCAAGCCCCGCGGCCGCTGACCGTGGCCGACGACGCCGGCTGGTCGCTCCGCCCCGCCACCGCGGAGGACGCCGCAGCGATCGCCGAGCTGCGCGCGGTCGTCATGCGCCCGTCGCTCGAGACGCTCGACCGCTACGACGAGCACCGCGTGCGGCACCGCTTCCTCGACGGCTACCGGCCCGAGCTCACCCGGGTGATCGAGCTCGACGGCGCCTTCGCCGGGAGCATCGCCGCGCGGGTCGAGCCGGACGCGGTCTGGATCGAGCACTTCTACCTGGCGCCGCACGCACAGGGACGCGGAGTCGGCGGCGCCGTCCTGCGCCGGGTGATGGCGGAGGAGGCGCGGCCGGGTCTGCCCTTCCGGCTCGACGTGCTGAAGCGCAGCGACGCCCGCCGCCTCTACGAGCGGCACGGCTTCCGGTTCGAGCGCGCTCTGGAGTGGGACGACATCCTCGTCGCGCCGCCTGTCTCCTGACCCCTGATCGGGGAGGACGACGGGGCGCGGGCCGCCGCTAGCATGAGCGCGATCCCCTCCGCCGGGTCGGCCGCAGGGCGACCTCCTCCTGGAAGCAGGCACTCCGCCGTGTCCCCGCTCGTTCTGAGGTCCGCCGCCTCCGCGGTCCTCGTCGCCGCCCTGGCGATCACCTCCAGCCCGCTCGCCTCCGCCGCATCGGCGGCCGCGCCGTCGGCCGCCCCCGTCGCCGCATTCGGCGCCGCCTCCGACGCGCCCCGCTCGATCGTGCTCCCCGAGGGGCAGCCGCTCTGGCAGCCCAGCGCCGAGTCCCCCCTGCCCGCCGTGCCGGACGAGGCGCCGAGCGCCGCCCGTGCGAGCGCTGCGGCGTCGATCAGCGGCCGTGTCGTGGTCGAGGAGGCCGACGGCTCGATCGCGACCACCACTCCCCGCGGCGCCCTCCTGAACGTCGAGGTCTGGTCGAGCGAGGCGGGGCTCCTCGGGAACCACTCCGTCGCCGGCGACCTCACCTTCAGCATCGACGGGCTCACCGCCGGGCAGACCTACTACCTGCTGATCAAGGACGACGCCGACCTGTACGCCGACCTCTGGTCCGGCGGCAGCGCCGTCGCCCGCAGCGCAGAGCCGCTCCAGGCCCCTGCGGCCGGCGTGCAGCTGCGCACCGCACGGCTGGGCTCGCTCGAGGGACGCCTGAGCGGCGTCGCGGGCGACCAGCGCGTCGACATCTGGTACCGCGACCCGGGAACCGACGGCTACTTCCGCACCGGCGAGCTCGACCTGATCACGGGCGGCGACAACCCGTACTCGTTCCAGCAGGTCGTCCCCGGCGACTACCTCGTCCGGGCGTCGAGCCGCGACGACGTGATCGACGACAGCTACTGGGACCACGTCCTCCGCTCGGGCGACGCTGGCGACGTGCGCGTCCCGGTGGGCGGATCGGCCGCCGGGATCGACCTCTCGCTGAGCAGCGACTACCAGCAGTACACCGGCCGCCTCGCCGGATCGGACCGCTACGCGACCTCGGTGGAGGCGACGGGCTACTTCTCCCCGGGCATCCCGGTGCTCTACGTGGCCAGCGGGGCGAACTGGCCGGATGCGCTGAGCGCCGGCCCGGCCGCCGCCGCCCTCGGAGGCGCGCTCCTGCTCACCGATCCCGACCGCCTGCCTCGGGTCGTCTCCGACGAGATCCGCCGCCTCCGCCCGGAGCGGGTCGTGGTCGTCGGCAGCGAGCTGAGCGTGAGCCCCGGGGTCCTGTCCGAGATCCGCTCGATCGTCGGCGGCACCGAGCGGATCGGCGGGACGGACCGCTACGACACCTCCCGCCGGATCGTCGCGGACGCCTTCGGCACCGGCCCCTACTCGAACATGTTCGTCGCGACCGGCACGAACTTCCCTGACGCCCTGTCGGCCGCGCCGATCGCCGGCTGGCGTGCGCAGCCCGTGCTGCTGGTCGACGGTGCGACCTCGGGCGCCGACTCCGCGACCGCGACCGCGGTGCGCGCCCTGGCGCCGGAGCACGTGGAGTTCCTCGGGGGCGACCCCTCGATCCGGGACAAGTACGTGGCGGACTTCGCGCGTCGCGGCCTCGCCCCCTCGGTCTCGAGGATCGCCGGCCGCGACCGCTACGAGACCAGCGTCGAGCTGAACAGCGCCTACCCCCAGTCGCTGCTGCAGGACAGCGTCTTCCTCGCCGCGGGGTCCTCCTTCGCCGACGCCCTCTCGGGAGCGACGACGGCGGCGGCCCTGGGCTCGTCCGTGCTGCTGACCGAGCGCGACTGCGTGCACGACTCGACGCTGCGCTTCCTGGCCTCCAACTCGAAGAACTACGCGTTCCTGCTCGGCGGGGAGCCGACGCTCACCGAGGACGTGGCGAACCTCCGCAACTGCGAGTACGACTTCTGACGACGCGTGCTCCCGGGGTCCGGGGCTAGGGTTCGAGCATGCCCACGAGCGATGAGACCTGGACCCTGGCCGAGCACGACGTACCGGTGTACCGCAGCGGTGAGGGCGGCCGCGCGCTGATCCTGATCCACGAGGTCTGGGGGGTCGACGGGCACATCCGCTCGGTCGCCGACCGCTACGCGGCCGAGGGCTACAGCGTCGTCGCCCCCGAGCTCCTGGCCGACAGCGGCCTGCTCGAGCAGCTCGACGAGGAGCAGCGCGCCGACTACGACCACCCGGTGCGGCGCCTGCCGCGCCAGGTCGAGCTGCGCACCTTCTTCGCCCCCGTCTTCACTCCGGAGCACGCGACGCGCACCGTCGCGATTCTCCGCGCCCTCGTCGAGCGGCTCCTGCGCCAGGAGGGCGCGACCAGCGTCTCCGTCACCGGGTTCTGCTACGGCGGCACCTTCTCGTGGGCGCTCGCGCTGGCCGAGCCGCGGCTGGCGGCGGCCGTGCCGTTCTACGGGCACGTCACCGCGTCCGCCGAGGAGCTCGGCGCGCTGCAGGTGCCGGTGCTGGCGTTCCTGGGCGATCAGGACGCTCCCCTCGTCGAGCAGGTGCCGCGCATCCGCGAGGCGACCGAGGGCAAGGACGTCGAGGTCGTCGTCTACCCAGGAGCGGGCCACGCCTTCTTCAACGACGCGAACGAGCAGACCTACCAGGCCGAGGCGGCGACCGACGCCTGGCCGCGGGCGCTCGCGTTCCTCGGAGCGCACGCGGGCTGAGCGGGCCCTCGACGGACGGCGCCCGGCTCCGCGGCGCTGAGCTCGCCGACGGCCTGAGTCAGCGCGGTCGGACCGGCAGCCAGCCCCGCCGGGCCGCGAGCACGCCCGCCTGGAAGCGGCTCTCGGCGCCGAGCAGATCGAAGAGACCGGCGACGTGCCGACGGCAGGTGCGCACGCTGAGGTCCAGCCGTGCCGCGAGCGCCTCGTCGGTGAGCCCGGCGGCGAGGCCCTGCAGGATCGACCGCTGCACCGCGGAGAGGGAGGGCTCCTCCTCGGCACCTGCCGCGTGCAGGGGCGCTGCGAACTCCCACGCCGCGTCGAACACGCGCGCCAGGGTCGCCGCGAGCTCGGGGGAGCGGACGATCAGGGCGGCGCGGTCGTCCTCGTCGCGGGAGCGGGCGACGATCGCGAGGGAGCGGTCGAAGACCACCAGCCGGAAGGGCAGCGTCGGGAGGGTCCGGAACCGCGCGCCCAGCGGCTCGAGCTCCGCGACCGAGCGCCGGAGGGCCGCGTTGTCGCGGCGGCGGTCGTGGTACAGCGTCCGCCTCGCGATGCCGCGCCCGAGCAGCTCGCGGTCGACGGCGTCGCTCGCCTCGTGCCGCTCCACGCTGCTGGTGCCGGGAGCGGCGATCAGCACCTCCTCCGAGGCTCCGCGCTGCAGGTCGAGGAGCAGCCGGAGGACGGTCGCCGGGTCCTCGATCACCTCCACCTGCTCCGCGGCGGCGAGGGCGCTGCGGGCGCTCCGGTAGGCGGGGACGAGGGCCATCAGCTCGCTGCGGCGGCGGGTGATCCCGGTCTGCAGCTCGAGGAGGCGCCGCTCGTCCTCGGCGATCAGCTCGGCCAGGGCGATGTCCGGTGCGGCCGTGGCAAGCGTTTCCGCCCCCGCGTGCAGCGGAGCGAGCAGCCGGAGCCCGATCAGCTCGTCGCGCGCCTCGCGGAGGCCGTCGACGGTGACGCCGAGCTCGTCCGACGCGCTCTCGAGCGACCAGTCTCCGCGCACGGACGCGTGCAGGTACAGCGCGATCGCGTTCTCGCTCAGCACCGGCGGCCCCCCGTTCTCCCGACCCTCCCGAGTGTAGGAGGCGCGCACTCAGCGCCGCCGCGCGAGAACCGCGACGACGGCGAGCTCACCGGCGAGGACCAGCGCCACCGCTCCGAACACGGCCGGGCCGACCAGCGCGGCGAGCGGAGTGAGACCGGCGTTCGCGAGGAGGGGGGCGAGGAGACCGATCACGACGCCGGTGCGGCGGGCGGGGGGCTGCCGGCGGGCGACGGCGACGACGCTCAGCGAGGTCGCGGCGGCGGCCGCGAGCACGAGCACGAGGACAGCCGCGGGGTGCGGCTCCCCGAGCAGGAGCAGCGCGGCCAGCGCGGCCCAGGCGAGGGCGCCTCCGGCGGCGACGGGGCCGAGGTGCGGGGTGGCGGCGGGTGCAGTGGCGGTCATGGTGCGTCCTCTCGTCGTGGTCCTCCGAGCCTCGCGAAGGCCCGTCGGCGGCACCAGATCAGCATCCGGGCACGGCAGCATCCGGACATGCGGCGGACCCTCGGCTCCGCGCGGGGCGGAGGGTCGGGGGCCCACGGGACGTCCGGGCAGGCTCCGGCCGTGGCAGCATCCGGTCAGCCGGCCTCGCGCAGCCTCCCGCCGGCGAGGTGGAGGCTGCGCTGCGCACGGCGCGACGGCAGAGTGGTGGGTGTCGTCGGCTCCTGCTCTCCGGGCGCCCGCTCTTCCCGGGGCGGTGCCCGCGGTCGTAGGCTCGCGCTCATCCGCAAATGGAGGGGCCGACGATGACCGCCACGAGAGAGACGTCCGCCCCGCCCGAGCTCAAGCGGGTGCTCGGCCCCAAGCTGCTGCTGCTGTTCGTGGTCGGCGACATCCTCGGGACCGGGATCTACGCCCTCACCGGGCAGGTCGCGGCCGAGGTGGGCGGGGCCGCGTGGCTCCCCTTCGTGATCGCGTTCGTCGTCGCCACGCTCACCGCCTGCTCCTACCTGGAGCTGGTGACGAAGTACCCGCAGGCGGCGGGCGCCGCGCTCTACGCGCACAAGGCGTTCGGGATCCACTTCGTCACGTTCCTCGTCTGCTTCACCGTGATGGCGAGCGGGATCACCTCGGCCTCCGCCGCCTCGGGCGCCTTCGCGAGCAACTTCGCGATCGGCTTCGGGCTCGGGGACGGCGCGGGGACGCGGCTGAGTATCGCGCTGGTGTTCATGGTCTGCATCGCCCTGGTGAACCTGCGCGGTGTCGCCGAGAGCGTCGGGCTGAACGTGGTGCTCACCCTGATCGAGCTCTCGGGCCTGCTGCTGGTGATCTTCGTCTGCTTCTTCGCGGTGTTCGGCGGGCAGGCCGACTTCTCGCGGGTGGTCGCGTTCGAGGCGCCGGAGGACAAGTCGCTGCTGCTCGCGGTGAGCACCGCGACCTCGCTGGCGTTCTTCGCGATGGTCGGCTTCGAGGACTCGGTGAACATGGCGGAGGAGACGAAGGAGCCCAGCCGCATCTTCCCGCGCGTGATGCTCACGGGTCTCGGCATCACCGCCGTGGTCTACGTGCTCGTGTCCACGCTCGCCGTCGCGATCGTCCCCGTGGGGGAGCTGGCCGGCAACGACACTCCGCTCGTCACGGTCGTCGAGGCCGCGGCGCCCGACTTCCCGATCTCGACGCTCCTGCCCTTCATCTCGCTCTTCGCCGTGGCCAACAGCGCGCTGATCAACATGATGATGGCCAGCCGCCTGCTCTACGGGATGAGCCGCCAGGGCGTGCTGCCGCCGTTCCTGCAGAACGTGCTGCGCGGACGGCGCACGCCGTGGGCGGCGATCCTCTTCACGACGGTGATCGCCCTGCTCCTCACCGCCTACGTGTCGCGCGACCCCTCCGACCCCATCGCGGTGCTCCTGGGCGGGACCACGTCGCTCCTCCTGCTGGCGGTCTTCGCCGTCGTCAACGTCTCCGTGCTGGTGCTGCGGCGGCAGCCGGTCGAGCACCGTCACTTCCGGACCCCCACCGTGCTGCCGGTGCTGGGCACGATCGCCTGCGTCTACCTGGTGCTGCCGATCACCTCGGGACGCGACACCGCCCAGTACGGCATCGCGGGGGTGCTGCTCGTGATCGGCGTCCTGCTCTGGGTGGCGACCTTCATCGACCGGCGGGTCCGCGGCTATGCGCGCACCGCGGCGATCGCTCCGGAGGAGCTCGACGCCGATCCCGCGGAGGACGCATCGGAAGCGCACAGCGACGGCATCGGCCGGTCATAGCCGATCCATAGGGAACTCCCGATACTGGAGTCATGAGCACCCCGGCCCCCTCGAAGCACCTCGCCCCCGCGCAGCGCACCCGCCTGAAGCGGGCCGACGGGACGCCGATCCGCGTCCTCGTCGTCGACGACGAGAGCACCCTCACCGACCTGCTCCAGATGGCTCTGCGCTACGAGGGCTGGGAGGTGCGCACCGCCGCCGAGGGCCGCGCCGCGATCACGATCACCCGCGAGTTCCGGCCCGACGTGATCGTGCTCGACGTGATGCTCCCCGACATCGACGGCCTCCAGGTCCTGCAGCGGGTCCGCGCGGACGGCAGCGAGACCCCGGTCCTCTTCCTCACCGCGAAGGACGCGCTCGACGACCGGATCGCCGGGCTCACCGCCGGCGGCGACGACTACGTCACCAAGCCCTTCTCCCTCGAGGAGCTGGTCGCCCGGATGCGCGGCCTCATCCGCCGCAGCACCCTGCTCGCCAACGACGCGGACGACCCCGAGGTCGTCGTGGGGGACCTGGTGCTGAACGAGGACAGCCACGAGGTCCGCCGGGGCGGCGACGAGATCGAGCTGACCGCCACCGAGTTCGAGCTGCTGCGCTTCCTGATGCGCAATCCGCGCCGCGTGCTCAGCAAGGCCCAGATCCTCGACCGGGTCTGGTCGTACGACTTCGGCGGCAAGTCGAGCGTGGTCGAGATCTACATCTCGTACCTGCGCAAGAAGATCGACGCCGGCCGCTCGCCGATGATCCACACCGTGCGCGGCGCCGGCTACCTCCTGAAGCCCGCCGACCAGTGAGCCGCACCGGCCGCCCGTCGCTCGGCGACTTCGCGACCCGCTCCGCCCTCCGCAGCTCCCGCCGCGGCCGGCGCGCGCCGTGGACTCTGCGGCGGCGGATGGTCGTCGCCGTGGTCGCGCTCGTCGCGGTGACGGCGGGCGTCGTGGGAGCGGTCAGCGTGCTCTCCGCCCGCTCGATCCTCTACGGCAGCACGGACGCGTCGCTCAGCCAGTCGGTCACGCGCCTCCAGGACTTCGACGGGCCGAGCCGCTTCGGCGGGTCGAGCGCGATCGAGCAGGCCACGACCTGCCCCAGCGGATCCTTCGGCGGCGGCCCGAGCCAGAACCTCAGCACCATCACCGCCGTCCAGGGCTCGGACGGCTCCTTCATCGGCGCCTACGTCGACGCCGACGGGGTCTGCCGGCAGTTCTCGGACCCGGCCGACTCGGTGCTCGCGGCGGCCGTCGCCGCGGGGGGCGAGGAGGCGACCATCGAGCTGCCCGGGAGTCTCGGGACCTACCGCGTGCGCGCGGCGGCGGTCGAGGGCTCCGTCGTCGTCGTCGGCGTCCCCCTGGGCGAGGTCGCCGAGACGCTCGCCTCCCTCACCTGGGTGGTCGTCGTGGTGGTGCTGCTGGCGATGCTGCTGGTCGCCCTCGTCGCCACCGCGATCATCCGCGTGGCCCTCCGGCCCCTGGAGCGGGTGGAGGCGACGGCGACCCGCGTGGCCGAGCTGCCGCTGGACCGCGGCGCCGTCGAGCTGGTCGAGCGGGTCCCGGAGGAGGACGCCGACACCCGCACCGAGGTCGGCCGCGTCGGCGCCGCCTTCAACCGCATGCTCGACCACGTCACCGGTGCTCTGGAGTCGCGGCAGGCGAGCGAGGACAAGGTGCGGCAGTTCGTCGCCGACGCCTCGCACGAGCTGCGCACTCCCCTCGCGGCGATCCGCGGCTACGCGGAGCTGCCCCGGCGCGGCGGGACCGAGCTGCCGGAGTCGGCGGCCTACTCCCTCGATCGGATCGAGTCCGCCGCCACCCGGATGACCTCGCTGGTCGAGGACCTCCTCCTGCTCGCCCGCCTCGACGAGGGCCGCGACCTCGAGAAGGAGTCCGTCGACCTGACGCTGCTCGTGATCGAGGCGCTGTCGGACGCGCACGCCGCGGGCCCCGACCACGAGTGGGACCTCGAGCTCCCCGAGGAGCCGATCGAGATCCGCGGCGACGGCTTCCGGCTGCACCAGGTGGTCGCCAATCTGCTGCGGAACGCGTCCGTGCACACGCCCCCCGGCACCCGGGTCGTGGCGGCGCTCGCCGAGGAGGTGTCGGAGGGGCGGCCGATCGCGGTCGTCACGGTCACCGATTCCGGCCCGGGCATCGCGCCGGAGCTGGTGCCGGTGCTGTTCGAGCGCTTCGCCCGCGGCGACTCCTCCCGAGCGCGCACGACCGGATCGACGGGGCTGGGCCTGGCGATCGTGGCGGCGGTCGTCGACGCCCACGGCGGGCGCGTCCTCGTCGCGTCCGAGCCGGGGCGCACGAGCTTCCGCGTCGAGCTGCCGGCGGGCTGAGGGCCGGGGCGGCGGTCTCCCGCCGCCCGCCCTACACCGAGACGCCCAGCCGGCGGCGCGCGTCGTCGAGGGTCCGCACCACGGCGACCACCTCGTCGAGCGGGTGCAGCGGCGACTCGGTGCGCCCCTCCGTCACGTACTGCGCGACGTGCAGCGCCTCCCAGGCGAGGCCCTCGCCGCCCTGGAGCGGCGTCTCGTCGATCCACGACCCGCTCTCGGAGCCGCGGGTGAGCGTCACGCCGCCCGGCGTCCAGAACGACGGGTGCACGTCGATCCGCCCCGCCCGCCCCGCGACGCTCGCCGCGTGGCGGGTGTCGGCCAGCACGGTCGAGGTGGCCACCGACTGCACCCCGTGCGCGTGGCTGCCGACGATCGTCGCGGTCGCGTCGACGCCCGTCGAGGTCATGCTGCCGGCGACGACGGTGCTCTGCGGCGTGCCCGCCACCATCGAGACGAAGGAGGAGGCGTAGACGCCGACGTCCAGCAGGCCGCCGCCCGCGAGCGCCGGGTCGAAGATGCGGCTGGAGGGGTCGAAGTCGAAGGCGGCGCCGAAGTCGGCCGAGACGACGGCCGGCGCGCCGACCGCCCCGTCGGCGAGCAGCTGCCGTACGACGTCCATGTGCGGCAGGTAGCGCATCCACATCGCCTCCATCGCGAAGACTCCGGCGTCGCGCGCGGCGTGCACGATCATCTCGGCCTCGCCCGGGGTCGGCGCGAACGGCTTCTCGACCAGGATGTGCTTGCCCGCGGCGATGGCGAGCAGTGCCTGGCGGGCGTGCTCCGAGTGCGGGGAGGCGATGTAGACCACGTCGACCTCCGGATCCTCGACCACGGCCTCGTAGCCGGCCGAGGCCCGCTCGATCCCGAACCGGCTCGCGAACCGCTCCGCGCGCTCCAGCGAGCGGGAGCCCACCGAGACCACGCGCTGCCGGGTGTGCTTCTGCAGCGCCTCGACGAACGAGCCGGCGATCGAGCCGGGCGCGATCACCCCCCAGCGCAGGACGGGGGAGTCGAGGAGGGAGGGGAGTCGGGGCTCGGGGAGCGTCAGTGCCATGCGTCCACGCTAGGGCCCCGTGCCCGGCGGGGGCGAGGGGGTGCGCGGCGGTCCCCTAGGGTGTGACGGCACGCGCAGTCGCGGGCGGAGGAGGACGTCATGCCCGAGTGGTACACCCTGGGCGTCGTCGCCCTCGTGATCGTCGTGGTGGTCGTCGCGATCGTGCGCTTCCGGTTCAACCCGGTGCTGGCGCTGGCCGTGGGAGCCGCCGCGATCGGCCTGCTCACCGGGCTCGGCCCCGTCGACACCGTCTCCACGATGACCACCGGCTTCGGCGAGGTGATGATGGAGGCTGGCCTCCTGATCGGCTGGG
Organism: Rathayibacter sp. AY1E2; assembly: GCF_002932325.1. Taxonomy (NCBI): domain Bacteria; kingdom Bacillati; phylum Actinomycetota; class Actinomycetes; order Micrococcales; family Microbacteriaceae; genus Rathayibacter; species Rathayibacter sp. AY1E2. Next base: position 49,235 of record NZ_PSVO01000022.1, read on the forward strand.
GCGTGCTCATCGGCGCGATGCTCAACGAGATGGGCGCCGTCGTCCGGCTCGTCGAGGGCCTGCTGCGTGTCTTCGGCCGCCGCGGGATCCCCTATGCGCTGGGCCTCTCCTTCGCCACCTACCTGCAGACGATCTTCGTCGACGCGCTGATCGTGATCGCGGCCCCGCTCGCGCGCCGGATCGCGCCGCGGCTGGGGCGCGCGGGCACCGGCATCGTCGCCGTGACCTTCGCCGTCGGGCTCGAGACGGGCATCGTGATGATGGTGCCCGGCTTCGCCGCGGTCGCGCTCGCGGGGCTGCTCGGAGTGCCGCTGGGCGTGATGATGCTCGGCGGATTCGCGGTGGTGGCGCCGACGGTCGTGGTCACGATCCTGCTGATGTCGCTCGCGTTCCGCCTCGGCTTCTGGGACCCGGCGCGCGACGAGCAGCTGGTCGTGCGCGACGACACGACCGGGCTCGCGACGGTGGGGGCGTCGCCCGCCGCGGACGGCGGACGGCTGCCGTCGTTCGGAGCGCGGGGGACCGGCGGGGCGTCCTCGAGCGGAGTCGGAGCGGCATCGGGCGGCTCGTCCGGCTCGTCCGTCGAGGACGCGGCGGGTCCCGCCGAGGCGCAGGACGCCCACCCCGCCCGCGAGCGCCCGCTCCTGCTCCTCTTCGCGCCCATGCTCCTCGCCCTCCTGCTCATCGCCGCGCAGGCGGTGCTCACCGTCTCCGGGATCGAGCTGCCGGTGCTGCAGTTCCTCGGGAACCCCGTCATCGCGCTCCTCCTCGCCGTGATCGGCACCGGAGTGGTCGGCCGGTCCACCGTGGGAACCGCGCGGATGGAGAAGGCGGTCGCCAAAGGCTTCCAGGACGGCGGGCAGATCTTCCTGCTCACCGGCGTCGGCGGGGCGCTCGCCGCGGTGATCGCCCAGGGCGACCTCGGCGAGATCCTGAAGGGCTACTTCTCGACCTCGGCGACCGCGCCGCTGCTGCTCGTCTGGGTGATGGCGGCCGTGCTGCACATCGCGGTCGGCTCGGTCACCCTCTCGGCGATCACGGCGGCCGGAGTCGTCGCGCCGGTCGCCGCGACACTCGGCCTCGACCCGCTGCTGATCGCACTCGCCGCGGGCTCCGGCGCGCTGTTCTGCATCCACGTCACCTCGAACACCTTCTGGCTGCTGCAGAGCTTCCTCGGCCAGTCGGTCCGCGGCGCCCTCAAGTCCGTGACCGTCGGCGTCTCCCTCGCCTCCGTCCTCGCGCTCGGCGCCACGCTCGTCCTCTCCCTCTTCCTCTGACCGGGCCCTCCCTCCTCCTCTCGTCGGATGCCGCTCCGGCACTCGACTCGCCGCGCGAGGCCTCCGACGAGGCATCTCGCGGAGGTGACCCGGCCGACACGTGACGGAAACATGGAGCCTCTATCTTCCTGAGAGGGTTCACATCCGATTCGGAGATCCAGACGCCGACGGGGGCCCGATCCGTTCCGTCACGCCTCGACAAGGGAAGAACTCCGCTTGAGATCTCGAACCGCCCTCGCCTCCGGATGCGCCGCGCTCGCGCTCGCCGCCGGCGGTCTCCTGGTCGCCCCGCCGGCGACCGCCACGACCGCAGCACCCGCCGACTACACCCGCGTGGACATCGTGCGTCCGCCGTCCGCTCCGATCGCGGTGCCGACCAGCTACCCGCAGCAGACCCCGCTGACCGAGGTGCCCGTCGACCCGACCGACGCCTCGCTCCTGCGCGGAGTCACCCCCTACGACGCCATCGCGCCGCAGCTGAACGCGCTCGCCGCCCGCTCCGACCGGGTCTCGACCCAGGTGGTCGGGAAGTCCGGCCTCGGCCGCGACATCTACCTGGTCACCGTCACCGCCCCCGAGACCGAGGCCGAGACGGCTCAGCAGGCCGAGTGGCGCGACCGGCTCAAGTACGAGCCCGCCGCCGCGGCCGCCGATGCCGAGCTGATGGACGGCTACAAGGTGCCGGTCTGGTTCAACGGCAACATCCACGGCAACGAGTGGGAGGGCAGCGACGCGATCCTCGAGTACATCGAGGGCGTCGCCACCGCCGAGGACGCGGAGACCGAGGCGCTGCTCGAGGGCAACCGCCTCTACTTCACCGTCACCAACAACCCCGACGGCCGCGCCCTCGGCCAGCGCGCCGTCGCCGCGGGCTACGACCCGAACCGCGACATGATCACCGGAGCCACCAGCGAGGCGGCCGTGATCCGCGACCTCTCGAGCGTGCTCCAGCCCACGTACTTCATCGACATCCACGGCTACACCGGGATCCTCCAGGTCGAGCCCTGCGGCCCGCCGCACGGCGAGAACTACGAGTACGACCTCTTCCTCCCGCACGCCTACGCGACCGCGCTCGAGATCGAGCGCCGCGTCGTCGAGGCCGACGTGCCCGGCAACACCTACCTCGCCGAGGACGGCAGCGCCACCACGGACAACACCGGGAAGATCCTCATCCCCTACCGCGACATCCGCGCGGGCTGGGACGACTGGCCCCCCATCTTCGCCCCGCAGTACGTCGCCTTCCAGGGCGCGATCACCAACACGGTGGAGCTTCCGCTCGGCCGCACGGCCAACAGCACTCCGGAGGAGATCGCCCAGGGCCAGGCCAACGCGGACATCGACGTCGAGGTCGCCGGGATCGTCATGGACGCCTCCGTCGACTACATCGAGGCCAACCGCGACGCGCTCCTGAGCAACCAGGTCGCCATCTTCGAGCGCGGCGTCACCGGCGCCCCCGCCATCGAGATCCCCGCCGACGTCTCCGCGGCCGACCTGCCCGCGGGCGTGCCGACCGAGTGGACCGAGATCTGGGACGAGACCGACGTCTACACGACCGAGTACCCGCGCGCCTACGGCATCCCCGTCGACGGCACGCAGCGCTCCGTCTCGGACGCCGAGACCCTCGTCGCGCAGCTGCTCGCCCACGGCGTCGAGGTGTCGCGGACCACGGCCGCCACGAGCGTCGGAGGAGTCTCCTACCCCGCGGGCACCTACCTGGTCGACATGCACCAGTCGGTCCGCGGCCTCGCCAACGTCCTCCTCGCCGACGGCAGCGACATCTCGAGCCGCGTGCCCGAGATGTACGACGTCTCGGCCTGGAGCCTCTCGCTCCTCTGGGGCGCCGACGTGCAGGCGATCGGCTCCACCACCGACGCCCTCCCGGCCGTCGGCCTGGAGCCGGTGACCGCCGTGGCTCCGGTCGGCTCCGTCCCGGCAGGCGCCGACTACCTCGCCTTCGAGCCGCGCGGCGTCCTGGAGTACCAGGCCGTCAACGCGCTGCTGGCCGACGGCGTCGCCCTCGAGCAGTTCGAGGACGGCACGATCGCCCTCCGCGCCGACGCCGCCGGGCTCGCGGCCGCCGAGGGAGCCGCCGCCGTCTTCGGCGTCGACTTCACGGCGACCACCGCCGACCGCGTGCGCGCCGAGGACGGGAAGGCGCTCGACGCCCTCCGCGTCGCCTACTCCGGCACGAACGAGGACCGCGACGCGCTGGCCAAGCTCGGCTTCGCCGACGCGGTCGCCGTCGACGCGGCCGCGCTCACCGCGGGCACCGCGACCCTCGAGGGCGCCGACGTGCTCTACGTGGGACGCGCCCTCTCCTTCACCGCGGAGCAGACCGTGGGCCGCACCGTGGTCGAGGAGTTCCTCGCGGCGGGCGGCGACGTCGTCGGCCGCGGCGGCGCAGGAGCGGCCTTCGTGTCCGACTTCGGCCTGGCCGAGCTGACGGCACAGACCGGCACCAGCGGCTCCAACGGCATCGTCTCGGTCGAGACGCCCGCCGGCGGAGTCCTCGGCGACTACCCGCAGGACACCGCGTTCGTCTCGCCGGCACTGTGGTTCGCCGGTTTCGACGAGTCGGTCGCGGTCGAGCAGAGCTACTCGGAGGACGGCACGTTCGTCGCCGGTCACTGGGTCGACTCCGACGGGCAGTCCCGGATCGACGCGGCCGGGCAGGCCTCGGCCGTCTCGTTCTCGACGGAGTCGGGCACCGAGGGCTTCCTCTTCGGCACCTCGCCGGTGTTCCGCAACCACCCGGTCGGAGCGTTCAGCGACGTCGCCCGGGCGCTGCTCGCCGTGGCGCCGGAGGGCGCCGCCGTCGAGCTGCCGGGGACCCCGGAGCCCACGCCGACGCCGGAGCCGACCGGCTCACCGGAGCCGACCGCGACTCCCGAGCCGACGGCGACTCCTGAGCCGACCGTGACGCCCGAGCCGACCGCGAGCCCCGAGCCCACGTCGACCCCGGAGCCCACCGTCGTGCCGACGGCCGGACCGACCGCCACGGCCGCGCCGATCACCGCGCCGACCGGCCCCGGCGGCCTCCCCTCCACTGGGGTGGAGACCGGCTCCTGGCTGCTGCTCTCGGGAGGTGCTGTCGCCCTCGGCCTCGGCTCGCTCCGCTGCACGCGGGGGGGGAGTCCCTCGCCACCGCCGCACCGGACCTCGCCCTGGCACGACTGATCTCCTACTACTCGCGGCGCCTCCTCGCGCCCCACACCCGGGCCACCCGCCCCCGCACCGAGCC
>NZ_PSVO01000023.1:0-52333 GCF_002932325.1 Rathayibacter sp. AY1E2
GGACTGCCGCCTCCTCGAGCTGCCCGGCACGCCCCGCCACCTCCGCCAGGCACTCCCGGAACACCCGCACGGCCGGCGACGCCAGCTGCGCCTCGCGCTGGGCGGTGAAGATCGTGCGGCGGGGCGTGCCGGGCAGCTCGAGGAGGCGGCAGTCCGGCGCCTCGCCCGCCCAGACCAGGTCGGGCATCAGGGCGACGGCGTGGCCGGAGGCGGCGAGGCGGATCTGCGCCTGCAGGTCGGCGGTCTCGAAGCGGACGTCCGGCTCGAAGCCCGCGACCCGGCAGGTCTGCTCGGCGAAGTGGCGGCTCGCGGTGCCGCGCGGCTCCATCACCCAGGCGGAGTCGCGGGCCGAGGCGAGGTCGACGACGGCGGAGTCGCGGCTCACGGCGAGGCGGATCGCGTCGGTCGTCAGGTCGCTGCGCACCAGTCCGGGCAGCCAGGAGGTCGAGTGGCCGGGGTACTGCTCGGCGACGACGAGGTCGAACTCCCGCGCCCACGACGTCTCGTGCAGAGCGCCCTCCGGCTCGCGCTGCACCATCTCGATCCGCACCTCCGGGAAGCGGTCGGCGACGGCCCGGAGCGCGCCCGGCATGAGCGCGAGCGCGGCCGACTGGAACACCGCGACGCGCACCCGCCCGGTCACCGACTCCCCCGAGGCCGCGAGCGCCGCCTCCGCCCGCTCGAGCAGGGCCATCACCTCGCCGGCCGCCTCGACCAGGATCTCGGCCTGGGGTGTGAGCTGCACGCGCCGGCCCGCCTTCCGCAGCAGCTCGACGCCGGCCTCGCGCTCGAGCACGGCGAGCTGCTGCGAGACGGCGGAGGGACTGTAGGCGAGGGCCTCGGCCGCGGCGGCGAGAGTGCCGCGGATGGCCACCTCGCGGAGCAGGACCAGGCGGCGGACATCGAGCACGGCGTCTCTCCGATCGTTCAGCTGAGCTGACCGGTACCGGTAAGGAACGGTCGCTTCTGCTCAACGGTAGCCGGTCGAATACTGAAGGCACCCACCTCAGAGCAGAAGGACCGCACCATGACGGATCTCGCCAGCCCCGCTCTCGCCACCGGCCCCGCCGCCGACGACCCGTCCGCCGATTCGATCGATCCCCGCCTGGTCGACGAGAGCGTCGCCCTGGTGCGGCGCTGGCTGCGCGAGGCGTCCGCGATCCCGATCGACGCCTCCGGGGCGCAGCTGGCGGGCGTGCTGAAGGATCCGACCGGCCTGGACTTCACGGTCGGCTTCGTCGACGGCGTCGTCCGACCCGAGGACACCCGCGTCGCGGCGGCGGCGCTGAAGGCGATCGCGGGCGGCGTGCCGTCCTTCCTCCCGGCTCCGATGCGCGGCGCGGTCGCCCTCGGCGGCGTCATGGCGCCGCTCCTCCCGGACGTCGTGGTGCCGATCGCGCGCCGGGTTCTGCGGCGGATGGTCGGCCACCTGATCATCGATGCGACCGACTCGCGCCTGGGCCCGGCCATCGCCGCGATCCGCCGCGACGGCGTCCGGCTCAACATGAACCTGCTCGGCGAGGCCGTCCTCGGCCGCGAGGAGGCCCACCGCCGCCTGGAGGGGACGCACCGGCTCCTCGCCCGCGACGACGTCGACTACGTCTCGATCAAGGTCTCCTCGAGCACCGCCCCGCACAACCCGTGGGCCTTCGACGCCGCGGTCGACGACATCGTCGAGGAGCTGGCGCCGCTGTTCGCCCGGGCCGCCGCCTCCTCGCCGCAGAAGTTCATCAACCTCGACATGGAGGAGTACAAGGACCTCGACCTCACCATCGCGGTCTTCACCCGCATCCTCGACCGGCCGGAGTTCCTCGGTCTCGAGGCCGGCATCGTGCTGCAGGCCTACCTGCCCGACGCGCTCTCGGCGATGATCCGCCTGCAGGAGTGGAGCGCCGCCCGCCGAGCCCGCGGCGGCGCCGGCATCAAGGTGCGCCTGGTCAAGGGCGCGAACCTGCCGATGGAGCAGGTCGAGGCCTCGGTCCACGGCTGGCCGCTGGCGACCTGGAGCAGCAAGCAGGACTCCGACACGAACTACAAGCGCGTCGTCGACTACGCGCTGCACCCGGACCGGATCCGCAACGTGCGGGTCGGCGTCGCCGGGCACAACCTCTTCGACGTCGCGTACTCGTGGCTGCTCGCCGGCACCCGCGGCGTCCGCGAGGGGATCGAGTACGAGATGCTCCTCGGCATGGCCCAGGGCCAGGCGGAGGCGGTGCGCCGCACGGTCGGCTCGCTCCTGCTCTACACGCCGGTCGTCGCGCCGGCCGAGTTCGACGTGGCGATCGCCTACCTGATCCGCCGGCTGGAGGAGGGCGCGTCGAGCCAGAACTTCATGTCGGCCGTCTTCGAGCTCGAGGCCGACCCGGCGCTCTTCGCGCGGGAGGAGGAGCGGTTCCGCGCCTCCGTCGCCGCCCTCGACGGGGCCGTCCCCCCGGCGCACCGCGTGCCCGACCGGTTCGCCGCGAGCGGCCGTCCGGGACCGGGCGACTTCCGCAGCACCCCCGACACCGACCCGTCCGTCGCCGCGAACCGCGAGTGGGCGCAGGCGATCCTCGCGCGCGTCCCCTCCTCCCGGGCCGGCGCCGACGCGATCGAGGCCGCCACGATCGGCACCCTCGACGAGCTGGAGTCGGTGCTCTCCGGCGCCCGCGGCAGCGGCTGGAGCGACGTCCCGGCCGAGGAGCGTGCCCGCATCCTGCACCGCGCGGGCGACGAGCTGGAGGCGCGCCGCGCCGAGCTGCTCGAGGTCATGGCGGCCGAGGGCGGCAAGACCCTCGACCAGGGCGACCCCGAGGTCTCGGAGGCCGTGGACTTCGCCCACTACTACGCCGAGCGCGCCCTCGAGCTCGACGCGGTCGACGGCGCCCGCTTCCACCCGGCCGCGCTGACCCTGGTCGCTCCGCCGTGGAACTTCCCGGTCGCGATCCCGGCCGGCGGCGTCCTCGCGGCGCTCGCGGCCGGCTCCGCCGTGGTGCTCAAGCCCGCCGGTCCGACCGCGCGCTGCGGCGCCGTGGTGGCGGAGGCGCTGTGGGCGGCGGGCGTGCCCCGCGAGGCCCTGCGCCTGCTCCGCCTGCCGGAGGAGGAGCTGGGGCGCGACCTGATCGCCTCCCCGCAGGTCGACCGGGTGATCCTCACCGGCGCCTACGAGACGGCGGAGCTGTTCCGCTCCTTCCGGAACGACCTCCCGCTGCTCGCCGAGACGAGCGGCAAGAACGCGATCGTGGTCACCCCCTCGGCCGACCTCGACCTGGCGGTGAAGGACGTGGTGGCGAGCGCCTTCGGGCACGCGGGCCAGAAGTGCTCCGCCGCCTCGCTCGTCGTGCTGGTGGGCTCCGTCGCTCGCTCGAAGCGGTTCCGCGCGCAGCTGCTCGACGCGGTCTCCTCCCTCACGGTCGGCTACCCGACCGATCCCGCGACGCGGATGGGGCCGGTGATCGAACCCGCCGAGGGCAAGCTGCTGCGCGGCCTGACCGCGCTCGGCGCCGGTGAGACCTGGCTGCTGCAGCCGCGGAGCCTCGACGACTCCGGACGCCTATGGAGCCCCGGCGTCCGCGACGGCGTGCGCCGCGGGTCCGAGTTCCACCGCACCGAGTACTTCGGGCCGATCCTCGGGATCATGACGGCGGCGACCCTCGACGAGGCGATCGCGATCGTCAACGAGGTCGACTACGGGCTCACCTCGGGCCTGCACGCGCTCGACCCGGAGGAGATCGGCACCTGGCTCGACGGGATCGAGGCCGGCAACCTCTACGTGAACCGCGGGATCACCGGGGCGATCGTGCAGCGCCAGCCGTTCGGCGGCTGGAAGAAGTCGGCGGTCGGCCCGGGCACCAAGGCGGGCGGGCCGGACTACCTGCTCGGCCTGGGCTCCTGGACCGCGGCGCCGTCGGAGGCGACCGCTCCGGTCGTCGGACCGGCCGCCCGCCTGCTCGCCGCGTCGCGCGCGGAGCTCCCGGCGGAGGAGCAGGCCGCGGTGGAGCGGACGGCGCGCAGCTGCGCGGTGGCGTGGGCCGCGAGCGCTCCTCGCGACGTGACGGGGCTGGAGGCGGAGCGCAACGTCTTCCGCCGCCTGCCCTACGACTCCGCCGTGCTGGTGCGCCTGGCCGCCGGGGAGCCGCTGGGCTCGCTCGTGCGGGTGGCCGTCGCGGCGGCGACCGCGCAGGCACGGGTGGTCGTCTCGAGCGCCGTGGCGCTGCCTCCGCAGCTCGCCGCCGGTCTCGACGAGGCGGCCGGCGCCGTCGTGGTCGAGGACGACGCGGCGTGGGAGGCGCGGGTGCGCGCCCACGGCGCCGGACGGGTGCGCCTGCTGGGCGCGTCCGCCGCGACGGTGACGGCCGTGACGGGCGGGCGCCCCGACCTCGCGGTCTACGCCGGCCCGGCGACCGAGGCGGGCCGACTGGAGCTGCTGCCGTTCCTCCGCGAGCAGGCCGTGTCGATCACGGCCCACCGCTTCGGCACGCCGGACCACCTCACGGACGGGCTGCTCTGACCGGCGCGGTCCGACCGGCGTGATCAGACCGGCGTGATCCGACCGCCTGCTGCGGGATCCCGCTCCGGTACGCCCCCTCCCGCGTGTCGCGTACCGGAGCGGCGTCTCGCGGGAGAGGGCGACGGAGGGACGACGGGGCGGAGAGGGATCAGCCGCAGGCCGCACGTCAGTCCGCGTCAGCTCCGCGACGGGGCCGCAGGGGTGGAGCGCGCGTCGTTGCTGGTGCGCGGGCCCTCCGGGAGGAGCGCGGCGCGTCCCACGCCCGATCGACGGCGGCGGCCGGGGTCAGCAGGATGTGCGCATGACCCGCCAGGAGAACGGCCGGCGCACCGCCGCGCCCGCCCGCGCGCCACGCACGCGCCCGACCGTCGGCTCCGCCTTCGACCCGCGGTCGAACAGCATCAACGCCCTGCGGCTCGGGCTGGCGGTCCTCGTCATCGTGTCGCACTCCTTCCCCCTCGGCGGCTACGGCGACGACCCCGGGCTCGGAGGCTCGACCCTCGGCGCCTGGGCGGTCGGCGGGTTCTTCGCCACCTCCGGCTTCCTGATCACCGCGAGCCGGCTGCGCTCGCGATCGCTGGTCGACTTCCTCTGGCGGCGCTTCCTCCGCATCTATCCCGCCTTCCTCGTCTCGCTCCTGGTCGTGGCCTTCGTCGCCGCACCGCTCGCGTCGCTCCTCCTCGGAGCCGGCGAGTACAGCGCGGCCGGGGCGGTGCGCTTCGTGGTCGCCAATGCGGCCCTCTACATCCGGGAGTACGGCATCGCGGGGATGCTCGGCTCCGTGCCCTACCCGGGCGCGTGGAACGGCTCGCTCTGGAGCCTGTTCTACGAGTTCGTCAGCTACGTCGTGATCGGCCTGCTCGTCTCCCTGGCGCCCGCGCGCTGGGTGCGCCCCCTCGTGGTCGCGGGATTCGCGGGCCTCACCCTCGTCGCGGCGGTGCTCGCGACGGACCTCGTCCCGTTCCCGGCGCCCCTCAACCAGACGGTGACGCTCGTCGGGTACTTCCTCGCCGGCGCGCTCGTGCACCTGTACCGCGACCGCCTCCCCCTGACGGGCGCGCTCACCGCTGCCGCGGCCGTGCTGCTCGTTGTCGTGATCGCGGCCGGCCTCTACCGCGTGCTCGCCGGCCTCCCCCTCGCCTATCTGATGGTCGCGCTCGGCGCCCGGCTCCCCCTGCGTCGAGTGGGCGCGACCCACGACGTCTCCTACGGGATGTACATCTACGCGTTCCCCGTGCAGCAGCTGCTCTCGCTGGCGATCGTCGGAGCCGGAGCCGACGTGCCGCTCTGGGCGTACATCGCGCTCTCGGTCGCAGCGACCGTCCCCCTCGCGTGGGCGAGCTGGCTGCTGGTCGAGCGCCCCGCGATGCGGCTGAAGCGCCTCACCGCCCGGGCTCCCGTCGACGTCGAGGGCCACGTCCTGCGCTGAGGCCCGGAGCCGCGAGCCCAGAGCCGCGAGCCCGCGGCCGTCCTCGCACACCCGCCCGCCCGCAGCCAGCCACACCCGGAGCCGCCCGCCCGCAGCCCCCGCCGGTACCCGCGAGCCCCGCGCAGCCGCCGGACTCCGACTCTCCGCGTCAGCCGTCCCAGCCGCCGGGGAGGTCGCGGACCACCCGCCAGCGCGGATCGAGCTGCGTCGCCGCCCCTCCGTTCCACGCGCGGCTGTGGAACCACGGCGCGATCACGTCGGCGCCGCCGTGCACGTGGTCGCCGAGATGCGCGCCCCAGTACGAGAAGGTCGAGTTCGTCAGCACCAGGCGGCGGGACGCGGCCAGCAGGGCGAGCTGCTGCGGCACCGGCGTCCCCGCCCCCGGGAAGCGCACCTCGAGGCCCTCGAGGACGCGGGCCAGCTTCACCCGGCACCAGTCGAGGTCGTCCGACACGATCAGGACGCTGCGCACGGGCTCCCGCTCGCGGGCCAGGGCGAGCGCCGCGTCGACGTACTCGACCACGTCGAAGGAGTAGCGGCCGCGGAAGGCCGGGACGCTGTAGTAGTCGCCGCGCCGGATGTTCAGGGTGAGGTCCGCCTCCGGTCGCGACGCCGCCACCAGAGCGGTGAAGGAGCCGCCGGGCGGGAGCAGCATCGTCGCGACGAAGTCCGCCAGCTCATCCGTCGTGAACTCCACGCCGAGCTCCTGGTGGACGCTCCCGAGCTCGCGGGGGCTGAAGAACGACATCTCCGCCGGGGGCACCACGAGCTCCTCGAGGACCCGCGGGAAGACCTCCGCCCACTCCGCGGTCCTCCGCGTCGCGCGCACCGCGGTCGGCATCCCGCGGCTCCGGCGGGCGTGGGCCTGCAGCCAGAAGTAGGCGAGGTTCCCGACCCCGAACGACTCGCCGGGCAGCAGCACCGTCGTGCCCCGTCGGCGGAGGGGCGCCAGCAGCGCGGAGCGGACGTCGCCGAGCGTCACCACCGCGGGCCTCCCCTGCTCACGAGAGCTCTCCGAGCGCCACGAGCTGGGCGAAGCCGGGGTGCGCGGCCCGCACCTCCTCGAAGGTGCCGGCCCCCTCGATCCGGCCGCCGTCGAGGAAGAGCAGCCGGTCGGCGCCGCGCACGGTCGAGAGCCGGTGGGCGACCACGAGGACGGTCATGCTGCCGTGCAGCTCGGCGACGGCCCGCGAGATCTCGTGCTCCGTGCGGTTGTCGAGCGCCGACGTCGCCTCGTCGAGGACGAGGACGGAGGGGCGCCGGTACAGCGCCCGGGCGAGGCCGAGCCGCTGGCGCTGGCCGCCGGAGAGGCGGACGCCGCGCTCGCCCACGCGGGTGTCCAGACCCTGCGGCAGCCCGCTGACGAACTCCTCGAGCTGCGCCGTCCGCAGCACCTCGCGCACGCGCTCGTGGTCGACCTCGGCCGCCGGCACCCCGAAGGCGACGTTCGCGGCGACGGTCGCGTCCAGGAGGAACACGTCCTGCGGCACCACGCCGAGCCCCGCGTACCAGGCCGCGGGGTCCTCGTCGATCGGCCGCCCGCCGCAGAGGATCCGGCCGCTCGTGGGCGGGAGCAGGCCGAGGACCAGGTCGAGGAGGGTGCTCTTGCCGGCGCCGCTGGATCCGACGAAGGCGGTCGTGGCGTTGCGCTGGATCACCAGGGAGACCTCCCGCACGACGTCCACGTCGGAGTCGGCGTAGCGGTAGGTGACGTGCTCGAGCGCGATGTCGCCGGAGTAGCGGCCGCCCGGCCCGGGCGTCTCGTCGTGCGCCCCCTCGGAGGCGAGCTCCTCGGCCGCGTCGGAGACGATCCGCAGCCCCGCCTGCCCGCTGCGCACGATCGCGAAGGTGGCCGAGACGCGGTTGAGCGTCGGCAGGGCGCGGAGGGAGGCGGCCGCGAAGACGCCCAGGACGGAGAGCGCCTCGGCGCCGGAGCCGGTGGCGACGAGGATCCCCGAGACGCCCACGACGGCGACGACGAAGCCGATCTCGAGCAGGTACTTCGGCAGCTCCGAGACGAGCGAGAGGGAGCGCAGAGCCTGGGCGCTGCGGCGCTTGGCTCCGCTGAAGCCGGCGACCAGGCTCGCCGCGCTCGAGGTCAGGCGCGCCTCGCGGAACCCGTCGAGCGAGGGGAGCAGGAACTGCCACGACTCCAGCGCGGCCTCCGCCATCTCCTCGCCGATCCGGCCCTGCCGCCGCCGCAGGAGCGCCTGGACGCCGCCGAGCAGCACCGCGAAGAAGACGGCCGCGAACAGGGTCGCGACCGGCGAGGCGACCAGCAGGATCGCCACGATCGCGACGAGCACCAGCAGGTCGGAGGCGATGCCGATCACGCCGAGGAGCACGCCGGCCGCCTGCGCGCTGGCGTCGTTGATGGTCCGGTACACCTCGGCGAGGCGCCGGGAGCGGTGGACGGCGTAGGGCGCGAGGACGTACCGCCGCAGCAGCTCCGTCGCGGCGTCGGCCGAGATCCGAGTGGTGCGGCCGAGCAGCCACCACCGGAAGACGATCGTCCCGGCGCTCTTGAGCACGAAGACGACCGCGACGAAGCCGGCGATGATCGGGAGGAGGGTCTGGACGTCCGTCGAGCCGAGGACGCCGGAGAGGACGCCGAGCGCGCCCGTGGTGGTGTCGGTCCCGGTGAGCAGCGCCATGAGCGGCACCATCGCGGCGACGCCCAGGGTGTCGAGGACCGCGAGCGCGAGGGAGCCCGCGACGGCGGCGGTGATCCAGCCCGGAGAGGCGGCGCCGGCCAGCGAGAGGAGGGTGCGCAGCCCCGGCCGCAGGGACCCGCGGCTCACGCCGCCACCCCCTCGTACACGGCGGCGATCCCGCCGCACATGGCGGAGACGTCCCGCACGGCGCGAGGAGCCGCGGCCCTCGACGCCTGCCGCTCCAGCGCCGCGGCCACCGCCTCCGGGTCGTCGGCGTCGACCAGCGAGTCCCGCTCGACGATCTCGGGGTTCCCGCCCACCGCGGAGGCGACCACGCCGATCCCGCGGGCGGCCGCGTCGAGCAGCGTGTAGGAGCAGTTCTCCCAGACCGAGAGCTGGGCGACGACGTCCGCCGCGGCGAGCGCCGCCTCCGGATCGGCGAAGCCGGGGAACGACACGGCGTCGCCGAGGCCGAGCCGCTCGGCCCGGGCGCGCAGGGCGCCGTCGAGCGGACCCTCGCCGGCGACGGTCAGCGTGGCGCCGGGGATGCGCCGGTGCAGCACCGCGAAGGCCTCGAGCAGCGCGTCGAGGCGCTTCTCCGGCGCCAGGCGCGCGAGCGAGAGGACCCGGAGGGAGCCCGGCTCCCCCGGCTCGCGGTCGCGGGGCGCGGCGTCGACTCCGTTGAGCACGACCTGCACCGGCAGGCTCGGCCGCCACTTCTCGATCATGGTGCGGCGGGTGGCCTCCGAGACGGCGATCGCGGAGTCGAAGGACCGCAGCCGCGCGTGGTGCGCCGCCGCGGTCGTCCGCGCCCGCAGGGCGGTGCGGTGATAGACGTCGGGCCCGGCGATGCCGTGCTCCGTCGTGACGCGGCGGACCCCACGGGGCAGCGGGGTCGCCGCGGTCACGAGGTCGGCGTGGGCGAGGTGGGAGTGGACGATCGCCGGGCGGAGAGCCGCCGCGGTCGCGCGCAGGGTCGCCACGGAGGCGGCGGCGCCGGCGGACACTCCGAAGCGCCCGGTCGTCACGGCCGAGCCCTGCTCCCGCAGCCGCTCGGCGAGCGCTCCCTCCGGGCAGAGCACGACGAGCCGGTGGCCGGGGATCCCGTGCCGGGCGGCGTCGAGGACGTGGCGGGCCACCCCGCCGAACTCGCCGACCGGCACCGTCCAGAGCGCGAGCGGGGTCACAGCCACTCCTCCAGCCGCTCGAGCGCGGTCCAGAAGCCCTCGCCGCTGTTGACGTGCCCCTGCCAGATCTCGGGGATGAACGGCACCCCGGGCGCCAGCTCGTCGAGCGACGCCGCGAAGTCCGGCCAGTCGATCTCGCCCTCGCCGATCTGCACCCCCTCGCCGTCGACACCCGTCGCGTCGACGAGGTGCAGGTGCGCGCTGAGCGGAGCGAGCAGCGCCACCGCCTCCGAGAAGGCGAGCCCGAGGTGGTTCGCCGCGAGCTTGGTGTGCGAGGCGTCGAGGCAGAGCGGCGTGCCGGTCGCGGCCGCGAACTCCGCGGTGTCGCGTGGGTCCACGAAGAGGTTGTGGAACTGCTGCCCGCCCATGAGCCACGGGTAGGGCGGGAGGGTCTGGGCCAGCACGCGGACGCCGCTCGCGTCGATCCGCTCGAGGGCGTCGGCGACGCGCTCGTAGAGGGGAGCGCGCTGATCCGGAGCCACGTGCGCGTGCCGGGTGAAGCCGCCCATCGTGACGACCATCATCGGGTCCTCCTCCTGGCGGAACCAGCGCGCGAGGCTCCGGGTGGTCTCGACGGTGCGCTGCACCTCCGCGATCGAGCGCTCCCACACGTCGTCGTCGAAGGAGGCGAGGTCGACGAGGAAGTCGCCCGCGAACAGGTCCGGCAGGTGGGTGGTGAAGCCGGAGTCGAGGCGGCGGGTGAACACGTCGTCCGGCTCGATCTCCAGGTCGCGGTACGAGAAGTGGAACTCGAGGAAGTCGGCGTTCGACTCCGCGGCGAGCGCCGCGTGGTCGTGGTACCGCACCGGCAGGCCCCAGGGGCGGCGGAACCGGAACGGCCGGCCGGACGGCGTGCTCTCGCGCAGGTCGCCGGCGAAGAAGAACCCGCCCTCCTCGACATCGCGGTGGAGGGCGCGGCCGAGCAGCTGCGGCAGCTCGTTGGGCTGGAGGCCCCGGCCGGGGCTGCGGACGACGACGTCGGCGGCGCGCACCACGTCCCCGATCGAGAGGTCGCGGGAGGCGACCAGCGACTTCGCGAGCGAGACGCGGTTCATCGACTCCCCCGTCGAGACCGATCGGGCGTCGCGCGTGCCGAGCGAGTCCTCGATGTCGCGGATCTCGCCGACCATGCGGCGGAACTCGTCCGGGAGCAGGGACACCGTGTGGTCGTTGCCCTCCATCCCCCGGTCGACCGTGAAGTGCTTCTCGACGATGCGGGCCCCTCGGGCGACGGCGGCGACGGGGACGTGCCAGCCCCGCTCGTGGCCGGAGTAGCCGACGACGCCGCCGCCGATCTCGGCGAGCCGGTCGAGGTAGGCGAGGTTCAGGTCGCGGTAGGGCGCCGGGTACGTCGACTGGGTGTGCAGCAGGGCGAAGGAGGTGCCGAGCGAGCGCAGCAGCGCGACCGACTCGAGGATCTCGGACTCGCGGGACATCCCGGTGCTGAGCAGCAGGGGCAGTCCCCGGGTGCCGGCGTCCTCGATCAGGCCGTGGTTGGTGAGGTCCGCCGAGGCGATCTTGAGGCCCGGGATCCCGTAGTCGACGAGCGCCTGCACGCTCGGGGCGTCCCACGGGGTGCAGAGGACGTCGATCCCGGCCTCGGCCGCGTGGTCGAAGACCCGGAGGAGCGGCTCGGCGGGCAGCGAGAAGCGGCGCAGGAGGTCGATCGTGTACTGGGCGCCGAGGTCCTCCCCCGCGGTGGCCCCGCCGGCGCGCCGGTAGAGGGAGTCGAGGTCGCGCAGCTGGAACTTCACCGCGTCGGCGCCCGCCTCGACCGCGAGGTCGACCAGCCGCCGCGCCAGATCGACCGAGCCGTTGTGGTTGTTGCCGATCTCCGCGATCAGGAAGGCCGGGTGGCCGTCGCCCACCTCGTGGCGGCCGATCCGCAGCGCCCGATCGCCCTCGACCGCGATCGCGACGAGGTGCCCGCGGTCGTCGACGAGCGGGAGGTGGCTGATCCCGTCACGGCCGAGCCGGGCGGCGATCGCGGTTGCCGCCTCGTCCGCTCCCGCCGTGCGGACGGCGGTGTTCGCGACGGCGAGGGCCGGGACGTCGAGGGAGGCCGTGGGGTTCGCGATGATCCAGCGGCGGAAGTCGCCGTCGGACACCGACCCGCGGAGGATCCCGTGCCCGTCGACGCAGAAGACGATCCGCTGCTTGTTCGCGTTGATCTTGGCCAGCGCGGTGAGCACCGGGTCCTCGGCGAAGACGATGAACGGGGCGAGGTGCCGGTCGATGATCATGCGCCGCCTCCCGCCGACAGGCTGAGGAGGGTCTGCTCGACCACCGCGAGGTCCGCCTCGGTGTCGATGTCCCCGCCCTCCGCCTCGTCCATGACGAACAGGCCGACCCGGCCGCCGATCCGGTTGCGCTCGCGCTCGTAGACCTCGGTGCGGGTGAGGTAGAGGGACCCGGTCTCGCGGTAGAAGAAGTCGGCCTCGGCGAGGTCCTGGCGCCGCGGCCGGGCCGTGACGTCGTACTGCGGCACGGCGGCCCCCTCCTGCAGCCGCCAGAGGAACGGCGTCTGCGGGACGACGCCCACCAGCGAGTCGACCCCCGTCGAGGCGAACTGCTCGAGCGCGCGGGCGAGGGTGCCCGGGAGCCGGATCGGCGAGGTCGCCTGGAGGAGCATCACCGCGTCCGGGCGGCGCCCCAGCGCGGCCCGGTGCTCGATCGCGTGGAGCACGACGGGCTCGGTCGCCGTCTCGTCGCGCGCCAGCTCGGCGGGCCGGAGGAACGGCACGTCCGCTCCCGCCCCCTCCGCGATCGCGGCCAGCTCTGGGTCGTCGGTCGACACGAGCACGTCGAGACCGGCGGCGAGCGCCTGCTCGATGCTCCAGACCACCAGCGGGCGGCCCGCGACGGGGCGGGCGTTCTTGCGCGGGACGCCCTTCGAGCCCCCGCGCACGGGGATGACGCAGAGAACGGTCACGGGGTGCCTCCTTCGGCGATGGCGAGTGCCCGGCGGGCGACGGCGACGGCCGGCTCGACGGACGGGACGGGCGGAGCCGCGGTCGGCGTCTCCCCGCCCCAGCGCGCGAGCCGGTACCGGCTCCAGAACTCGAGCACCCAGGCGGGCGGGTCCTCGCAGACGACCCACGCGGGGATCCCGGCGGCCGCGGCCTCCAGGACCCCGGTCGAGAAGATCGAGGCGACCGGCCGGGCCTGCGCGGCGAGGTCGCCGCCGCGGAGCACCCGGATGCCGCGGCGCTCCCACCGCGCGTGCTGCCAGCGCGAGCGGCGGTCGACCTCGGCGGGGTGGGGGCGGTAGTCGGCGCCCGCCTCGCGGCAGAAGCGGGAGGCGGTGGCCGCGGCCGTCCGCCGGGGCAGCTCCGCGCCGTGCATCTGGCCGAGGAACAGGGGCCGCTCCTCGAGCCGCTCGAGGAGCGGGCGGCGCGACGCGGTCCAGAGCAGCTGGCTGCCGACGACCTCGGTCTCCACGTCGCTGCGGCCGGAGGTCCAGAAGGCCGCGTCCTCCTCCGAGAACGCCAGCAGCGTCGCTCCGGGCGGGAGCGGCGGGGCGGAGGGGGTGAGCAGGCCGTGCTGCACGACCAGGAAGCGGGCGCCGAGGATCCCGGACCAGCGGTGGGCGGCCGCTCCCGCCGCGAGGAAGTGGCCGGTGGCGATCACGGCGCGGAGGCTCCGCAGCTCGGCGGGCGGGTCCGCCTCCGGGTCGACCGGGTGCGCCCTCCAGCGGCCCGGCAGCAGCCCGGACAGCGCGTCGCCGGCTCCGGAGGGAGCGAGGACCGCCGCGGGAGCCCCGCCGAGAGGAGCGAGCGAGGCCGCGGTCGAGGCGAGGGCGCTCGCCGTCGACGCCTCCACCGCGAGCAGGACGGCGGGCCGGTCGCCGCGCACGTGCAGCACCAGGCGGGTCGGCTCGGAGCGCCGCAGCGCCGCCCGGGCGGTGCGCAGCGGGTCGCGGCCGCGCTGCCAGCGGCGCCAGGCCTCCAGGTCGGTCGGGTGCGTCAGCGCCACAGGGCCCTCACCTCCCGCATCCGGTGCACGAAGGTGTGCTCGGCGCCGGTGCGGCGCGCGCCCGCCTCGCGGATGCGCCGCGCCCACGAGGGGTCCGCGCCCGCCCGCCGCACGTGCTCGACGAGCTGGTCGCGCTCCTCGAAGACGAGCACCTCGCTGCCCACCTCGTAGAACTCCGCCACCTCGGGCCGGTCGATCAGGGTCAGCGCCCCGACGCCCGGCGCCTCGAAGGCGCGCATCGAGAGCCCGCCGTGGCCCGCGCCGTGCAGAGCCAGGGTCGCGGTCGAGCCGGCCATCACTCCGTAGTAGCCCGCCCGCGGGACGTCGCGGCGGGCGGGGACGCCGGCCGAGCGCCAGCGGCCGGTGCGCGCCACGTCCCAGGGGTGCCGCGACCACTGCCGCCCGTACGCCTCGACCGCGACCCCGCCGGCCGCGAGCTCCCGCAGCACGCGCTCGCGCTCGGGGTAGCGGGCGCCGACGAAGGTCACCGCGGCGGAGGGGCGGGGGCGGAAGGAGAGGAGGGAGTCGAAGGCGTCGGGCAGGTGCCCGGCCGGAACCCCCGCGCGGGCGAGCTCGGCGACGTCGGTGGCGGAGTAGCTGACGATCGACACCGCCTCCCCGGCGAGGGAGCGCAGGCGGTCGACGGGGTGCCCCATGTTGCGGAGCTCGTCGTAGAGCCAGAGCACCACGGGGACGCCGGCGCGGCCGACCTCCTCCCACCAGGCGTCGCCGAGGGAGTCGCCCTTCACCACGAGGACGGCCCGGGGCCGGACGGTGCGCAGCGCCGCGATCGCGCGGTCGGTCTCGGCGCGCATCGACGAGCGCCGGAGCCGGCCCCCGGGGAGCCGGTGGCCGAGGGCGTCGCGCACGTGGGCCAGCCCGGTCGCGGCGTCGTAGCGGTGGACGACCACGTCGTCGCCCAGGTGGGCCAGCGCCGACTCGAGCGCCTCCCAGTAGCCGTGGAAGACCGGGCTCACCACGAGCACGGGCCCGCTCACCGGGACGCCGCCTCGGCGGCGGCGACGAGCCGGAGCTCGCGCCGGAGGACGGCCAGCGGGCGCACGTCGCTGCCGGCGGCGGCGCGCACCGCGTTGGCGGCGAGGTTCACGGCGGAGGCGGCGCGCAGGGCCGCGGCGAGGGCGGCGGGGCGTCCGCCCCACTTGCGGGCGTAGCGCAGGCGCGAGGCGACCAGCCAGACCAGCCGGCGCGCGGGGTCGGAGGAGCCGCCTCCCGTGTGCTCGGCGACGACGGAGCCGGCGAAGACCGAGGGCACGCCGCGCTCGCGCAGCCGGCGCTGGAGGTCGACCTCCTCGCAGTTCATGTGGAAGGACTCGTCGAACCCGCCGACCGCGCGGAACTCGGCCACCGGCAGCAGCATCACGGCGCCCACCACCCAGTCCACCGGCACCGTCGCGCCCGGGGCGCACCGGGTGTCGTGGCCGACGGCGGCGTGCAGCCGCGGGCGCCAGCGCGCGAGCGGAGTGAGCCACTCCACGACGTAGTGGTGCAGCCGCGGGAAGCGCCGGCCGACCCACTGCCGCTCCCCGCCCGCGTCGACGAGGTCCGGAGCGACGACCGCGGGCAGCCACGGCCGTCCCGCCTCGAGCAGGTCGCGGAGGAAGGAGGGTCCGACGACGAGGTCGCTGTTGAGCACCAGGAGCAGCGGGTGGCGCGCCCGGGCGGCGCCCGTGTTCACCGCGGCGCCGAAGCCGCCGTTCCGCTCGCGCAGCACGACCTCCACTCCGTCGATCCCGGCCGGGAACGGGACCGGGGAGGCGTCGTCGACGACGACGATCTCGAGGGCGGGGGGCGACTCCTGGCTGCGGAGCCGCTCGACGAGGGCGAGCGCGGGCGCGGGGTCGCCGTAGTGCGGGATCACGACGCTCACCCCCTCGGCGGTCACCTCGCGACCGTCTCGGCGGCGCGGTCCCGGCGGAGCGAGCGGCGGGTGCTCCGGACGGTGGCGGCCGGGGGCTCCGCGCCGACGGGCAGAGCGCCGAGAGCGGGGAGGATCACCCGGAGCAGGGCGTCGATGTCCTCGACGGCCGACGCGGCGACGTCCGGTCCGCGCCCGAACGGGTCGGCGAAGTCGTCCTCGGCGCCGTAGGGGGCGGTGTCGTCGGCGAGCAGCCGCAGGAGCGGGACGCCGGGGGCGGCTCCCGCCAGCCGCGCCGCCCGGCGGACCGTGGTGGTGCGGCGCGCGGCGGCCGGGAAGTGGCGGGTGACCCACTCCCGCTGGCCCGCCTCGAACACGAGCACGGGGTCGGCGCCGGCGAGCATCCGGCCGTCGGCCTGGCGCGCGCGGTGCCCGGCCGTGGAGAGCCCGCGGGCCCGCAGCGCATCGCTGAGCTCGGGGTCGAGCCCGCGGCCGACCTCCGCGTGCGTTCCCGCGCTCTCGACCCGCCAGTCGGATCCGACGCCGAGCAGGCGCGCCGCGATGAGCTCGGCCGAGGGCGACCGTGCCACGTTCGCATGGCAGAGCAGGAGCAGGCGCCCGCTCATCGAGCCGCCCGGCGGGACGTCTGCGGAGGCAGGGCCCGCGACTCCACCGGGGCGAGCTCGGACCGGCGCGGTGCCGCCGCCGCGCGCTTGCGCCCCGTCGCCGGCTGCGGCTCGGCGTAGTACGCGTTCTTGCGGTCGTAGTAGTAGTACCCGGTGTCGCCGTCGCGGGCGGTGACCATGTTGAGCACGGTGCCGAGCACGCGGGCGCGGACCTGCTGGACGATCCGCCGGGCGGCGACGACCTCGGGCCGGCGCGTCTGGTTCGAGGCGACGACGAAGACGACGCCGTCGACGACGGTCGCGACGATGGAGGCGTCGGTGACGGGCAGCACGGGCGGCGCGTCGATGATGACGAAGTAGTCCTTCGAGAGGCGCGCGACCAGGGCGCGCATCGCCTCGGAGCCGAGCATCTCGGACGGGTTGGGCGGGATGTGGCCGGCCGGGAGGGCGTAGAGGCCCGCGATGCCGGTGGGGCGGATCGCGTCGTCCACGGGGATCTGGTGGCTGAGGACCTCGCTGAGGCCGATGGCGCCGTCGATGTCCAGCATCCGCGCCACGGAGGGCCGGCGGAGGTCCGCGTCGACCAGGAGGGTGCGCTGCCCGGACTCCGCGGTGACGCGGGCCAGTCCGGCGGCGATCGTGGACTTGCCCTCGGCCTGGTTGGCGCTGGTGATCACGACGCTGCGCGTCTCCTCGTCGACGCTGGAGAAGCGCAGGCCCGTCCGGAGCGAGCGGAACGCCTCCGCGGTGAGCGCGTCGGTGCCGCGGCGGCCGCCGGTCCGGCCCGGGCGTCCGGCCTTGGGGATGCGGCCGAGGACGCCGACGCCGAAGAGCTCGGTGAGGTCGTCGACGGTCCGCACGCGGATGTCGAGGGCCCGGCGGAGGAAGGCGAGACCGAAGCCGAGAACGAGCCCGCCCAGGGCGCCGAGCAGGATGTTCCGCACCCAGTCGGGGCTCGTCGGAGCGGCGGGCGGCTCCGCGTTCTCGAGCGGGACGACGGTGATCTGCGGTGTGCGGTCCGCGGTGGACTGCGTCTCGATGTCGGTGATGACGGCCGCCAGCGCCGCGAGCGCCCCGTTGGCCAGTGCTGCGGCGTTCTGCGCGGTCCCGGCCTCGGCGGTGACCTCGATCAGGGTGCTGCCCGGAGCGACCCTCGCGGTGAGGCGGCCGCTCAGGGCCTCTCCGCCGGGGTTCGCCTCCGGGTCGGCCTCGATCCGCTCGGAGACGGCGCTGCTCGAGATCAGCGGCAGGTAGGCGTTCGCCCGGGTCACCGCGGTCTGCGACCCGCTGATCGCATCGGCCGAGCTGCCGTCGCTCGCGGCGATCACGAATCCGGCCGAGCTCGACTCGTAGACCTTCGGAGTGAGGAACGAGAAGGCGGCCATCGCCAGGGCTCCGACGAGCACGGCGACCACGAGGGTCCGCCAGTTCCGCCGGATGAAGGCGATGAGATCGACGACAGTCACTGCGCACCTTTCTGCGTGCCGCGCATGCGCCGCTCGACGATGCTGAGGTGTCGGTCACGCTAGCAATGCGGAGCGCCTTTCCCTAGGCGGTCCCCGACCCCTCGGGAGGCCCTTTCTGCGAGGATGACGACATGTCCGCGCCAGGGGGAGAGATCGTCGTCGAGAGGCGTTCCCCGCTCGTTCACGCGGCCTTTCCGATAGCACATTCCGCTCGGATACTCGATGCCGTCCTGATGGGCCTCCTGGTCTACCGGCTCCCCACCCCCTTCCTCCCGGGGAGCGTCCCGCTGGCCCAGACGGCGCTGGCCGCCCTGGTCCTCGTCAGCCTCTTCCGGCGGCCCACCCGCCGTCTCGGACGGGCCGCCTGGTACCCGTGGCTGTGCCTCGCCCTGCTCGCCTTCGTCCTCGCCGGCTCGTCCTTCGACGGCCTCGACGCCCTGCGCCGGGCGGCGAACATCGCGCTCGTCATGCTCGCCGCGGGCTTCCTCGCGAGCGGGCGGATCGACGTGGTCTCGGGGCTCAAAGGGCTCGCCGCGGCCCTGTCGCTGAACGCTGTGCTGTTCGTCGCGGGACTCGCCCCGGACAGCTACCAGGGCGCCCTGACCGGCTTCCTCCAGGACAAGAACGTGGCCGGTCTCGTCTACGGAGCGGCGGCGCTGCTGGTCTCGGCGCTCGGCTCGCGGCTGTGGCTGCGGATCGGCGTGCTCGCGCTCGGGGCCGCCGCGGTCGTCGCCACCGACTCCCGCACGTCGATGGCGGCCTACGCCTGCGCGCTGGTGTGGCTCGTCGCGGCGCCGTACCTGCGCCTGCTCTTCCGCGCGCTCCTCGGCGGCGGCCTCGTCCTGCTGTTCCTCTGGGCCGAGCGGAACCTGGCGACGGCCGGCGACTACGGGGTGGAGCGGGCCGGCTCCGACGCCCTGCGCGCCCGCATCCTCGACGCCTCGGTCGACAAGGCGGCGCTCTCGCCGTGGACCGGCTCCGGGCTCGGCGAGGCGACCGCGCGGGTCGACGGGATCGACTGGTTCTTCCACAACTCCTACCTGGCGCTGATGGCCGAGGGCGGCGTCGTGCTGCTCGTCGGCGTCGTCGGCACCGTGCTCGTGGCCGGCTTCGCGACCACGGCCGCCGGGGCCGGGAGCCGCCCGGGGCACGCGGTCGGCGCGGCGAGCATCCTGGTGCTGCTGTGCGCGACGCAGCTCGGCGAGGTGTTCTTCGCCCCGATCTCGTTCGTCGTCGTCGGCGCGG
This sequence comes from Rathayibacter sp. AY1E2, assembly GCF_002932325.1. Classification (NCBI taxonomy): domain Bacteria; kingdom Bacillati; phylum Actinomycetota; class Actinomycetes; order Micrococcales; family Microbacteriaceae; genus Rathayibacter; species Rathayibacter sp. AY1E2. The sequence continues at coordinate 18,948 of NZ_PSVO01000023.1, forward strand.
GTCTCGCTCTGCTCGCGGAGCAGTCCGCCCGCGTCCGCGCTCTGCCGCCGGAGTAGCGCCTCCCGCGTCCACCCGATCCGGCGCGTATCCGCGGATCCGGGGCGCGCAGGTCCCGGTCGGCGGGCGCTTCCCGGTGGGGCGGAGCTCGCCTGGTGCGGCCCCGGCCGACCGCCGCTCAGACGCGGCCGCGCTCGCGGACCGCGTCGCGGAGGATGGCGCGCACGCCCGCCCACATGTGCCGCGCGTTCAGCTCGGCCAGCACCCGCTCCCGGCCCGCGCGGGCGACTTCGGCCCTCTTCCCGTCGTCGCTCAGCACCGCCTCCAGCACCACCGCGATCCCCGCCGGGTCGTGCAGGGGCAGCGCGAAGGACGTCTCGCCGTCGCGGATGTAGCCGGTCATCGCGGCGCTCGCGGTGACCGCCGTGCAGGTCCCGCAGCCGGAGGCCTCCAGCAGGACGCTCTGGCCCGTTGGGTAGGCCAGGTCGTGGCTGGTGACGACGACGAGCTCGGCGTCGCGCAGGTTGTCGCGGTGCCCGCCGACCGGGACGGGGTCGTGCAGGACGACGTTGGCCGGCAGCGCCCGGGACGGCCGCCGCGCAGGAGTGATCACGATGTCGAACCGCCGGTGCGGCAGGCGCTCGGCGGCGGCGACCAGCGAGTCGAAGTCGCGCCCGCGGTCGACCCCGACGGCGAGCACCTCGAACCGCTTCGGACGCGGCGGAACGGGCCGGTAGTAGTCGGAGTCGACCCCGAAGAGGACCGGTGCGATCCGCCGCTCGTCGACGCCGTGGCGGGCGAAGACCTCGCGCTGGTTCTCGCTGAGCACGACGAGCCGGTCGACGCCCTGGAGCAGCCGGACCACCTGTCGGCGCCGCTCCGGCGAGCCGGTGAGCAGCTCCTCCGCCCACCAGCAGGAGAGGACCACGAGCGGCGTGCGGCCGTACGGCCCGAGCCGCGCGCGCCGGAGCAGCGCGGGGAGGCCCGCCTCCGGCTCGAGCACGCAGAGCACCGCGTCGGCCGAGCGGACCGCCCGGAGCGCGCGCAGCTGCGTGTCCACGTTCAGCCCCGTGCGGTGCTCCACGACGTCGCGCAGCTTCACGTGCGCGGGCCGAGACGCGTGACCGGGGACGAGGAGCCGCGTCGAGTCGTCCCGGAGGAGGTCGGCCCGGTACGGCAGCCTCCCGCGGGCGAAGGGCTCGCCCGGAGCCAGGCCTAGTGTCGGGTGCTTGAGGAACAGTCCGAGCACTCTGAGGACTTCCGGTTCGCGGGTCATCGTCGTCCTTCTCTGAGTGGATGAGGAGATGCTCCCGGCGGCATTCTCCGGAAAGCGGATCGGTCCCGTGGCGGGAGGATCAGGAATCACCGGAGAGGACCATTCGCGCCAGAAGTCCGTCGATAGCCGACTTCCCGGAGGACGGCGAGTAGGAATCGTTCCAGCGGGCACGATCACTCTCCCGCGACTCCGATAGTCCTCTCTTCTTCCGGGCTCTGATCAGCTCGGCCAGAGCCCGCGGATCGCCGGCTCGGAACGTGGCGCCGATCGACGGGCCGACGACCTCGGGGAGCGCACCGGCGTCGCTCACGACCACGGGGACGCCGGCCGACATCGCCTCCGTCACGACCAGGCCGAACGACTCCGGCTGCACCGACGGCACCACCAGGAGGTCGATCCGCGAGAAGAGGTCGCCGGGCTCGATCCACCCCGGCCGGTCCACCAGAGCGGCGACCGGGGCGAGGGCAGCCTCCACCTCGCGACGCTCCCGCTCCGCCACGAACCGGGGCTCGCCCGCCAGCACCAGGCGATACGCGCCCGGTTCCCCGGCCTCCAGCAGCGCCAGCGCCTCGGTGAGGACCCGCACCCCCTTCGCGAGCGAGGGACGCCCGAGGAAGCCGAGGACGGTCGTCCCGTCCTCCCGCGGCCGCGCCTCCGGCAAATCGACGCGGCGGCTCCAGTTCGGCAGCACGGTCGACCCGGGGACGACCCCCGCCAGGTAGCGGGAGGGGACGAGGGTCGCCAGGGCGCCGCGGCGGGCGACGGGCGCGAGCAGCCGCTGCAGGCCGGACGGGCGCTGGTGCAGATGCACGATCCGCCGCGGACGCCCTGCCGTCGCGACGGCCGGCACCAGCCCGTTGCACCACAGCACGCCCTCGCGGGAGGAGGCGTCCCAGCGACGCAGCGCACGCATCCAGGCGGGTCTGCCCACGGCCTCGAGCTCGACGACCCGGTGGCCGGCGGCGAGGGCGGCGGCGACGAGCGCACGCGGCTCCGAGGGGCCGACGACCACGACAGGGACCTCGAGCGCCTCGAGCGCCTCCGCGATGCTCAGCAGCATCACCTCGCCGCCGCCGATGTCGCCGTTGTTGGTCGCGAGCGCCACCGGAGGCCGCCCGGCGCCGCCCGCTCCCCCGTGGATCATCCGCCGCCCCGCCCGCCTCCGTGCGGCGCCCCCGCGGCCCGCGGGCCCATCCTCACCGAGACGAGCGCTCCGCTCCACCGCCCCCGGCCGGGCTCCGCGGGCTGCCGGAGCGCTGGAATACTGACCGGATGGAGCTCGTGGGCGTTCTCTGGGCCGACGAGGCCGTGCCGCTCGTGTCGGCGTTCGTCCACCGGCGGGCCGACGCGGCGGGCCTGCGCGCACTCGTGCTCAAGGGCCCGACCGCCGCCGCCGACCGGCTCCGGCCGCCCCGCACCTCCGGCGACGTCGACCTGCTGGTCGCCCCCGACGACCTGCCCCGGATCCTGGCTCTCCTGGCCGCCGACGGCTGGACCGAGCGGCCCTGGCCGGACGGACCGACGCTCGCGGCCAAGCACTCGCGCTCCTACCGGCACGCCGCGTGGCCGGTCGACATCGATGTGCACTGGCGCTGGCCGGGCTTCCTCGTGCCGCCGCGCGACGCCTTCGAGGCGCTGTGGAGCCGGCACCGGATCGTGGAGCTGGCCGGCCGTCCGGTCGCGACCGCGAGCGTCGCCGACTCGGCGCTCGTGCTGGCGCTGCACGCGCTCCGCGACGCCTGGCAGATCACGGACCCGCGCCTCACGCGGCCGTCCGACTACGACCTGCTCGTCGAGGCGGTGGCCGCCCGCGCGGAGCTGCACGCTCCGCTCCGGGCGGCTGCGGAGGAGCTCGGCGCCGTCCAGACCGCGCAGCCCTTCCTCGACGCGCTCGGCATCCGCGCGCGCGCCGGGGAGGTGCCCGCGGCCGAGCTGCGGGCGTGGCGGATCAACGCGAGCTCGCCCCACGCCTCCGCGGGGTGGGTGCAGGCCGTGCGCGCGGCCGGCTGGCGGCAGCGGCCGCTGCTCCTCGCCCGCGCCGTCTTCCCCGCTCCCCACGCACTGCGTGCCGCCGACCCCGCCATCGGCCCGCGCCGGATCGACGTGGCGGCCGGCTGGTGGCGGCGGCTGCGCCGCGGCGCCCGCACGGCTCCGCTCGCGTGGGACCACCTCCGACGGACGGACAGGACCTGACATGACCCGCCGGCTGATCCGCGCCCCCTTCGGGCTCGGCGTGCGCTTCACCTTCGACGACACCGTCCCCGACCGCTTCGTGGCGGAGGTGGAGGAGTCGTGGAACGACGTGGACGACGACGCCGATCGCCCGGGCTCCGAGTACCGGGTGTCGCTGACCGAGCCGGTCGGGGAGCCGGGAGTGATCGCGCAGCCGACCGAGGACGCCCTCGCCGAGCACATCGGCGCCGCGCTCACCCTCGCGGCGGCCGACGCCTGCGAGGGCCGGCTGCTCAGCGTGCACGCCTCGGCGGTCGCCCTGCCCGACGGTCGGGTCGTCGCGTTCGTCGGCCGGCCCGGTGCCGGGAAGTCGACCCTCGTGAGCCTCGCCGCTCGGCGGTACGGGTACGTGACCGACGAGACGCTCGCCGTCCGCCGCGACGGGCGGGTGCTGCCGTTCCGGAAGCCCGTCGCCCTCCTCGACGGCGGCGACTGGAAGCGGCACCGCTCCCCCGCCGCGATGGGCCTGCAGCCGCTGCCGGACGCTCCGCTGCGCCTGGCCGCCCTGCTCCTGATCGCCCGCGACCCGTCCGGCCCGGCGGAGCCCCGGCTCGAGCCGATCGCCTTCGACGAGGCGCTCTCGGTGCTGCTGCCCGAGCTGAGCCACTTCGCACGGGTGCCCGCGGCGCTGCACCACCTCGCCGGGCTGCTCGATTCCGTCGGCGGGGCGCGGGTGCTCCGCTACCGCGAGGCGGAGACGGTGCTGCCCCTCCTCGAGCGGATCGGGGAGCCGTCACCGGTCGTAGCCGATGCACCCGAGGCCGATCCGGCGGCGCTCGGCCCGGGCCTGCTCGCGCGCGCCGCCGGCGTCGAGTGGGTCGAGCGCGACGGAGTGGTCAGCTGCCTCCTCGACGAGCGGGTCGAGACGCTGACCGGGATCGGCCCGGTGCTGTGGCGCGTTCTCGGGACGCCCGCGACGGTCGACGCGCTGACCGGGGCCGTCGTCGCCGAGCACGGCGCCCCGCCCGCGGGCGACCCCCGGGCGCACGTCGAGGCCGTGCTCGACGCGATGGTCGAGCACGGCCTCGTGGTCCACGGCGCCTGACGGCGCCGAGCGCGCGGCTAGCCCGTGCGGACGTTCGGCCCGACGGAGCCGCGGGCGATGAACAGGTCGAGCAGGTTCACGAGCCCCACCGCGCGGATGTAGAGCGCCGCGACGTCGTAGCGGCCGACGGGGAGCGCCTCGAGGGCGGCCGGCCCGGTCGGGTTGGTGGAGCGGTTCTGCGCGTTGACGTCGATCTGGATGACGTCCCGCAGGGCGGTGAAGACCGGGGTGAGGACCGCGTTCTGCAGCGTCGTGAGCAGCGGCGGGAGAGTGACGGTGAGCAGGGTGGTCACCAGCGTCTGGACGCCCAGACCGACGGCACCCGCACTGACCAGCGGGACGCCGTTCACCCGGATGGCGGCCCCGAGCCGGGTCGTCAGGGTGGAGAGGAGCGCGGCGGTGAAGTTCCCCACCGCGGTGCCCGGCACCTGCAGGGCGTTGTCGACGAAGAGGGTCGAGTTCGGCGGGAGGCCGTTGACGTAGGGCGAGGTCGCGCCCTGGCCCGGTGCTCCGCCGAGCAGCGAGAAGAGATCGACCGTGATGGTCGCGGGGTTCGTCGACAGCTGCGCCTGGATCGGCTGCGTGCCGCCGGGGATGCTGCCGCCGAGGACCGACGTGGTGTCGACCGTGACCGTCAGCCCGAGGCCCGAGAGGTTCACCACGGCACCGAGCAGCGTGTTGATCGCCGTCGTGATCGCGGTCAGCGTCGGCGAGGTCAGCACCAGGTCCAGGCGGCCGACCTGGTAGTCGCGCTGCAGGTTGTCCGACCCGGGCACGCAGGCCGACTGGAGGGACGCGCGACCGGTCAGGGCGCCGATCCGCAGGGTCAGGTCCGTCACGTTGGTGAGCAGAGCGGCCACTCCCGCGCCGCCGGACGCCGCGAGGATCGCCCGGAGGTTCACCGTCCCGAAGTCGGGGAAGCTCCCCGCCGTCGAGTCGAGCGCCAGCTGGCCCGCGTCCGTGATCGCGCCGGAGGCGCCGCGGACGGTGCCGTTCGTGTTCGCCGACGCGTACTGGTTGAGGGTGCCGACGCCGGCAGGAGCCGCCAGCGTGAGGAGGGAGGAGAGCGTGCCGGTCAGCCCGGTCGCGTTCACGGCGATCGTGTTCAGCACCGTGGCGTTGACGCCGCCGGTCACGACGGCCGGGTTGCCCTGGTCGGGAGCGATCGCCGTCACGCCCGAGACGCCGGCGACGGTGTCGAGGTTCACTCCGCCGAGGAAGCCGCTGAGGAGGCGTCCGCGGGCGACCGCCTGGAAGACCGTGCCCACCGGGAAGCAGCTGATCGAGACGGCGGAGGCGGACTGCGCCAGCATCACCGCGGGCACCGACCAGACCGCTCCGGCCACGACCGTCCGCCGTGCGAAGACGCCCGCGGAATTCGCGCTCTTCTTCTCGCTCTTATCGCTGATATCGCTGGATGCGAGCGGATTAGACTCCGACATTGGCGGCCCTCCGGTGCTGTCGCTCGACGTACACCCCTTGGCGCGTCGGCGGCAAACATAGCGAGAGAGGCGTCGTCATAAGAGGCGCTGGCGGATTTCTACTCGCACTGGCGGTGATCAGCGGAGAGGACGCGGAGAAGATGGCAGAGGACCCCCGGCTCCTTCTCTGGCGGCGCCGCCCGGACACGGCCTCCGTCGATCTGAACGGGCGCGTCCTGGTGCTCCCGCTGGACGTCTCCCCGATGGGCAGCCCCTACGCGCTGCGCGAGAGCGTGGCCGCGACCTGGCGGGCGCTCGACGACGAGCCGCTGGACTTCTCCGGCCTGGCCGACCGGCTCGCCCGCCTCCACGCCACCGATCCCGGCGCCATCGCCGACGACCTGGCGCGCGTGCTGAGCGGGCTGGAGGAGCTGCTCCTGGTCGAGAGCAGCCCGCGCGGCGAGGAGTCCCGATGAGCGTCGCGAGCGTCGTCGTCCCCAGCTACGCGGGTGCGGCCCGCCTGCCCCGCCTCCTCGCCGCCCTCGCGGCTCAGACCCACCGCGACCTCGACGTGGTCGTGGTCCTCGACGGCGTCGTCGATTCCAGCGAGCGCGCCCTCGACGCCTCCCCCGTGCCCGTGCGCCGCGTCGTGCTCCCCGAGAACCGGGGGCGCTCCGCCGCGCTCACCGCCGGCTTCGACGCCGCGCGGGGCGACGTGCTGATCCGCTGCGACGACGACCTCGAGCCCGGCCCGGGCTGGGCCGCCGCGCACGTCGGGGCCCACCGGGACGCGGTCGTCGGCGTCGTCGGCCTCTGCCCCGACGTCGATCCGGGCACCGCCTACTCCCGCGCCTACGGCCGGCCCGCCGGCGAGCGCTTCCGCCGCGGCGCCTACGCGGCGGGCCCCGACGCCTCCTGGCGCTACTGGGGCGGCAACGTCTCGGTGACGCGGGCGACGTACGACCGGGTCGGCGGCTACAGCACCGACTACCGCGAGTACGGCTGGGAGGACGTCGACTGGGGCTACCGGCTGCACCGCCTGGGAGTGCCGGTGCGGATCGAGCCCGGCGCCGAGGCCCTGCACCACGGCGCCTCCGTCTCGGCGGCGGTCCGCAGCCGGCGCGCGTTCCTCTCGGGGGCGGCCCGCCGCACCTTCGAGCGGCTGCACCCCGAGCAGGTGCGGGAGGCGGCGCCCGCAGCCGGCGCGTGGGACGCGGCCGTGCGCCTCCTGGCCCGCGGCGGGAGCGAGCGGCGGACGGCACTGGTCGCGGGAGTCGCGGACGCCGCGCTCGGAGTGGTGCCCCGCCCGGTCGGCGAGAAGCTGGTCGCGCTCGCCGTCGAGTCCGCGGCGATCGCGGGCTACGACCGCGGCAGAGGCGTCCCGCGCACGGGTGACGGCGGCGCGGATCGACGGATCCGCGGGCCCGGCAGCGGCGCCGACGCCGTGCGGGAGCCGATCTAGGCTCCCCCGCATGCGAGTCCTTCTGGTGGGCGGAGCGGGCTACATCGGAAGCCACACCGCCGTCGCGCTCCTCGAGAGCGGCCACGAGGTGCTGGTCGTGGACGACCTCTCGCACGCGAGCGAGCGGACCCTCGACGCGGTGGAGGAGCTGAGCGGCTCGGTGGTCCCCCGCCTGATCGCCGACGCGCGCGACACGGCCGTACTGACCCGCTTCCTCACCGCCCACGGCCCGGTCGACGCCCTGGTCCTGCTCGCCGGGCTCAAGTCGGTCGGCGACTCGGTGCGGCGGCCCCTCGAGTACTGGACGGTCAACGTCGGGCTCGCCACCGCGGCGTTCTCGGTCGCGGCGGAATCGGGGATCCGCACCGTCGTGTTCTCGAGCTCAGCGGCCGTCTACAGCCCGGGCGGCGCGATGCCGGTCGGGGAGGACTCCCCCGCCGGGCTGAGCGCGGCGAGCCCCTACGGCGCGACCAAGCGCGTCATCGAGGAGATCCTCGGCGACGCCGCGCGCGCCGATCCCCTCCTGCGCGCGGTCAGCCTCCGCTACTTCAATCCCATCGGCGCGCACCCGTCGGGGCGGATCGGCGAGGATCCGGCCACGGCGCCGGGGAGCCTCCTGCCCGTGCTGACACGGGCCGCGGGCGACCCCTCCCTGTGCGTCGACGTCCTCGGCGACGACTACCCGACCCCCGACGGCACGGGGCTGCGCGACTACATCCACGTCTGCGATCTCGCGGCCGGGCATGTCGCGGCGCTCGAGCGCGCGCGGCCCGGGCACCGGGTCTACAATCTCGGCACGGGCTCGCCGACGAGCGTCCTCGAGCTGATCGACGAGGTCGAGCGCGCGAGCGGGGAGACGGTCCGGTGGCGGGCCGTGGGGCGCCGGCCGGGCGACCTCGCCGCGAGCTGGGCCGACCCGGCACGCGCCGAGCGGGAGCTGGGCTGGCGGGCGGTGCGCACCGTCCGCGAGGGCGTCCGCGACCAGTGGCGGTGGCAGACCCTGCAACGCACCGCCGTCTCCTGATCCTTCCGGCACGGCGTCACTGAAAGAGTGACTTCTTCTTCTCCGCGACTCTCCTCCATCGTTGTGATCTCCGAGGGAATAGCGCCTCCGCGACGCACTCCAGACGATCCTCGCCATTCCAGTCGCGGCTTATCCGGATTATCGAATCCTCCTTTCCCCGTCGTTCTGCGACGACTCGTACTCGCCTTTCGATTCCTTCTCCATGAGCCGGTTAGCTTCTACTGCACTGCTGATCGGTCACCGACGACGGATAAGCATTCGGAGCCGCTCCCGTCTCCGGATGGCCGCCCGATCCTCACCGCACGCCCGGGGGAAGGGGCCCATCATCACTGCCGTCATCGACGCGACCACCCGTTCCCGATCCGTCCCGCCGGTCGGTCCCGGCCTGATCGTGCACGAGTGGGTCGAGCGCCGCGGAGGCGCCGAGCGCGTGCTCGAGGCGATGACCGAGGCCTTCGCCGACGCCGACGTCCGCGTCCTCTGGAGCGACTGCGCCGAGGTCGTCGGCAGGCCCGTCTCGGAGTCCTGGCTGGCGCGCACGCCGCTGCGCCGCCACAAGGTCCTCGCCCTGCCGGCGATGCTGCCCACGTGGCGGCTCCCGGTCGGCGCCTCCCGCGAGTGGGTGCTGGTCAGCTCGCACCTCTTCGCCCACCACGTCCGCACCAGCGGACCGACCCGCAAGCTCGTCTACGCGCACACCCCGGCCCGCTACATCTGGGAGCCCGACCGCGACGGCCGCGGCAGCAGCCTCGCCGCCCGCACCGCGAGCCTGCTCCTCAAGCCGATCGACCGCCTCCGCGCCGCCGAGGCCTCCTCCATCGCCGTGAACAGCCTCTTCACCGGGCAGCGGGTGCGCGACGCGTGGCACCAGCCGTCACGGGTCATCTACCCGCCGGTGAACACCGAGCTGCTCTCGACGATCAGCGACTGGCGCTCCCCGCTCGACGACGACGAGCTGCGCCTCCTCGACTCGCTCGCCCGGCCGTTCATCCTGGGCGCCTCGCGGTTCGTCCCCTACAAGCGCCTCGAGAAGGTCATGGACGCCGGAGCCCGCACCGGGCTGCCGGTCGTCATCGCCGGGCACGGCCCCTGGGAGGCGCGGCTCCGCGCCTACGCCGAGGAGATCCGGGCCGACGTGACCTTCGTCATCTCGCCCTCCGACCAGCTGATCCGCGCGCTCTACGCGCAGGCGCTCGTGTACGTCTTCCCCGCCGTCGAGGACTTCGGGATCATGCCCGTCGAGGCGATGGCCTGCGGGACGCCGGTCATCGGGACCGACATCGGCGGAGTGCGCGAGAGCGTGTCCCTCGCCGGCGGGGGCGTCATCGCCGACCTCGAGGGCGATCCGGACTGGAGCGACCTGCTGCGCCGTGCGCTCGCGCTCGACGTCGACGCCTTCCGGGCTCGCACCCGGGTCTTCTCGCGCCGGCGCTTCATCGCCGAGATCCAGGACTGGGTCGCCGAGCAGACCGCCTGACGACGGCGCTCCCCGCCGCGGGAGGCCGTCCGTGCGCGCGTCACCGTGCGTGCGGACGACGCTCCCGCGGAGGGATCAGAACAGGCCGCGCGGGGGCTCGATCGAGGCGAGGACGCCGGGGGCGGCGATCACGCTGAGGCGGCCGACCTCCTCCGGGGTCAGCTCGGGCAGGCGCTGCGCGAGGTCGAGGAAGCGCTCGATCTCGGACTCCTCGAGCACGTCGGCGGCGAGCGTGCGGAACTTCGACACGTACTGCTCGCGGCTGAACGGATGCGCGCCCAGCGGATGCGCGTCCGCCACCGCGATCTCGTCGACGATCGTCGTGCCGTCCGTCATCAGGATCTCGACGCGCGCGCCGAACGCCTTCTCGCCCGGATCGGTGGAGTGGTAGCGGCGCGTCCACTCCGCGTCCTCCTGCGTGGTGACCCGGTGCCAGAGCGCGATCGTGTCGGCGCGGGCGGCCCGCTCGGGGGCGTAGCTGTGCACGTGGTGCCAGGCGCCGTCCTGCAGCGCCACCGTGAAGATGTACGGCACGGAGTGGTCCAGCGTCTCGCGGGACGCGGCCGGGTCGTACTTCTGCGGGTCGTTCGCGCCCGAGCCGATCACGACGTGCGTGTGGTGCGAGGTGTGCAGGACGATCCGCTCGACGCGCTCGGGATCGGCGGCCTCGGGGTGCGTGCGGTGCAGGCGGCGGGCGAGGTCGATCAGCGCCTGCGCCTGGTACTCGGCCGAGTGCTCCTTCGTGTACGTGTCGAGGATCGCGCGCTTGGCCTCGCCGCGGTCGGGCAGCGGGACGTCGTAGCTCGCGTCGGCGCCGTCGAGCATCCAGGCGATGACGCCGTCCTCGCCCTCGTAGATCGGCGACGGGCTGGTCTCGCCGCGCATCGCCCGGTCGACCGCCTCGATCGCCATCTTCCCCGCGAAGGCCGGCGCGTACGCCTTCCAGCTCGAGATCTCGCCCTTGCGCGACTGCCGCGTGGCGGTCGTCGTGTGCAGGGCCTGCGCGACGGCCTGCTCGATCGTCGCGACGTCGAGGCCGAGCAGCGTGCCGATCCCGGCGGCGGCCGAGGGGCCGAGGTGCGCGACGTGATCGATCTTGTGCCGGTGCAGGCTGATCGCGCGCACCAGGTCGACCTGGACCTCGTAGCCGGTGACGATGCCGCGGACGAGCTGCGCCCCGCCGATGCCCGCGTGCTGGGCGACGGCGATCAGCGGAGGGATGTTGTCGCCCGGGTGCGAGTACTCGGCCGCCAGGAACGTGTCGTGGTAGTCGAGCTCGCGCACGGCGACTCCGTTGGCCCAGGCCGCCCACTCGGGCGAGACCCGGCGGGCCGGGTCGACGCCGAGGACGACCGAGCCCTGGCCGCCGATGGAGGCGGGGTGCGCGAGAGCCTGCGCGCGGGCGGCGACGACCGGGCGGCGCAGGAGCGACGCAGTGGCGACGGCGGCGTTGTCGATGACCCGGTTGACCACCATCTCGGCGACCTCGTCGTCGATCTCGACCGGATCGGCGGCGACCTCGGCGAGCGCGTGGGCGAGCTGCCCGTGTCGCGGGAGCTCCTCGTCGCTGCGGTGGACGCGGACGTGGTGTTCGTGCACGGGCGGCTCCTTCGTCTCTCCCCCCAGGCTATCGCCCGCCTCCGGCCCGGGCCGCGCGGGCAGAATGGGCGGATGTCCTCCCTCACGCGCGTCGCGGCGCTCGACTGCGGCACCAACTCCCTCCGCCTGCTGATCGCCGACGTGGAGGGCGGGCGCCTCCGGGACGTCCAGCGCCGCACCGAGCTCGTGCGGCTGGGCCGCGGGGTCGACCGCACCGGCCGCTTCGACCCGGCCGCGCTCGAGCGGACCCTCGCCGTCACCCGCGAGTACGCGGCCGCCGCGCAGGAGGCCGGCGCCGAGCGCCTCCGCTTCGTCGCCACCTCGGCCACCCGCGACGCCGCCGACCGCGAGGACTTCCTCGCCGCCGTCGAGCGGATCCTCGGCGTCACCCCGGAGACGATCTCCGGCGAGGAGGAGGCGCGGCTCTCCTTCCGCGGCGCGGTCTCGGCCGTCGACTCCGCCCGGCCCGTGCTGGTCGTCGACCTCGGCGGCGGCTCGACCGAGCTCGTGCTCGGCGGAGCGGAGCCGGAGCAGGCGCACTCGATGGACGTCGGCAGCGTCCGCCTGACCGAGCGCCACCGCCGGGCCGCCGCGCCGACGGAGGGCGAGCGCGCGGCGATCCGGGCGGACGTGCGCGCCGCGCTGGCCGCCTCCTCCGTCGACCTCTCGCAGGCCCGGAGCGTCGTCGGCGTCGCCGCGACCGTGCTCACGATCACCGCGCACGTCCTCCGCACCACCGACCGCGCCGCGCTCGAGACGTCCCTCCCCCTCTCCGACGTCCTCGCCGCCTGCGACGAGCTCGCCGCGCTGTCTCCGGAGGGGACGGCGGCCCTCCCCTGGGTGCGCCCGGGGCGCGAGGACGTGCTGGCGGCCGGCGCGCTGGTCTGGGTCGAGGTCCTCCGCGCGGTCCACGAGGCGTCGCCGGGCGTCGACCGGGTCCACTCGACCGCGCACGACATCCTCGACGGGATCGCGCTCGGCCTCTCCTGACGCCCGCGCGGGTCAGGCGGTGAGGGCGCTCCCGGAGTCGCGCGGGAGCCGGGCGGCGGCGGCGAGCGGCACGAGGGTCAGCACCGCGAGGGCGAGGAAGGCGACGCGGTAGGGGACGAGGCCGGGCCCGATCGCGGTGCCGACGGCGAGCGCCACCGCGCCCACCGCGACTCCGAGTCCGGCCGCGATCTGCTGCGTGGTGGCGTTGAGGGTGTTCGCGCCCGACATCCCCTCCTGCGGGACCTCGGCGAAGGTGACGGTGTTGTAGGCCGTGAAGCCCGCCGAGCGGGCCACTCCGCTCAGCACCAGCAGCGCCACCACGAGCGCCACCGGAGTGGCAGGCTCGAGGAACGCCATCGCCGCCATGCACGCCGCCCCGACCGCGCTCGCCGCGACCAGCACCCCGCGGAAGCCGAGGCGCCGCAGCAGCGGAGTCGTGGCCGGCTTGATCGCCAGGTTGCCGGCGAAGAGCGCCAGCACCACGGAGCCGGCCTGCACCGGGCTCCAGCCGAACGCGTCCTGGAACAGCAGCGGGAGCAGGAACGGCACCGCGTTCACGGTCGCCCGGTAGAGCGATCCGCTCGCGTTGGCGACCCGGAAGGTGCGGAAGCGGAAGGCGTCGAGCCGCACGAGCGGATGCTCGGCGCGGCGCAGGTGCCGCACGGCGAGCGCCGTCACGACCGCGCCGACGAGCAGCGGCGCCACCGCCCGCCCGTCGAGCTCGGAGCCGGTGAGGAGCCCCGCCGCTCCGACCAGCGCGCCGAGACCGACCGCGACGAGCACCAGCCCGGTGACGTCGAGCGGGGGCGGCGCGCTCTCGGCGGTGTCGGGGACGATCCGGCGCGCGATCGCGAACGCGACGACCCCGAGGGGCAGGTTGATCAGGAAGATCCAGTGCCAGGAGGCGACGGTCGTGAGAAGCCCGCCGAGGAACGGCGCGATCACGGGGGCGACCAGTCCCGGCCAGACCAGGATCGCGATGGCGTGGATGATCCCCTCCCGCGGAGTCGCCCGCAGCACCGCGAGCCGGCCGACCGGCACCATCAGCGCGCCGCCGACGCCCTGCAGGACGCGGGCGCCGACCAGCAGCGGCAGCGTGGGGCTGAGCGCGCAGAGCAGGGAGGCGAGGGTGAAGACGGCGATCGCGGTGGTGAAGACGCGGCGCACGCCGAAGCGCTCGCTGAGCCAGCCCGAGGCCGGGATGAGCACGGCGACGGTGAGGAGGAACGCGGTGACGGTGATCGAGACCGCGGCGGAGTCGACGCCCAGGTCGGCGGCGATCGCGGGCGCGGCGGTCGTCACGATCGTGGCGTCGAGGTTCTCCATGAAGAAGCAGCCGGCGACGAGCAGCGCGAGGGAGCGGTGGCGGGGGTCCGTGCTGTCCTCCTCGGCGTGGGGCTGTCGGCGGCGAGCGTAGCGCGGCGACGGCGCGGCCGCCGGGCGGGTACCGTCGCAGCATGAGCGCTGCAGCCGAGACCAGGACGATCCAACTCCGACGCTACGAGCTGATGGACGGGGTGATGGACGACTTCCTCGCCTGGTTCCCCGAGCGGATCGTGCCGGCGCGCGAGGCCCACGGCTTCCGGATCGAGTTCGCCTACGCCGACCGCGAGGTGAACGAGTTCGTCTGGGCGGTCAGCACGGCCGGCGACGCCGACGCGTTCGCCGAGGTCGAGCGGGCGTACCTGGCCTCGCCCGAGCGCGACGCCGCCTTCGCGGGCGAGCCGAAGCGCGTCGCGGTGCAGCACGTGCGGCTGGTCGAGCGGATCGTCTGACCCGGGCGGCGTCCTGCCGGGGCGCCGCCGACTCCGGGCGCCGTCGGGTCCGGGCCCGTCAGCTCCGGGCGCGCCGCACGGCCGCGAGGACCCCGCGGACCACGAGCGTCCCGACCGCGATCGACCCGATCGCTCCGGTCAGGCGTGCCCAGACGTGCTTCGGCCGGTCGATCCCGGCACGGTCGGCGGGCGAGGGGAGCGAGGCGGGCGCGAGCGTGCGTCCCGCGGCTCCCGCCTCGGCCATGTGGGCGAGCCGGCGCACGGCCTCGCGGTTGCGGATCCAGAGGAACGAGTGCATCAGCGGCTTCGGGACGAGCGTGCCCGGGCCCTTCACGGGCGCCTCGTGCATCCGCACCTTCGCGCCGCGGGCGTGCGGCTCGACCTCGACGCGCACCCGGGCCTCGCCGAGCGGCCAGCCGGCGGCCTGAATGACCGTCCGGCGCGGCGGGTCCCACTCGAGAACCGTGGTGCGGTCGTCGATCACGAGCGGCCACAGGCCGAAGGAGTGGTGCAGCTGCGAGCCCACGTGCGGGAAGTCGGCGTCGACCTTCCGCATCCGCGACGCGCCGACGACCCAGCTCGGGAACAGCCAGCCGGAGGCGAGCACCGCGAAGACGGACTCGGGCGGGCAGTGGACGACGCGGGTGGTGCGGGACATCGCGGACTCCTTCGAGTGGTGGTGGGGCGCGTGGCGGCGCCGTCCCTCAGCCTGGCAGGCCGGGGGCGGCGACGGGCGCAGCGCAACGGCGGCGGCTCAGGCCGGGCGCGCCTCCGGCGACAGGTCGGGCGACTCGCGCACCCCGAACTCGTGCCGCAGCGCGCTGCGGGCGGCGTGCCAGCCGGCCATGCCGTGCACGCCCGGCCCGGGCGGGGTGGACGAGGAGCAGAGGTAGAGCCCCTTCGCGGGCGTCCGCCACGGGTCGGTCGTGGGGACCGGGCGCGAGAGCAGCTGCGCGACGCTCGCGGCGCCGGCGGCGATGTCGCCGCCCAGATAGTTCGGGTTGTAGGCCTGCATGTCGCGGGCGGTCATCGAGGAGGCGCCGATCACGCGGTCGCGGAACCCGGGGGCGAAGCGCTCGATCTGGGCGGTGATCGCCTCCTGCTGGTCGGCGGGCGAGTACCGGGGGACGTGCGTGTACGCCCAGAGGACGTGCTTGCCCTCGGGCGCCCGGGTCGGATCGACGATCGAGGGCTGCGCCACCAGCACGTAGGGGCTGCGGCTGTGCCGGCCCCGCTTCACGTCGCGCTCGGCAGCCGCGATCTCGGCGCGGCTCCCGCCGACGTGCAGCGTGCCCGCGCCGGCGAGCTCCGGGTTCGTCCACGGCACCGGCCCGTCGAGGGCGAAGTCGACCTTGGCCACGCCGTTGCCGTAGCGGAAGCGCTGGAGGGCCGCGGCGTACGCCGGGGGCAGCCGGTCCCCCGCCATCGCGAGCAGCGCCGTCGGCGTGCCGTCGACGAGCACGGCGCGGGCCGGGGGCAGCTCGGAGAGCGAGGTCACCTCGACGCCGGTCTCGATGGTGCCGCCGTGCGCCCGGAGGTCGTCGGCGAGCGCGTCGACGATCGACTGGCTGCCTCCGATCGGCACCGGCCAGCCGCGCGCGTGGGCGTAGGCGCCGAGCGCCAGGGCGGCCGCGGCCGTCGACGGGCTCGGCATCGGGCGGATCGAGTGCGCGGCGACCCCGGAGAACATCGCCGGGGCGACGTCCTCGCGGAAGCGCAGGTTCCACACCGGGGTGCCCTGCTCGAGCACCCGCAGCCCGAAGCGGATCAGCACGCTCGGGTCCGTCGGGATCCGCAGAAGCGCGTCGTTGGTGAAGCCCGCGACGCGGTCGGCCCGCTCGGAGAGAGGTCCCATCAGGGCGCGCCACGCCGCTCCGTCGCGCCCCAGCGCCTCGGCCGTGCGGTCGAGGTCGCGGTAGGCGATGCCCGCGCGGCCCCCGTCGAGCGGATGCGCGTACGAGATCTCGGGGACGACCAGCTCGATGCGCCGGTCGAGCCCGAAGGCGCGGAAGAAGCCGGACGCGAGCGCCATCGGGTGCACCGCCGAGCAGACGTCGTGGTGGAAGCCGGGCAGCGTCAGCTCCGCCGTGCGCGCGCCGCCGCCGATCGTCTCGTTGCGCTCGAGCACGGTGACCGAGAGCCCGGCCCGCGCGAGCGTGACCGCGGCGGCGAGGCCGTTGGGCCCCGCCCCGATGACGACGGCGTCGACCACGGTCACTTCCTCCGCAGGGCCGAGACGACGCCCGCGGCGCCGGCGGCGAGGGCCGCGGCGGCCCCCGCGTAGCTCAGGGCGCGGTGGCGGATCATCCAGATCTGGGGCGTCATGGTGTGCGCGCGGTCGCTGAAGAGGCCGCGGGCGCCGTGATCGCCGGGGACCGGCTCGTAGACGTTGTTCGGCAGCATCGGCTCCGTCTTGTCGGGGGCCTGCTGACCGTCGAAGGCGCTGCGGGCGAGGTACCAGTCCATGAAGCGCCCGGCGAAGCGGTCGCCGAGGATGGTGCCCGCGGTCGGCTCGCCGACCCAGGTGCGGCGGCGCGGCTTGTCGGCCACGTCGGCGATCGCGATCGCGCCCACCTCGGGCTCGTAGATCGGCGGCACGGGCTGCGGGTGGTGCGGCAGCTGCGACTTCACCCAGTTGAACTGGATGGTGTTGAGCGCCGGCATGTCGACCTCGGACAGGCGCACGCGGCTCTTCGCGTGCAGCAGCTCCGCGGTGACGGCCTCGGTGAAGCCTCGGGCGCCGAACTTGGAGGCGCAGTACGCGGCCTGCAGCGGGATGCCCCGGTGCGCGAGGGCGGAGCCGACCTGGATGACGTGCCCACGGTCGCGCGGGGTCATCCGGGAGAGGGCTGCGCGGGTGCCGTTGACGAAGCCGAAGAAGTTGACGCCCACGGCGCGCTCGAAGTCGGCGGGCTCGGTCGAGAGGAACTCGCCGAAGACGCCGACCATCGCGTCGTTGACCCACAGCTCGATCGGGCCGAGCTCGGCCTCGACCCGGTCGGCCGCCGACTCGACGGCCTCGCGGTCGGCCACGTCGGTCGGGATGCCCAGCCCGCGCCGGCCCTTCTGCTCGATCTCGGCGACCGTGGCCGCCAGTCCGTCCTCGCCGCGTGCCAGCACGGCGACGTCCCAGCCGCGGGAGGCGAGCTCGCGGACCGTGGCGCGTCCGAGCCCGGCCGTGCCGCCCGTGACGACGGCGACTCCGCGGCTCATGCGCGGGCCTCGCGGGAGGAGGTCTCGAGGCGGGGGTGCTGCGTCATGGTGCGGGCTCCTTCGTGAGGGCGCGGTGTGCGTCGGGAGTCCCACGCTAGGCGGGAGCGGCGGCGCGGCGCGCGGGGTTGCGCCCGATCGGTGGAGAGCTCGGTGGATCCGCGCCCGGGGAGGAGAATCGCTCCCGACAGCTCCCGGCACTCCTCCAGAGACCGCCGCCAGACTGACGCCCGCCCGAGCACCCTCCGACCGGATCGAAGAATGACCTCTCTCCTCGACCTGAGCCTCGTCTCCGGCCCCCTCGTCGTCGCCGTCTACGTGCTCGCGATCGGAGCGCTCCTCCTCCTGCTCGCCGCCCACGTCCGCGCTCCCCGCCGCGGGCGCTCCCGACGCGGTGGGATCGCCGTCGCGGTCCTCCTCCTGGGCCTGATCGGCGGTGCCGCCCTGGCCGCCCTCGTCGACGGGCCCGACGGCCCGTTCGGCGTCGACTTCACGCCGGTCACCCGGGTCGCGATCGGCCTGGGGATCGGCGGGCTGGGCGTCGCGCTGGTCGTCCTCGGCCATGCGATCGCCCGCCGGCGCGTGCGGGGGGTGCTCGCGTCGCTCGCGGCCGGAGTGCTCGTCGTCGCGGCGGCCGCGATGACCGTCAACATCGACTTCGGCCAGTACCCCACGGTGCGCAGCGCGCTCGGGATCAGCGCGTACTCCGACTCCTCCGTGCCGGTCGCCGCCGCGGACGGACCGCACTCGGACCTCGCGACCTGGACGGCCCCGGCGGGGATGCCCGCCGTCGGCTCGGTCTCGACGGTCGCCATCCCCGCCACCGCGTCGGGCTTCCCGGCCCGCGACGCCGTCGTCTACCTCCCGCCCGCGGCCCTCACCGCGACCCCGCCGCTGCTGCCGGTGATGATCATGCTCTCGGGGCAGCCGGGGTCGCCCTCCGATCCGCTCTCGACCGAAAAGTTCCAGCAGACCCTCGACGCCTACGCCGCCGCACACGCCGGCCTCGCGCCGATCGTCGTGTCGCCCGACCAGCTGGGCGATCCGGACAGGAACCCGATGTGCGTCGACTCGCCGCTCGGGAAGTCCGCCACCTACCTCACGGTCGACGTCCCGAACTGGATCCGCGCCAACCTGCCGGTGCTCGGCGACGCGCAGCACTGGGCGATCGGCGGCCTCTCGCAGGGCGGGACCTGCTCGATCCAGCTCGGCGCCGGCCACCCGTCGCTCTTCGGCAACATCGTCGACGCCTCGGGCGAGCTCGCGCCGACCCTCGGCAGCGAGGCGGCGACGGTCGCGCAGGGGTTCGGCGGCGACCAGGCCGCCTACGAGGCCGCGAAGCCGGTGAACGTCCTCGCGGAGAACGCCCCCTACACCGGCACCGTCGCGATCTTCGGAGTCGGCGCCGAGGACACCTCGTTCCTCCCCGGAGCGAAGACCGTCTACGCCGCGGCCGTCGCCGCCGGCATGAGCGCCACCTACCTCGAGGTGCCGGACAGCGCCCACGACGTCACGGCGTGGTCGGCGACCTTCGACAAGGGCCTCGAGATCCTCGCCGACCGCTGGAAGCTCGTCCCCGCCTCCTGAGCGGCTCCGGGCCTCAGGCGCTCTCGACCAGCCGGACCGCCGCCTCGATCCCGCCGCTCCACGGCGCCCCGTGTCCCGGGACCACCCAGCGCGCCCCGGTGGGCAGGAGCGCCCGGAGCGACGCGAGCGCCTGCTCCGGCTCGTCGGTGAACGGCGCGGGCTGCGGACCCGTGCGGCCGGTGAGCACGTGGCGGGTGGTCAGCCCGTCGCCGACGAAGACCGCGTCGGCCAGCGGCACGTGCACGGCGATGCTCCCCGGGGAGTGGCCCGGGAGCGCGATCACGCGGGGAGCGCCCGGCAGGTCGAGCGTCTGCCCGTCGTGCACCTCGACGACCTCGGTGAGCGGCGGGACCTTCGCGATGCCCTTCCGCAGCGCGTAGGCCGCGAAGCCGAGGAGCGGCAGGACGCGCAGCCGCGGTGTCGCGGTCCTCGGCTTCGCCCCGCCCTTCGCCCGCTCGGCGTCGGCGGCGTGCACGTGGACCGGCACGCTGTGGTCGCGGCGCAGGCGCTCGGCGAAGCCCACGTGGTCGGAGTCGCCGTGGGTCAGCACGACGCCGCGCACGTCGTCGAGGGTGCGGCCCATCGCGCGCAGCTCGGCCAGGAGCTCCGGCCAGAGACCGGGCAGGCCGGCGTCGATGAGGGTGACGCCCTCGTGGGTGTGGACGAGGTGGACGGCGACGATGTCGGTGCCGATGCGGCGCAGGTGGGGTCCGAGTTCCATGATGGCTACGCTAGTTAGCCATCATGGCTACTGTCAATAGCTATACTCGGTCCATGCCCACTCCCGACCGCACCTCCCTCGAGGCGATCGTGCGCGCCGCCGGCGAACTCCTCGAGCGCGACGGGCTCGCCGGGGTCACGATGCAGGCCGTCGCGCAGAGCGTCGGAGTCCGCGCCCCCT
The DNA here is from genome assembly GCF_002932325.1 of Rathayibacter sp. AY1E2. NCBI lineage: Bacteria > Bacillati > Actinomycetota > Actinomycetes > Micrococcales > Microbacteriaceae > Rathayibacter > Rathayibacter sp. AY1E2. The sequence continues at coordinate 38,944 of NZ_PSVO01000023.1, forward strand.
CCCTCTACAAGCGCGTCGAGGGGCGCGAGACGCTGATCCGCCTCGTCGCCGCGGACGCCCTGACCGTGCTCGCCGACCGCCTCGCCGACGCCCCGGACGCCGCCGCGCTCGCCGACCGCCTCCGCGCCTTCGGCCACGAGCGGCCGGCCGCGTTCCTCCTCGTGATGGCCCCCGCTCCCGGCACGCCCGTCGCCGCCCAGGAGTACCGCGACGCGGCGAGCGCCCGCCTGCTGGACCTCACCGCGCAGCTGGCGGGCGAGGAGGACGCCCTCGAGGCGGCGCGCACGCTGACCGCCTGGGCGACGGGGTTCATCGGCATGGAGATCACCGGCGCCTTCACCCTCGGCGGCGACGTGGAGAGCGCCTGGCGCTTCGGGCTGGGGCGGATCGTCTCCGCGCTCGCTCCGGCCGCGTCGCGCTGAGCGCCACCGCTCAGGCCCGGCGGAGCGCCGCCTCGTCCTCGAGGAACCGCGGACGGCACGCGACGATCCCGCTGACCAGCAGCACCGCCACTCCGGCGAACAGCAGCGCGTACGCGCCGCTCCAGTCCCCCTGCGCCTCGTAGAGCACGCCGATCAGCAGCGGACCGAGGCAGGCGAGCCCGTAGCCGAGCCCCTGCGTGGCGCCGGAGAGGGTCGAGGAGCCGGTGGTCGTCCGCGTCCGCGCGTTCACGAGCGTCAGGGTCATCGGGAACGTGCTGACGCCGAGCCCGAGGCAGACCACCCACGCCACGGCTCCCTCCAGCGGAGCGACGACGAGGCCGGCGTAGCCGACCGCGAGCAGCGCGCAGCACACCACCACGACCACGACCGGGTTGCGCATCCCCAGCGTCAGCGGCGGCACCACGAAGGCGGCGGCGAGGCCGAACACCGAGAACAGCGCCAGCAGCGCCCCGCCCTGCGCCGGATCCGCGCCCGCGTCGACGAGGATCGTCGGCAGCCAGGTGATGATCCCGTAGGTGTGCAGACCGGTCATCCCGAGCATCAGCACCATCGCCCAGAGCAGCGGCGTGCGCCAGGCCCCGTCCACGCGGCCGCCGGCGGCGGCCGGAGCCGCCCCGCCTCCTCCGCGGGCCGCGAGCGCCGCCCAGAGCAGGCACGCCGCGGCCGTCATCACGGCCCAGATCCCGATCGCCCAGCGCCACCCCGCCGTCGAGGCCAGCGGCACCGCGACCAGCGGAGCGACGAACTGGCCCACCTGCAGCAGCGCCAGGTAGAGCGAGCTGACCGTCTTGATCCGCTCGGCGAAGTACCGCTTCACGATCGGCACGATGAGCACGTTCGTGGTGCCCACGCCCGCGAAGGCGACGACGGTCGAGAGCACCAGCGCGACCGGGCTCGGGCTGAGCGCGCGGAGGGCGATGCCCAGTGTGGTCACCAGCGTCGCGATCGCGAGCGTGCGCTCCAGGCCGATCCGGCGCGAGACGGCCGCGGCGACGAAGCCGAAGACGGCGAAGGAGGCGGTGACGATCGTCCCCAGCGCCCCGTAGAGCGAGGGCCCGAAGCCGAGATCGGCGCCGATCGTGTCGAGCAGCGGACTGAAGCCGGTGACGGCGGTGCGGAGGTTCAGCGCGGTGATCGCGATGGCGGCGAGGGCCAGGAGGGCGGTGGCGCGGAGCGTCGGTGCTGCGGTCATGGAGTCCCCGAGAGATAGGATGATGGGATGAATCCTGGCGAGTCTAGCCCCGCGGCGCCGTTCCAGCGCGAGAGCGTGATCGACCACGTCACGGCGCTGTTCCACGAGGAGATCCGCTCCGGCCGCTGGGCCGTCGGCGAGCGGATCCCGGTGGAGGCCGAGCTCGCCCGCTGGACCGGCGCCGGACGCAACTCCGTCCGCGAGGCCGTCCAGGCCCTCGTGCAGGCGGGCCTCGTGCGGCGGGAGCAGGGGCGCGGCACGTTCGTCACCGCGCGCTCGCAGCTCGCCGAATCGCTGCGCCGCCGCATCCCGAGCGCCGCCCGCCGGGAGGGCCTCGAGCTGCGGTTCGCGATCGACGGGGCGACGGCCGCGCTGGCGGCCGAGCGCCGCACCGGGGAGGACGTCGCCGCCCTCCGCGCCCTGCTGGCCCGCCGGGCCCGCTCGTGGGAGGCGCCGGAGCTCGCCGAGCGGATCGCCGCGGACACCGCGCTGCACCGGGCCGTCGTCGTCGCGACCCACAACGACCTGTTCGTCGAGCTCTACGACGGCCTCACCGGCATGTTCGAGTCGGTGCTGGAGGAGGACGTCGTCGGCGAGGAGGACGTGCACGCCCGCCAGCACGCCGAGCTGGTCGAGGCGATCGCCGCGGGCGACGCCGAGGGGGCGCGGCGCCGGATCGAGGAGCTGCTCGCGCCGCTGCTGGCCGAGGCGCAGCAGGGCGGCGGCTGAGGCTGAGGGGATCCTCAGCGGCGGGCGGCGAACGGCACGCGCTCGCGGCCGGCGCCGTGCCGCCCACCGAGCGGCATCAGCCGAGTGGGATCAGCCCCGCGGACGACGGGTCGACCAGAGCGCCCACGCCACCAGCAGCGGCTGGAACGCGAGGCGCACGGCGCGCTTGCGGTCGGTGTCGAGGCCGAAGGCGCTCGTCCGCGTCACCCACTGCGAGACGTTGCCCGGGAAGATCGCGGTGAAGAAGGCGGCGGCCGCGGCCCCGACCAGCGGCGCCCGGCGGCGCGCGAGCACCAGCGAGGCGCCCAGCCCGATCTCGACCACGCCCGAGGCGAGCACGACCGCGTCCTTGTCCAGCGGCACCCACTCGGGCACCTGCGCCTGGAACTCCTCCCGCTTGCGGGTGAGGTGGCTCACCCCCGCGAAGAGGAGGGCGGAGCCGAGGAGCACCTTGGCGCCGGTGCGGAGGAGGGAGGGGGAGGAGGATGTCATGCGCTCCATCGTTCCCGATGCGGGCCGCCGCCGCCGCCGTGGCGCGGCCACTGCGCACGAACGTGCCGGTGTCGGAGGCGGCGCCTAGTCTGATCGCGTGACTGACCGCATCCTCGTCCTCACCACCGGTGGCACCGTCGACAAGGAGTACTCGCTCGCGGGCGAGCTCGAGATCGGCGCCCCGATGGTGCCGCGCCTGCTCGCCCCGGTGCTCACCACGCTCGAGTTCCGCGTCGAGGAGGTCCTCGCCAAGGACAGCCTCGAGCTCGACGACGCCGATCGGGCCCTCATCCGCGAGCGGGTGCTCGCCGCCGAAGAGGACCGGATCGTCCTCACCCACGGCACCGACACGATGACCGCGACGGCCGAGGCCCTCGGCGTCGTCCGCGATCGGGTGGTCGTCCTCACCGGCGCGATGCAGCCCGCACGGATGCTCGACAGCGATGCCGCGTTCAACCTCGGCACCGCGGTGGCCGCCGTGCAGCTGCTGCCGCCGGGCGTCTACCTCGCGATGAGCGGGCGGGTGCTGCCCGCCGGCTCCGTGGTGAAGGACCGGTCGATCGGCGTGTTCCTCCCGGCCTGAGCCGCACCAGGATCGAGGGGCGCCCGCAGACGGGCTCCCGGCCGGACCGGCCTCAGGCCTCGGCGAGCTCCGCGGTGCAGGCGGCGCAGAGCCCGAAGACGTCCACGACGTGGTGCGCGTCCGTGAAGCCGTTCTGCGACGCGACCGAGCGCGCCCACTCCTCGACCTCGTCGGCCGCGATCTCGACCGTCAGCCCGCAGCGGCGGCAGATCAGGTGGTGGTGGTGCGTCCCCGGCGTGCAGGCGCGGTAGAGGCTCTCGCCCTCGGGCGACTGCAGTGAGTCGGCCTCGCCCTCCCCGGCCAGGTCCGAGAGCGCGCGGTAGACCGTCGCGAGCCCGATCGGCGAGCCGGAGGCGTGCAGCGCACTGTGCAGGCCCTGGGCGCTGACGAAGTCCTCGCGACGCCCGAGAGCCTCGCGCACCGCCTCGCGCTGCCACGTGTTGCGCTTGACCACTGGACCACCTCCACTCCGCACGACCCGGGCCACGCTACCGCCCCCCGCCGACGGCGAGCCGGGAGCGCCGGACGCCCTTGCGGCCGATGATCCGGCAGACCGCGTAGATCGCGAACGAGATCGTCGTCACGTAGGGGCTGATCGGGATCGATCCGCCCAGCGCGAGCAGGATGCCGCCCACCAGCGCGCCGACGGCGAAGAGCACGCTCAGCAGCGGCACGACCACCGGCGAGGCGGACAGGCGCAGCGCCGCGGCCGCCGGCGTCACCAGGATCGCGAGCACGAGCAGCGAGCCGACGATCTGCACCGAGACGGCGACCGCGAGGCCGAGCAGGAGCATGAACGCGATCGAGAGCGCCCGGGTGGGAATGCCGCGCGCGGCCGCCACGTCGGCGTCGACGCTCGCGAAGGTGAGGGGGCGCCAGATCAGCGCGAGACCGACGAGGACGACCACCGAGATGCCGATCAGCCACCCGAGCTGCGGGTCGTCGACCGCGACGATCTGCCCGGTGAGCAGGCCGAACTTGTTCGCGCTGCGGCCCGGGTAGAGGGCCAGGCAGAGGATGCCGATGCCGAGTCCGAAGGGCATCAGCACCGCGATGATCGAGTTGCGGTCGCGGGCGCGCGAGCCGAGCACGCCGATCAGGACCGCCGCGATCAGCGATCCGACGATCGATCCCTCGACGACGCCGACGCCCAGCAGCAGCCCCGCGGAGGCCCCCGCGAACGAGAGCTCGCTGATGCCGTGGACCGCGAACGCCATGTCGCGCGACATCACGAAGACGCCGATGAGCCCGCCGACCACTCCGAGGACCGCGCCGGCGATCACCGAGTTCATCAGGAGCGACAGCAGCGCTCCGTAGTCCGAGAAGTCGAAGATCTGCGACCAGACGTCCGTCACGACTGCCCCTCCTCGTGCTCGTGCACGTGCGAGTGGTCGGGGGCGCCGACCACGATGACCCGGCCCCGGGCGCGGATCACGTCGACGGGTGCGTCGTAGAGCTCGCTGAGCACCTCCGAGCGCAGGACTTCGTCGGGGGTGCCGATCCGGAATCGGCCGCCGGCGAGGTAGAGCACGCGGTCCACCATGCCGAGCACCGGATTCACGTCGTGCGTGACGAAGAGGACGCCGAGGTTCCGCTCGCGGCGGTGCCGGTCGATCAGCTCGCTGACCGCCCGCTGGTGGGCGAGGTCGAGCGCGATCAGCGGCTCGTCGCAGAGCAGGAGCGCCGGGTCGCCCGCGAGCGCCTGGCCGACGCGGACGCGCTGCTGCTCGCCGCCGGACAGGCTGCCGATGGGGGCGTCGGCGAAGGCGGTGGCGCCGACGGCCTCGAGCAGCGCGTCGACGGCCGCGCGCCGGGAGTGGGAGGGCAGGGGCAGGCCGAACCGGTGGCCGTCGATCCCGAGCCCGAGCAGATCGCGCGCGCGCAGCGGCGTGCCCTCGTCGGCGAGCTTCTGCTGCGGGATGTAGCCGATGCGCCGGTTGCCGCGGTGCACGGGCTCGCCGAGCACCTGCAGCTCCCCCGCGCTCAGCTGCTGCTGGCCGAGCACCGCGCGCAGGAGGCTCGTCTTGCCGGAGCCGTTCGCGCCGAGCACCGCGACGAACTCGCCGGCGCGCACGTCGAGGTCGACGCCGCTCCACAGCTCGCGGTCGCCGAAGCGGAGCCCGGCGCCGCGCAGCCGCAGCACGGACGCCGAAGGGCCCGCCTCCGGGGAGACGGGCCTGGTCGGGGAGTCGTGCCTCACTGGGAGAGGGCTCCCTCGATCGCGTCGAGGTTGGCGGTCATCCAGCCGGTGTAGTCGTCGCCCTCGGGCAGCGTCTCGGTGACGGGGACGGCCGGGATCCCGGCGGCCCTCGCGGCGTCGAGCACCGCGTCCGTCTGCGCCCCCTCGGTCTGCTCGTTGTAGATCAGCGCGTCCACGGCCTCGCCGGAGAACAGCGCCAGCGTCTCCTGGAGCGTGGTCGCGGGGACGTCGGTGCCCTCCTCGACCGCCTCGCTGAAGGCCTCGGGAGTCGCGTCGGTCAGGCCGAGCGCGTCGGTCATGTACAGCGGGACGGGCTCGGTGATCGCGATGGAGCGGCCGGAGAGCGTGCCCTTCAGCTCGCTCTCACGGGCGATCAGGGCGTCGAGCCCCTCGTCGAGCGTGGCGAGGTTGGCCGAGTAGGCGGAGGCGTTGTCGGGGTCGAGCGCGGCGAGCTCGTCGCCGATCCGCCCCGCGACCTCCTTCATCGCCGAGAGGTCGTACCAGACGTGCTCGTTGAACTCCGCGTGCTCGTGCCCGCCCTCCGACTCCTCCTCCGCGTGGTCGTGGACGTCCTCCAGGCCGGCGATCACGGTCGCCGTGATGACGGGGGCCTCGGTGCCGGCCGCGCTGATCATGGTGTCGAGGAAGTGGTCGTAGCCGCCGCCGTTCTCGATCACGAGGGTCGCGCCGGACACGGCGAGCTGGTCGCGGGCGGTGGCCTCGTACTCGTGCGGGTCCTTGTCCGGGCTGTCGATGATGCTGGTCACCTCGACCAGGTCGCCGCCGATGCTCGAGACGAGGTCGCCGTAGACGTTCGTCGACGCGACGACCTTCACGGGCCCGCCCGCGGCGGCGGAGGAGCTGTCGGAGGCGCTGCCCGCTCCGGAGCAGCCGCTCAGGGCGAGCGCGGTGCCGCCGAGGAGGGCGGTGAGGGCGAGGAGGCGGGTCTTCACGGTGAGCCGATCTGAGTCAGGGGCCGGGCGGGTGCCCCCACGCTAACGGCTATTGATAACGATTGTCAAAATCGTGCAGAGGCGCCCGCCGGTCATCCGCGGACACACGCGGACACGGGGCGACACGCGCCTCGCTCCGGACACCTCGCCCCTGGCACAGTCGCTGCACACCGCCCCCGACGAGACGAGGACACCGTGACCACCACCGCACCCACGACCGCCGGCGCCGACGCCGCGACGACGATCGGCGCCGCCGCCGAGCACTGGTCGGCCGCACCCCGGCCCGACTCCCCTGACGCCTGGCTCGTCCGCGCCGAGGAGGTCGCCGCTGTGCTCGCGACCGACGCCCTCGAGCGCGACCGCGCCGGCGCCGCCCCCTTCGCCGAGGTCGCCCTGCTCAAGGCGGCCGGCCTCGTCACGCTGCTCGGGCCCGCCGAGCACGGCGGCGGTGCCCAGGAGTGGACCACCGCCCTCCGCGTCGTCCGCACCGTCGCGCGCGGCGACGGCTCGATCGGCCAGCTGCTCGGCTACCACTACCTCTGGGCCTGGGCGGCCCGCCTCGTGGGGACCCCTGAGCAGATCATCGCGGTCGAGCAGCTCGCGACCGAGGGGGACCTCCTCTACGGAGGCGCGGTGAACCCGCGCGACTCCGACCTCACCGTGCGGGAGGAGGGCGACGAGCTGGTCTTCACCGGCCGCAAGTCGTTCTCGACCGGCGGCGTGGTCAGCGACCTGACCGTGCTCGAGGGGGTGCTCGAGGGGACGGACACCCACCTCTTCGCGATCGTCCCCACCGATCAGGAGGGGATCGTCTTCGGCCGCGACTGGGACAGCCTCGGCCAGCGGCTCACCGAGTCCGGCTCCGTCGAGATCCGCGGCGTCCGCGTGCCGTGGGCGGCCGCGGCCGGCTTCGTCGACAGGGTCTACCGTCCGCTCGTCTACAACACCCTCAACGTGCCCGTCATCCAGCAGGTCTTCGCCGAGTTCTACCTCGGCATCGCGCAGGGAGCGCTCGAGCGCGCGGCGCAGTACACCCGCGAGCGCACTCGGGCCTGGCCGTACGGCGGCGACGACAAGGAGCGCGCCGGCGACGAGTGGTACGTGCTCGAGGGATACGGCGACCTGCAGTCCCGGCTCTGGGCCGACGAGGCGCTGATCGACGCGACGGGGGCCGCGCTCTCGGCCGCGCTGCACGCTCCGCGCGAGGAGCTGACGCCTCGGCGCCGCGGCGAGATCGCCGTGCGGATCGCCGCGGCCAAGGCGCGGATCGTGGAGGACGGCCTCGCGACGGCGACCCGCGTCTTCGAGCTGACCGGCGCCCGCGCCTCCGCGAGCTCGGTCGGACTCGACCTCTACTGGCGGAACCTCCGCACCCACTCCCTGCACGATCCGCTGCCCTACAAGCGCCGCGAGGTCGGCGTCTTCGCCCTGCTCGACACCGTCCCCGAGCCCAGCTGGTACACCTGATCGGCCGCGGGGCGCGTCCTGCTCCGGCGGCGCGCCCCGCCCGCACGCCGCCCCGGCGTCGATCCGCGACAGGCCGGAGCGGAGCCCCGGGGTAGCGTGAGGGCCGAGCGGAGGGAGGACCGTGGCCGTCACGCTGCACGACGTCGCCCGCGCCGCCGACGTCTCGATCAAGACCGTCTCGAACGTGATCAACGACTATCCGCACGTGCGCCCGGCCACCCGCTCCCGGGTGCAGGCGGCCATCGCGCAACTGGGCTACCGCCCCAACCTCTCCGCGCGGAGCCTGCGCCGCGGCCGCACCGGCGTGATCGGCCTCGCCCTGCCGGAGCTGAGCCTCCCCTACTTCGCCGAGCTCGCCGACAGCGTGATGCGCGCCGCCGACGAGCGCGGCCTGACGGTGCTGATCGAGCAGACCGGCGGCGACCCCGAGCGCGAGCGGAGCGTCCTGGCGAGCGAGCGCCGGCAGCTCACCGACGGCCTGCTCTTCAGCCCGCTGGGCCTCGCCGACGAGGACGCACTCGCGGTCGGCTTCCCCCTGGTGCTGCTCGGCGAGCGGATCTTCACCGGGCTGGTCGACCACGTCACCATGCAGAACACTGCGGCGGCGCACGCGGCCACCGCGCACCTGCTCGCCGCCGGAAGGCGCCGGATCGTGGCGCTCGGGACGCACCCCGACGCCGCTGTCAGCTCGGCGTCGCTCCGCCTCGAGGGCTACCGCGCCGCGCTCGCCGAGGCCGGCATCGCCTACGACGAGCGGATGATCGGCGTCTCTGGCCCGTGGCGGCGCTCCGGCGGCGCCGAGGCGATGCGCCGCGTGCTCGCCTCCGGGCTCGACTTCGACGCCGTGTTCGCACTCAACGACACCCTCGCGCTCGGCGCGGTCCGCGCGCTCCAGGAGGCGGGGGTCCGCGTGCCCGAGGAGGTGGCGGTGATCGGCTTCGACGACATCGACGAGGCGGGCTACTCCTCCCCCAGCCTCTCCAGCGTGGACTCGGGGCGCGACGAGATCGCGCGCACTGCGGTCGAGGTGCTGCAGGCCCGGATCGAGGGCACCCGCACCGGCCCCGGGACGCTCCACGAGGCGGCGTTCACCGTGGTCGCCCGGGAGTCGACCGCGGGCCGGCCGATCGCGGAGGACCCGCCGGTCGGCCGGGCGTCGGCCGGGGCCTAGGCGCAGGTCCCGCTGCCGCAGATCTCGCGGCGGATCCACGCTCCCGCGTCCGCGACGGCCAGCTCGCCGCGGCGGAGGAGCCGGCTCCACTCCACGGCCCGCGTCGTCAGCCGGTCGTCGGCCGAGCCGCGGACGTCGCCGCCGACGGTGCGGAGGAACAGGTGCGCGAGCGGGCCGCCGAGGTACAGCGTGGCGCCCGCGACGCCGGCGAAGTGGCGGGCCTGGCCGCGGGTGCCGTCGTCGTAGGGGCGGCGGAAGCCCTTCCCCCGGACCCGGTTGCGGCCGCCGTGCGCCAGGTCGAGAGCGCCGAGCGGGGCGCTGCGGATGCCGGCGACGTCCTTCGCGACGGCCGCGAGGAACGCGCGCGGGCGAGGATGCGACGCCGCGAGGGCGTCGGCGCGGTCGGCGAGCTCGGAGCAGGCGTCGGTGACGGCATCGGAGGAGGGCACCCGCCCAGTCGAGCACAGGTGCGCTGAGCGGCGGCGGGGAGACGCGACGCCCGAAGAGGTCTGCCGCCGTCGGCAGCGGCGAGCAGCGAGGCAGGAGGGGGCCGGTGCCGCTCTTGACAGCGGCCGAGCCGGGGCGGACCATCGTGTACAACGTTAGAAAGACCGCTCGCCGCCGAGCCCGCTGCGGGAGCCCGAAGCCCGAAAGGCCCTCATGACCGACGCCCCCGCCGCCACCGCGCGCATCAGCCTCGACCCCGCCGCGGTCGTCGCCCCCGTCACTCCGCGCCTCTTCGGCTCGTTCGTCGAGCACCTCGGCCGCTGCGTGTACGACGGCATCTACGAGCCCGGCCACCCCGCCTCGAACGAGGACGGGTTCCGCCTCGACGTGGTCGAGCTGGTCAAGGAGCTGGGCACCACGACGATCCGCTACCCCGGCGGCAACTTCGTCTCGGGCTACCGCTGGGAGGACGGCGTCGGCCCGCGCTCCGAGCGCCCCCGCCGCCGCGACCTGGCCTGGCACTCGCTCGAGACCAACGAGGTCGGGCTGGACGACTTCGCGAAGTGGGCGGAGCTGACCGGCAGCGAGATCATGTACGCCGTCAACCTCGGCACCCGCGGCGTCCTCGAGGCGCTCGACGTCCTCGAGTACGCCAACGGACCGGCCGGCACCGCTCTCGCCGACCAGCGCATCGCCAACGGCGGGACCGAGCCCTACGACATCCGCATGTGGTGCCTCGGGAACGAGATGGACGGCCCCTGGCAGGTCGGCCACATGAGCGCCGACGACTACGGCAAGCTCGCCTCCCGCACCGCCAAGGCCCTCAAGATCGCGGACCCCTCGCTCGAGCTGGTCGTCTGCGGCTCGTCGAGCTCGTCGATGCCGACCTTCGGCGAGTGGGAGCGCGTGGTCCTCGAGCACGCGTACGACGACGTCGAGTACGTCTCGTGCCACGCCTACTACCAGGAGTACGACGGAGACCTCGGCTCCTTCCTCGCCTCCTCCCTCGACATGGAGTACTTCATCGCCACCGTCGCGGCGACCGTGGACCACGTGAAGTTCAAGCTCAAGAAGACGAAGGACATCAAGCTCTCCTTCGACGAGTGGAACGTCTGGTACCTCGAGGAGTGGCAGGCCAAGGAGAAGGCCGACGCCGAGGGCGACCAGAGCACCCGCGAGTGGGCCTACGCCCCGCGCCTGCTCGAGGACGTCTACTCCGTCGCCGACGCCGTCGTCCTCGGCAACCTGATGATCACGCTGCTGAAGAACTCCGACCGGGTCACCTCCGCCTCCCTCGCGCAGCTCGTCAACGTGATCGCGCCGATCATGACCGAGCCGGGCGGAGCCGCGTGGCGCCAGACCACGTTCTTCCCGTTCTCGACCACCGCGCGCCTGGCCTCCGGCTCGGTGCTGCGCCCCCGGATCGACGCGGGGACCTACTCGACCGCCCGTCACGGCGACGCTCCGCTCATCGACTCCGTCGCCACCGTCGACGAGGGCCGCGCGGCCGTCTTCCTGGTGAACCGGTCGCAGACGGAGCCGATCGAGGTCACCGTCGACGTCAGCGGCCTCGGAGTCTCGAGCATCGCGGAGGCGCTGGCCCTGTTCGACGAGGACCCCTACGCGAAGAACACGCGTGACGACCAGAACCGCGTGCGCCTGCGCGAGGCCACGGCGACGCTCGAGGACGGCGTGCTGACGCTGACCCTCCCGCCCGTCTCGTGGACGGCGGTCGCGCTCACGGCGTAGCGGCGTCCGACCCGCGGGACCGCGTCCGGCCTCCCGGAGCCGCGCGGTCCCGCGGGCCCCGTCGGGAACCGTCCCGGCTCAGGCCGCGGGCCGCAGCGGGGAGGAGGCGCTCGAGCTGGTCCGCGAGGTCGTCCGCCACCCCCACGAGTACGTGGCGGGGATCGGGCTCGACAACCTCGAGACGGCGGGTCCGCCCGAGCGCTTCGCCGACGCCTACCGCCTCGCCGGGGAGGCCGGCCTGGGCCGGACCGCCCACTCCTCCGAGCACGCCCCGACCGCGGCCAACACGACGACCTGCCTCGATCTGCTGGGCTGCGACCGGATCGACCACGGCTACTTCGTCCTCGAGGACCCCGCCGTCGTCGAGCGCGTCCGCGAGCAGGGCGTGGTGTTCACCGTCGCCTCGACGACCTCGCGCCGCTCCTGGCGGCCCTGGCGGCGCGCGTCCATCCGGGCGATGCTCGACGCGGGACTGCGGGTCGTGCCGTGCTCCGACGATCCCGGGATGTTCCCGACCACGCTCGCCGACGAGTACCGCCTCGCCGCCGGCCCGATCGGCGCGACCGCCGCTCAGCTGCGCGCGATGGCGCTCACCGGAGCGGAGGCCTCCTGGCTGCCCGCCGACGAGAAGGAGAGTCTGCGCGCGTCGTTCGCCGCGGAGCTGGACGCGCTGGACGCGGAGTTCGGGCTCGTCTGAGGCCCGGGACGCGACGGGCTCCCCGCCCTGACAGAGTGGACGGATGAGCCCCCTCCCCGATCCCCTGGCCTTCGACCTCGAGGCGCTGCGCCGGGAGGTGCTGCCGGACGACGGGGGCGAGGTCGACGACAGCATCCCCGCGCTCGCGGACGCCGACCCGGGACTCTGCGCGATCGCGCTCGTCCTGCCCGACGGGTCCGTCCGCGCGAGCGCCGACGCGGAGTCGCGGTTCAGCATCCAGTCGGCCGTGAAGCCGTTCCTGTTCGCGCTCGCGCTCCTCGACACCGGCGGCGACGCGCTCGACCGCGTCGGCATCGAGCCCACCGGCGAGGCCTTCGACGCCCTCAAGCTCGAGAGCGGCACCGGGCGTCCGCCGAACCCGATGGTCAACGCGGGAGCGCTGCTGACCGCCGCCCTGGTCGACGGCGGCGACGCCGACGGCCGGAGCGAGCGGATCCTCCGCGGCCTCTCCGCCTTCGCCGGCCGCCCGCTCTCCGTCGACGAGAGCGTCGCCGCCGACGAGCACCTCCTCGGCGACCGGAATCACGCCCTCGCGCACCTGATGCGCGCGGAGGGCACCCTGCACCGCAGCGCCGACGACGCCGTCTCCGCGTACGCCCGGGCGTGCGCCGTGCTGGTCGACGTCCGCGACCTGGCCGCGATGGGCGCGACGCTCGCGTTCGGCGGCGTGCACCCGGGGACCGGCGAGCGGGTCGTGCCGGCGTCGGTCGCGCGCGACGTGGTCGCGGTCATGGCGACGTGCGGCGTCTACGACGGCTCGGGCCGCTGGATGCGCGCGGTCGGCGTGCCCGCCAAGTCGAGCGTCTCGGGCGCCCTCGTCCTCTCCGCGCCCGGCCGCCTCGGCGCCGCCGTCGTCAGCCCGCCGCTGGACCCCCAGGGCACCAGCGTCCGCGGCGCCCGCGTCGCCGCCCGCCTGAGCGACGCCCTCGCCCTGCACTCCTTCGCCGTCTCCCCCCGCTGACCGCTGCCGTTCCCCCGCTCTCCCCGCTCCCGCCGGCGCAGCCGCGGCCCGTGCCCCGCACCCTCAGCGGAGACCACCCGCCCTCCCTCGACAGCGAAGGGCCGAGCCGCATCCGTGCACGCTCGCCCGCAGGGCCGAGCCGCGTCAGCGCACGCTCGCCCGCAGGGCCGAGCTGACCGCCGAATCGCGTTCCAGCGATTCGCCGTAGCGGTACGCTCCCCGCTCCACGACACGCCCCCACCTCGTACAGCCGACCGCGGAGCGGATGACGACGAAGGAGGAATC
>NZ_PSVO01000023.1:52342-53477 GCF_002932325.1 Rathayibacter sp. AY1E2
CGCGTTCCAGCGATTCGCCGTAGCGGTACGCTCCCCGCTCCACGACACGCCCCCACCTCGTACAGCCGACCGCGGAGCGGATGACGACGAAGGAGGAATCCGCTCCATCGAGCACCGCCGAGCTCACCGCCGAATCGCGTTCCAGCGATTCGCCGTAGCGGTACGCTCCCCGCTCCACGACACGCCCCCACCTCGTACAGCCGACCGCGGAGCGGATGACGACGAAGGAGGAATTCGCTCAGTCGAGCAGCAGCGCCGGTTCCTCCAGCACGCTGGCGACGTCGGCGACGAAGCGGCTGACGACGTCGCCGTCGACGACGCGGTGGTCGAAGGAGCCGCCGACCGTGGTGACGAAGCGGGGGCGGACCTCGCCATCGACGACCCAGGGCTTCTGCTTGATCGTGCCGAGGGCGATGATCGCGACTTCGCCGGGGTTGAGGATGGGGGTGCCCGTGTCCATCCCGAAGACGCCGATGTTGGTGATGGTGATGGTGCCGTTCTGCATGTCGGCGGCGGTGGTCTTGCCGTCGCGGGCGTCGAGGGTGAGCTTCTCGAGGGCCTGCGCCAGTTCGAGGAGGCTCATCGACTGGGCGTCCTTGACGTTGGGGACGAGCAGTCCGCGCGGGGTGGCCGCGGCGATGCCGAGGTTGACGTAGTGGCGGACGACGATCTCGGTGTCGGTCCAGGCGGAGTTGACGGTGGGGTTGCGGCGGACGGCCCAGATGATGGCCTTGGCCATGATGAGCAGCGGCGAGACCTTGACGCCGGCGAAGTCGGGCGAGTTCTTGAGGCGCTTGACGAACTCCATGGTGCGGGTCGCGTCGACGTCGACGAAGACGCTGACGTGGGGCGCGGTGAACGCGCTCGTCGACATCGCGGCGGCGATCGCCTTGCGGACGCCGCGCACGGGGATCCGCTCCTCGCGGTCGTCGCCCCAGGCGGGGGTCTGGATGTTGCGGAAGACGCTGGCCTGGGAGGCGTGGCGGATGACGTCGTCGCGGGTGACCTCGCCGGCGAGGCCGGTGGCCTGCACCTCGAGGAGGTCGACGTCGAGGTCCTTCGCGAGCTTGCGGATCGGCGGCTTCGCGATGACGGGGAGCGCGGCGGCGGCCGGCACGGAGGCGGGCCGGGCCCG
>NZ_PSVO01000024.1:0-50782 GCF_002932325.1 Rathayibacter sp. AY1E2
AACCCGATCCGAAGATCAAGGCCGGGGTATAAAATTGGCATTGAACATAGTGCACGCTGTTGAGTTCTCAAGAATCGGACACATCCCGCCTCCACACCAGAACGGTGCTTCACAACGAAAGTGATCGAAGTTTGCTGCACGAGGGCGTGAGCCACTCGATTTGTCTTGCTTGCCGAGACCGGTTAGACTTGTCAGAACCGAAGTCCCGATCGCCTCCGTGGCAACTCGACTAACTTAGCACATCCGCAGGCCGTGTCAAGTCCGGCTTTTCCGTGGTGTTCGCTGCGCGATCGAGGATCGCACCGCTGCACCGGGCTGGGCCGTGAGGCCTTGCAACGAAGCCGGGACCGTGTCCCGTGGAGGCTTTGCATCTTACGCTCGCGATCCTGCAGTCTTCAAGAGACGAATCTCTAACAGGCCTGGGAGCGAGGGGATGGTCCCCGCTTGAGGTGGGCCAGCTGGTCTCGACGCTCTGCGCCTGACTCCCGCTTGCCGCTCCTTTGGGGTGACGAGGAGTTACATTACGTCGGGCCTCGGCCGAGCGGCAAATCGCCTGCGTCCCGGGCGTGTCGCGATTCAAGGGCTCTGCGTCGCTGAGTGTCCGACTCGGTACCCGACACCGGACATCCGGCTACCGGCTACCGGCTACCGGACACCGGACACCGGACACCGGACACCGGCTACCGGACACCGGACACCGGACACCGGACACCGGACACCGGACACCGGCTACCGGCTACCGGCTACCGGCTACCGGACACCGAGCTGATGAGACCGCCGACGCCGTCATCGTCCGCGTCCGCTCGAGGACAGCGGGCACGCGGTCAGCGGACGAAGGCCCCGGCGAAGCTCTTCTTGCCGCGACGGAGGACGGCGATCCCGTCGATCAACGGGAGCTCGCCGAGCGTGACGGTCTCGGACGGGAGGGCGGTGTTGTTCACCGAGAGCCCTCCCTGAGCGAGTGCCCGTCGCGCCTCCCCCGTGCTGGCGACGAGTCCGGTCTCGACGAACGCCTGCAGCGCCGGCGTCTCCGGTGTCGCCTCCATCGAGGGCACCGCCTCGAGCGCGCCGCGGAGGATGACCGGGTCGATCCCCTCGAGCGAGCCCTTGCCGAAGAGCGCGGCCGAGGCGTCGATCACCGAGCGCGTCGCCTCCGCTCCGTGCACCAGCGACGTGACCTCCCAGGCGAGCGCGCGCTGCGCCTCCCGGCGGAACGGCTCGTCGGCGGCGGCCTTCTCCAGGCGCTCGATCTCCGTGCGCGGCAGGAAGGTGAAGATCCGCAGGCGGTCGGCGACGTCGCGGTCGTCCGTGTTGACCCAGAACTGGTAGAACGCGTACGGGCTGGTGAGCTCGGAGTCGAGCCAGACGGCGTTGCCCTCGCTCTTGCCGAACTTGGTGCCGTCGGAGTTCATCACCAGCGGTGTGCCGATCGCGTGGACCGACACGCCCTCCGTGCGGTGGATCAGGTCGGTCCCGCTCGTCAGGTTGCCCCACTGGTCGCTGCCGCCGGTCTGCAGGACGCACCCGTACTGCCGGTAGAGCTCCAGGTAGTCGAGACCCTGCAGGATCTGGTAGCTGAACTCGGTGTAGCTGATCCCCGCGTCGGAGTTGAGGCGGGCGCTGACCGCGTCCTTCTTGAGCATCGTCCCCACGCGGAAGTGCTTCCCGATCTCCCGCAGGAAGTCGATCGCCGACAGCGGAGCGGTCCAGTCGAGGTTGTTGACCAGGCGCAGCCCGTTGTCGCCGCCCGCGGGAACGAACCGGGACACCTGCGCCTGGAGGCGCTCGACCCACGCCGTCACCGTCTCGCGCGAGTTCAGCGTCCGCTCGGCCGTCGGACGCGGATCCCCGATCAGCCCGGTCGAGCCGCCGACGAGCCCGAGCGGCCGATGCCCGGCCAGCTGGAGCCGGCGCATGACGATCAGCTGCACCAGGTTCCCGAGGTGGAGGCTGGGCGCGGTCGGGTCGAACCCGCAGTAGTAGGTGATCGGCTCCCCCGACAGCAGCTCGCGCAACGCTCCCGCATCGGTCGACACGTGCACCGAGCCTCGCCAGACCAGCTCGTCCCACA
This sequence comes from Rathayibacter sp. AY1E2, assembly GCF_002932325.1. Classification (NCBI taxonomy): domain Bacteria; kingdom Bacillati; phylum Actinomycetota; class Actinomycetes; order Micrococcales; family Microbacteriaceae; genus Rathayibacter; species Rathayibacter sp. AY1E2. The sequence continues at coordinate 2,072 of NZ_PSVO01000024.1, forward strand.
CGGAGTCGAAGGCGGGGTCGAGCTGCGGGCTCGTCGCGGACCCGGGGAGGTGCTGGTCGATCACCCGACCAGGCTACCGCGGCGAGAAGGAGCCGGTCTCCGGGAGTCAAGCGCACAGGCTTGATCCCGGGCGATCAAGTGCCGATACTTGATCGAGGAGGTCCGATGTTCGTCATCACCGCGGATCAGCGCGACAGCAGGCACGACCACGACCGCGTGGACCAGGCGATCGCGAGCCTGATCGACGACGGTCGGGCGACGTTCGTCCTGCCCCCGGAGCGGACGGCGGGCGACGAGTTCCAGTGCGTGCTCGACCGGGCCGATGCCGTCGTCGCGCTCGTGCTCGAGCTGCACCGGACCGGCCACTGGAGCATCGGCCTCGGGATCGGCCCCGTCGACCGGCCACTCCCCGCGACCACGAGAGCGGCGACCGGGGAGGCGTACTTCGCGGCGCGCCGGGCGGTCGAGGCGGCGAAGGGCCGGCCGACGCGCTTCTCCCTCGATCCGGACGCACCGGGAACGGCGGCGCCGGCACCGGTGGACGTCCAGGCGCTGATCGATCCGCTCCTCCTGCTGCGCGACGCGCGCTCCGAGGCCGGCTGGCAGATCGTCGACCTGCTCGAGAGCGGCCTCTCCCAGAAGGATGCGGCCGAGCGCCTCGCCGTCAGCCCGCAGGCGGTCAGCCTCCGGGTCCGCGCGGCGAGTGCTCGAGTCGACGCTCCCGCCCGTGACGCGCTCGCGCGCCTGCTGACAGTGGTCGACCGTACGCTCGACCCCACCGACGAGAGGACACCCCGATGACGGCACCCCCCGGATCTCCCGCCCTGCTCCTCGCCTCCGCGCTGCAGTCCGCCTCGTGGACGGGCGTGGTGCTCGTGCTGCTCGCCGGTCTCGCCGGTGCGGTGCTGGCCGTGCGCCTGCGCCGTCCGCAGCTCGCCTGGATCCCCCTCGCGGCGGCGGCCGCCGCCTTCCTCCTCACGGCGGTCGCCGGACCGTCCGCGCCCCCGATCCACTCCGTCCTGGTGGCGGTGCTGGCCTTCGCGCTGGCGGTCGCGGGCGGCGGGCCGGTCGTGCTGCTCACCCTCCGGCTCGCGACGGCCGACTCCCGCAGCGGCAGCCACGGCGGCATCATGGTCGCCGGAACCTCCCGCCCCGCCGCCGGGAGCGCGCCCTCGGCGATCGGCCAGCCGATCGAGGTGCTCCGCGGCGGGACGACGATCGGGGTCCTCGAGCGGATCGCGACGGCCGGCGCACTGATGAGCGGTCTCCCCGAGGGGATCGCGGTCGTGGTGGCGATCAAGGGCGTCGGCCGCTTCAGCGAGCTCGCCTCCCCGGAGGCGCGCGAGCGGTTCATCATCGGCACGCTGGCGAGCCTCGCCTGGTCGGCGGCTCTCGGCGTGCTCGCGCGGCTCTACCTCGCGGGCTGAGCTCCGGGCCGCCGCCGGGGCACTGCTCTCCGGTAAGGCGAGACGGTGGGGTCGCCCGGGATGCTGAAGCGCCACGGGAAGTCGTCCCCGCCGCCCGGGCCCGAGACGCCGGTGCGCGGGCCCGCCGCCACGGAGGACGGCCTCTCCCCCGGCAGCAGCTCGAACGCCGCCTCGAGCGGGTCGCCCGACTCGGTGAGACGGACTCCGAGGGCCTTCGCCAGCCGTGCGGGTCCGCGGGCCAGATCCCGGCTGCGAACGGGTCCGCGCCGGATCATCGCGAGATCCTCCCCCGATACGACCTCGCCGGCGCGCAGCAGCACCGCCGACGCCGTGCCCGCCGGGGAGCAGACGATGTTCACGCAGGTGTGCATCCCGTACGTGAAGTACGCGTACACGGACCCGGGCGGACCGAACATGGGAGCCGTCCGGGGTGTCGGTCCGCGGTGCGCGTGCGAGCCCGGATCCTCACCGGTTCCGAGGTACGCCTCGACCTCGGTCAGCCGGACGCCGACCACGCCCTCCGGCCTGCGGTGCAGGAGGACGCGGCCGAGCAGCTCCGGTGCCACCTCGAGGGCCGAGCGCGAGAGATCGGGGAGGTCGGCGCTCAGAAGAAGCTCTGGCCCGACACGAGGGTGATCACGATCACCGCGACGATGACGACTGCGGCGACGAGCACCAGAGTCCGCTGCTGCCAGGGGCGCAGCGGCGGACGTCCGTCGTCGCCCGGCGCTCCTCGAAGAGTCACGGGCGTTCCCCCCGGAGGGATCCGCGCACGACCCGGACGCGCTCGGTCAGCCGGGCGAGCTGCTCCGCGACGCGGTCGGGAGCCGTGCCGCCGACACCGTCCCGGCTCGCCACCGATCCCTCGATGCTGAGGACGGACCGCACGTCTGGAGTGAGCAGCGGCGACACCGAGGCGAGCGCGGCGTCGTCGAGATCCTCGAGCCCCCTCCCCTGCGACTCCGCCAGCTTGACCAGCTCACCGGTGATCTCGTGGGCGTCCCGGAAGGGCACGTGCTTCTTCACGAGCCACTCGGCCACGTCGGTCGCGAGGGAGAAGCCCTGGGGCGCGAGCTCCGCCATCCGGTCGGTGTGGAAGGTGAGGGTCGCGATCATGCCGCTGAACGCGGGCAGCAGCACCTCGAGGGTCGTCACCGAGTCGAAGACCGGCTCCTTGTCCTCCTGCAGGTCGCGGTTGTAGGCGAGCGGCAGCGCCTTGAGGGTCGCGAGCAGCCCGGTGAGGTTGCCGATCAAGCGGCCGGACTTCCCCCGGGCGAGCTCGGCGATGTCGGGGTTCTTCTTCTGCGGCATGATCGAGGACCCGGTCGAGTAGCCGTCGTCGAGCGTGACGAAGGCGAACTCCCGCGTGTTCCAGAGGATGACCTCCTCCGCGATGCGCGAGACGTCGATCCCGATCATGGCGGTGACGAAGGCGAACTCGGCGACGAGGTCGCGGCTGGCCGTCCCGTCGATCGAGTTCGGCACGCTCGACGCGAAGCCGAGATCGCGGGCGACCGCCTCGGCGTCGAGGCCGAGGGTCGAGCCGGCGAGGGCGCCCGAGCCGTAGGGCGAGACGTCCGCCCGGACGGCCCAGTCCCGCAGGCGCTCCAGATCGCGCAGCAGCGCCCAGCCGTGGGCGAGCAGATGGTGCGCGAGGAGCACGGGCTGAGCGTGCTGGAGGTGGGTGCGCCCGGGCATGATCGCCGTCGGGTGCGCCGACGCCTGCGCGGCGAGGGCGTCGATGAGCTGCACCACCAGCTCCGAGACGAGCGCCGCGTGGTCGCGGAGGTACATCCGGACGAAGGTGGCGATCTGGTCGTTGCGCGAGCGCCCCGCGCGGAGCTTGCCGCCGAGCTCGGGACCGGCTTCGAGCATCAGGCCGCGCTCGAGGGCGCCGTGCACGTCCTCGTCCGACTCGTCGGCGGCGAAGCTCCCGTCGGCGACGGCAGCCTCGAGCCGGTCGAGCGCCGCGAGCATCGCGGTGAGCTCGGCGTCGTCGAGGTAGCCCGCTCCGGCGAGCGCCCGGGCGTGGGCGCGAGAGCCGGCGAGGTCGTAGGGGGCGAGCTGCCAGTCGAAGTGGGTCGACCTCGAGAGCGCGGCGAGCTCGGGCGAGGGGCCGCCGGCGAAGCGGCCGCCCCACAGGGCTCCGGCCTCGCCCGCGCGGGCGGAGGGTCGTTCCGTCATGGTTCTCCTCGGGTTCGGCTGTCGAGTCTACTGAGCGGCGTCGGCGGTGCCGGCGCGCTCCAGGAGCCACACGAGCAGGGCCTTCTGCGCGTGCAGGCGGTTCTCCGCCTCGTCCCAGATCACGCTCTGCGGGCCGTCGATCACGTCGGCGGTCACCTCGTAGCCGCGGTCCGCGGGCAGGCAGTGCAGGAACAGCGCGTCGGGAGCGGCAGCGGCCATCGTGGCGGCGTCGACCCGGTAGGCGCCGAAGGTCGCGACGCGCGCCGCCTTCTCGTCCTCCTTGCCCATCGACACCCACGTGTCCGTGATCACGATGTCGGAGCCGGCCGCGCCCTCGTCGGGGTCGGTCGTGGTGATCGCCGATCCGCCGGTGGTCGCGGCGATGCGCTGCGCATCGGCCAGGACCGCCGCGTCCGGCGAGTACGACTCCGGGGAGACGATGCGGACGTGCATGCCGGCCGTGGCCCCCGCCAGGAGGTACGAGTGCGCCATGTTGCTCGCTCCGTCGCCGAAGAACGTGAGCGTGAGGCCGGCGAGGTGACCGCGGTGCTCGCGGATGGTCAGCAGGTCGGCGAGGAGCTGGCACGGGTGGAACTCGTCCGAGAGCGCGTTGACGACCGGCACGCGCGTGCTGCGCGCCATCTCCTCCAGGCCCGACTGCGCGTAGGTGCGCCACACGATCGCGGCGACCTGGCGCTCCAGGACCCGCGCCGTGTCGGAGGCGGTCTCCTTGCCGCCGAGCTGGCTGCTCGCGGTCGAGATGATCAGGGGGCTGCCGCCGAGATCGGCGATGCCGACCGCGAAGGAGACGCGGGTGCGCGTGGAGGACTTGTCGAAGATCACGGCGACGGTCTGCGGCCCGGCGAGGGGCTTCCGGGAGAAGCGGTCGCGCTTGAGCTCGAGGGCGAGGTCGAGGATCTCGGCCTGCTCGGCGGGAGTGATGTCGTCGTCGCGGAGGAAGTGGCGGGTCACGGTGCTGGTCGCTTTCGGTGGAGGTACGGGGTCAAAGGTTCTGCAGTGCGCGGCCGAAGCGCTCGGCGAACTCGGCGACGTCGGCGGCGGTCACCACGAGCGGAGGCGCGAGCCGGATGCTCGAGTCGTTCGCCGCGTTCACGATCAGGCCGGCGTCGAGGCAGGCGGCGGCGAGCTCGGCGGCGACCGGCCGGGTCAGGGCGATGCCCAGGAGGAGGCCCGCGCCGCGGACCCCTCCGATCAGGGGCGAGTCGAGAGCGGTCAACGCGTCGACGATCTGCGCCCCGCGCTCCCGCGCGTTGCCGAGAAGGTCGGCGCGCTCGATCTCGGCGAGCACGGCTCCGGCCACGGCGGTCGCGAGCGGATTGCCGCCGAAGGTGCTGCCGTGGTGGCCCTTCTGCAGGAGGTCGGACGCCTCGCCGAAGGTCACCAGCGCTCCGACGGGGAAGCCTCCGCCGAGCCCCTTGGCCAGGGTGACGGCGTCGGGCAGGATCCCCGCCTCCTGGTAGGCGAACCAGCGTCCGGTCCGCCCGACCCCGGTCTGGATCTCGTCGACGATGAGCAGCGCGCCGTGCTCGCGGGTGAGCTCCCGCGCGCGCTCGAGGTAGCCGGCCGGCAGCGGGATGACGCCCGCCTCCCCCTGGATGGGCTCGACGATCAGCGCGGCGACGGACTCGTCGAGAGCCGCCTCGAGGGCCTCGATGCTCGCCTCGAGGTGCTCGACCCCTCCCGGCATCGGCTCGAACGGCGCACGCATGGCCGCCTTGCCGGTCAGAGCGAGCGCGCCCATCGTCCGCCCGTGGAACGCGTTCTGCAGCGCCAGGACGCGGTGCCGGCCGCCGGCCGCGTTCAGCCGCGCCAGCTTGAAGGCCGCCTCGTTGGCCTCGGTGCCCGAGTTGGCGAAGTAGACGCGGCCCGTCTCCCCGGCCCCGGTGAGGCGGCGCAGGGTCTCGGCGAGCTCGATCTGCGGGGCGGTCGCGAAGTAGTTGGAGACGTGGGCGAGCGCACCGGCCTGGCGCGTCACGGCCTCGACGAACACGGGATGCGCATGGCCGAGCGAGTTGACGGCGATGCCGCCGAGGAAGTCGAGGTACTCCCGCCCGTCAACGTCCCAGACCCGGCAGCCCTCGCCGCGCTCGAGCACGGCGAGCGGCGGCGCGAAGGTCTGCATCATCGCGGCGGAGTAGCGGTCGCGCGCCGAGCCGGTGCGGGACGCGGTCGTGGGGATGGACATGGTGGCCTTTCGATCGGAGCGGTCCGGCCGCGAGGGCCGACGGTGCGCGCGTCCCGGATGGGACGGACGCTCGGAGCCGGGGCCGCTGAGGATCAGCGGCCCGACATTCGCTCCCGGTCGCGGGGGTCGAGCGAGGCGACGACCTCGGTGCCGATGCCCTCCGAGGTGAACACCTCGAGCAGGATCGAGTGCGGGATGCGGCCGTCGATGATGGCGGCCTTGGGCACTCCCCCGCGCACGGCGTCGAGGCAGGCGGTCATCTTGGGGATCATGCCCGATTCGAGCGAGGGCAGCAGAGCCGCGAGGTCGTCCGAGCGGATGTGCGAGACGAGCGACTCGCGGTCGGGCCAGTCGGAGTAGAGGCCGGCCACGTCGGTGAGGACGACGAGCTTCTCGGCGCCGAGCGCGACGGCCAGCGCGGCGGCGGCGGCGTCGGCGTTGACGTTCAGCGACTGCGTGGGGTCGTCCGAGTCGGGGGCGATCGAGGACACGACCGGGATCCGGCCGGCCTCGAGCTGAGCGAGGACGGCGGCGGGGTCCACGGCGATCACGTCTCCGACGAGTCCGAGGTCGTGCTCCTCGCCGTCGATCACGACACCGCGGCGGCGGCCGACGAAGAGGCCCGCGTCCTCACCGGAGATGCCGGCGGCGAGGGGGCCGTGCTCGTTGATCCGGCGGACGATGTCGCGGCTGATGCTGCCGGTGAGCACCATCCGCACCACCTCCATCGCCTCGGGGCTCGTGACCCGGTAGCCGCCCCGGAACTCGCTCTCGATCCCGAGCCGGTCGAGCATCCGCGAGATCTGGGGCCCACCGCCGTGGACGACCACCGGGCGGATCCCGGCGTAGCGAAGGTAGACCATGTCCTGGGCGAAGGAGCGCTGCAGCTCCTCCGACACCATCGCGTTGCCGCCGAACTTGATCACCATCGTGCGCCCGTGGAAGCTCTGCAGCCAGGGCAGCGACTCGATGAGCGTCGCGGCCTTCCCGGGTGCGGCCTCGCGCTCGGCGCGGCTCTCGGCCGAGAGGGTGGTGTCGTCGGTCATGGCCGCCTCAGCTCGAGTACGCGGAGTTCTCGTGCACGTAGTCGTGCGTGAGGTCGTTGGTCCAGATCGTGGCCGTCGCGTCGCCGGCGTGCAGGTCGATGTCGACGGCGACCTGCCGAGGGGCGAGGTCGACGAGGTCGCGGCTCTCGTGCGGCTCGCCCGCGAGGCAGACCTGCACCCCGTTCATCGCCACGTCGATGCCGTACGGGTCGAACTGCGCATCGGTCGTGCCCACGGCGGCGAGGACGCGACCCCAGTTGGGGTCCTTGCCGAAGATCGCTGCCTTGAACAGGTTGCTGCGGGAGACGGCGCGGGCGACGACCACGGCCTCGTCCTCGGTCGCGGCGTTCAGCACGCGGATCGCGACGTCGTGGTCGGCGCCCTCCGCATCCGCCTGCAGCTGCAGGGTGAGGTCGCGGCAGACCGCGGTCAGGGCCTCGGTGAACTCGTCGGCGTCGGCCTCGACGCCGCTGGCGCCGCTCGCGAGCAATGCGACGGTGTCGTTCGTCGACATGCAGCCGTCCGAGTCGAGGCGGTCGAAGGTGACGCGGGTCGCGGCCCGCAGGGCGGTGTCGAGAGCGGCGGACTCGAGGGCCGCGTCGGTCGTGATCACGACCAGCATCGTCGCCAGACCCGGCGCGAGCATCCCGGCGCCCTTGGCCATGCCGCCGATGCTCCAGCCCTGCTCGGAGCGGACCACCGCCTGCTTCGGGACCGTGTCGGTGGTCATGATCGCGCGGGCGGCCGCCTCGCCCGCCTCGGGTCCCCCGGCGAGCTCGGCGGAGGCGCCGGCCACGCCGGTGGTGAGCCTCGCGAGGTCGAGCTGGTCGCCGATCAGCCCGGTGGAGCACACCAGCACGTCGCCGGCGGACACCTCGAGGCTCTCACCCACGAGCTCCGCGGTGCGGTGGGTGACCTGGAAGCCCTGAGCACCCGTGTAGCAGTTGGCGCCGCCGGAGTTGAGGACGATCGCCGAGACGACGCCGTCGCGCATCACCTGCTCGCTCCAGAGGACGGGGTTCGCCTTGCAGCGGTTGCTCGTGAAGACCGCGGCGGCGCTCTGCAGCGGGCCGAGGTTCTGCACGAGCGCGACGTCGCGCGCTCCGGTCGACTTCAGCCCGGCGACGACTCCGGCCGCCCGGAACCCTGCTGCTGCGGTGACGCTCACGGCGCGACTCCGTTCACGCTCAGGCCGAGGGACTCCGGGAGTCCCAGGGCGATGTTGGTGGACTGGACGGCCGCGCCCGCGGTGCCCTTGACCAGGTTGTCGATGGCCGAGACGACCACGACGCGGCGGGCCCGCTCGTCCACGGCGAGTCCGATCAGAGCGGTGTTCGCCCCCACCACGTCGGCCGTCCGGGGGAAGGAGCCCTCCGGCAGCAGCTGGACGAAGGTCTCGTCGCCGTAGGCGGTCTCCCACGCGGCGCGCACGTCCTGCGCGGAGACGCCGGGGGCGAGGCGCGCGGTCGAGGTCGCCAGGATGCCCCGGGACATCGGCACGAGGACCGGGGTGAACGAGATCGAGACGGGTCCGGCTCCGGCGAGCAGGAGGTTCTGCCGGATCTCGGGATTGTGACGGTGCGCTCCGCCGAGGCCGTAGGCGTGCGCGGAGCCGAGGAGCTCGCTGGCGAGGAGGTCGGTCCGCAGGCTCTTGCCCGCACCCGAGGGTCCGACGGCGAGGACCGCGACGAGGTCCGACGACTCGATCACTCCGGCGTGCAGGCCGGGGGCCAGGCCGAGCGTGATCGCCGTGACGTTGCAGCCGGGGACGGCGATGCGCCGCACTCCGGCGAGCGCCTCGCGCTGCTTGCGTCCGCCGCCGCCGATCAGCAGCTCCGGGAGCCCGTAGGGCCAGGCCCCGGCGAAGTCGCCCCCGTAGAAGTCGGCCCAGTCCTGCGGGTCGGTCAACCGGTGGTCGGCGCCGCAGTCGACGACGAGGACGTCCTCGGGGAGGGTCGCGGTGATCTCGCCCGACTTCCCGTGCGGGAGGGCGAGGAAGACGACGTCGTGCCCGGCGAGGTTTGCGGTCGTCGTGTCGACGAGGACGAGGTCGCGGAGCGAGCGGAGGTGCGGGTGCACGGCGACGAGGGGCTGACCCGCGTTGGCGTGCGCCGTCACCGTGCGCACCTCGAACTCGGGGTGGTCGGCGAGCAGTCGTAGCAGCTCGCCGCCCGCGTAGCCGCTCGCACCGGCCACCGCCACGGAGAAAGTCATGCCCGAGAGCCTAGCCGGTGCGGGTGCGGGGCCCCGCCCGGCCGAACCGGACGGGACCCCCTGCCTCACTCGCGGAGTCGGGCGCCGAAGCGCTCCGCCGCCACGGCCACGCCGTTCTCCTTCGCGGCCGTCGCCTCGGCCGCGGTGAGCGTGCGGTCCGGCGCGCGGAAGCGCAGCGCGAAGGTCAGCGACTTCGTCCCCTCGGAGAGCCCGGTGCCGCGGTAGTCGTCGACCAGGCGGATCGCCTCGAGCAGCTCGCCCGCCCCCTCGGCGACGGCGGCGTGCACGTCGGCGGCCGCGGTGCCGACCGGCACGACGAGCGAGAGGTCCTGGGTCGCGGCGGGCAGCGCGCCCACCGGGCGGGCCACGACGACCCTCCCGGCCCGCGCGAGCAGCGGCTCCAGGTCGAGCTCGACCACGGCGACGCGGCGCGGCAGGTCGAGCTCCTCGGCGAGCGCCGGGAGCAGCTCCCCCGCGTGGCCGATGACCGCGCCGTCGAGGACGACCTCGGCGGTGCGGCCCGGGTGCAGCGCGGCGTGGGCCCCCTGGCGCAGCACCAGCTCGGTGCCGGTCGCCGCGGAGACCTCGCGGACCACGTCGAGGGCGTCGCGCCAGTCGACGTCACGGCCGGCGACACCGGGCTGGCGCACGACGGCGGCGCCCGTGAGCAGCGCCGCGAGGTGCCGCGGCTGCGGTGGGATGCCCGCGTTCAGCTCGGCCTCGACCTCCGCGGACGGACGCGCCCCGCCCGCAGGGAGCGCCCCGGAGCCGAACGGGCCGCCGGCGGCCGGGAGGAAGACGGAGCCGAGCTCGTAGACCGCGAGATCCGTCAGGCCGCGCGAGCGGTTGCGGGCCGCGACCTGCACGAGACCCGGCAGCAGCGAGATGCGCAGCTGGCCCGCGGTCGCGTCGAGCGGGTTCGCGAGCGTGATCTGCTCCTGCGGCTCCCCGTCGACCGAGCCGAGCCGGTCGTTGATCGAGCGCGAGAGGAACGGGTACGAGAGCACCTCGGTCAGACCCGCGGCGGCGAGCGCCTGGGCGAGAGTCCGGCGCAGCCTCTGGCCCGGGGTCAGACCGCGGCCGGGAGGCGCTACGGGCAGGATCGCCGGAATGCGGTCGTACCCGGTGATGCGGGCGACCTCCTCCGCGAGCGAGGCGCGGTCGACGAGGTCGGGGCGCCAGCTCGGCGGAGTCACCAGCAGGCCCGCTCCGCCGGCCTCGACGGAGGCGCCGATCTCGACGAGCGCGCCGCGGATCTCCTCCGGGGTGTACTCCACGCCGATGAGGCCTGCGACGTAGCCGTCCGGCAGCTCGACCGGCTCCGCCGTGCGCGGGTCGGCCAGGACCGAGCCGAGCTCGTCCGCCGTGCCGCCGGCGAGCTCCACGAGCAGCTGCACCGCGCGGGCCGCGGCGACCGAGGCCACCTCGGGGTCGACGCCGCGCTCGAAGCGCCGCGACGCCTCGCTCGGCAGCTTGTGCCGGCGAGCCGTCCGGGCGATCGAGACCGGGTCGAAGTTCGCCGCCTCGAGCAGGACGTCGGACGTGGCGTCCGAGATCTCGGTGCGCGCGCCCCCCATCACTCCGGCGAGGCCGATCGCCCCGCCGTCGTCGGCGATGACGAGGTCCTCCGCGTGCAGGCGCCGGGTCTGGCCGTCGAGCGTCTCGAGGGTCTCCCCCGGCGCGGCGCGCCGCACCACGATGCCGCCCTGCAGGGTCGCCAGGTCGTAGCCGTGCAGCGGCTGGCCCAGCTCGAACATCACGTAGTTGGTGATGTCCACGACGAGCGAGATCGAGCGGACGCCGGCCAGTCGCAGTCGCGCGAGCATCCACGGCGGCGTCGGTCGTGAGACGTCGACGCCCCGAACGACGCGCGTGACGAACACGGAGGCGCCGACACGGCCGCGGATCGGCGCCTCGTCGGCCACGGACACGGGGAAGACGGGGGCCGTCTCCGTGCGCTCGTGCGGAGGGAGCGCCCGAGCGGGGTCGCGGAAGGCGGCTCCGGTGGCGTGGGCGTACTCGCGGGCGATGCCGCGGATCGAGAAGGCGTAGCCGCGGTCGGGCGTCACGTTGACCTCGACCGCGGCGTCGTCGAGACCGAGGAGCGCGACGGCGTCCGTGCCCGGCTCCGGGTCGAGCCCGAGCGAGGCGAGGCGGAGGATGCCGTCGTGGTCGTCCCCGAGGCCGAGCTCGCGGCTCGAGGCGATCATCCCGTCGGACACGTGCCCGTAGGTCTTCCGCGCGGAGATCGGGAACGGCCCGGGCAGGACCGCGCCCGGCAGTGACACGACGACCTTGTCGCCGGCCGCGAAGTTGTGGGCTCCGCAGACGATGCCGCGGACGTCCTCTCCGCCGTCGGCGGCACGCCCGCCCTCCGGGGCCACGCGGACGTGGCACCAGTTGATGGTCTTGCCGTTCTTCTGCGGCTCCGGAGCGAGGTCGAGCACCTCACCGACGACGACGGGCCCGGTCACCTCGAACCGGTGGACGTCCTCCTCCTCCAGGCCGACCGACACCAGGGCCGCGTGCACGGACTCCGTCGTGACGTCCTGCTCGAGGTCGACGTACTCCCCCAGCCAGCTCAGCGGGATGCGCATCAGATCACCATCCCGTACTGCTCGCTGAAGCGGACGTCGCCCTCGACCATGTCGCGCATGTCCTTCACGTCGTTGCGGAACATCAGGGTCCGCTCGATCCCCATGCCGAAGGCGAACCCGGAGTACTCCTCCGGGTCGATCCCGGCCGCGCGCAGCACGTTCGGATTGACCATGCCGCAGCCGCCCCACTCGATCCAGCGGGCACCGCCGACGAAGGTCGGGTGCCAGACGTCCAGCTCGGCGCTGGGCTCGGTGAAGGGGAAGTAGTTCGGGCGCAGGCGGATGCGCGCGTCGTCGCCGAAAAGGATCCGCGCGACGTGCTCGAGGGTGCCCCGCAGGTGCGCCATGGTCAGGCCGCGGTCGACGGCGAGACCCTCGAACTGCGTGAACACGGGCGTGTGCGTCGCGTCGAGCTCGTCGGTGCGGTACACCCGTCCGGGAGCGATCACGTAGAGCGGCAGCGGGCGCTCGAGCATCGAGCGGATCTGCACCGGCGAGGTGTGCGTGCGCAGCACCAGGTGCGAGTCGACGGGGTCGACGAAGAAGGTGTCCTGCATGGCGCGGGCCGGGTGGTCCTCGTCGAAGTTCAGGGCGTCGAAGTTGAACCACTCGTTCTCGAGCTCCGGCCCCTCCGCGATCTCCCAGCCCATCCCGACGAACACGTCGGCGATCGACTCCTGGAGCAGAGAGAGGGGATGGCGGGCGCCGCGGCGCACGAAGCTGGCGCCGGCGGTGACGTCCACGCGCTCGGCCTCGAGCGCGGCCGCGTCCTCCGCCTCGACGAGCTCGGCCTCGCGGGCGGCGTAGGCGTCGCCCACCTGCTTGCGGGCACCGCCGACGAGCTTGCCGGACGCCGCCTTGTGCTCGGGCGGGACGGAGCGCATCTGCGCGTTGAGGCGGGCGAGGGCGGACCCCTCGCCGAGGTGGGCGGCTCGGGCGGACTTCAGAGCGGTGGAGTCGCCCGCCGCGCCGATGGCGGCGAGGGCGTCGGCGACCGCCGCGGAGACGGCCTCGTCGGTGATCGGGTTGCTGTCTGACACGATCCCCCAGTGTAGGCGAGGGCCTCCGCCCCCTCCCGCCGCCCGCGCGCGGTGCTCGTCGCGCTCGCCCGCGGCCAGGCCCCCGTCTGCGCCGACGGCTCTCGAAGCCCCGCCACCGGCGCTGCTCGACCAGCAGGGGCGGGGTTCTCGCTGCGCCGGGGTCGGAGGCTGCTCCACCGGCAGGAGGCGGGGCACCACCGGACGGGAAGACGCCCGGATCGATCGCGACTCCCCGATCACCACCGCCTCCGCGTCGACGACGCCGGAGCGGAGCACCACCGCTCGATGCGCTGAGCGATCGCCGGACCCTCGAGGCGAACGGAGGAATCGCGTGCGAGCGATTCCTCCTAGCCGGACGCAGGACGCTCTGCGGAACCCGACCCGTCGGGAAGCCGACCGCGGTGAGGATCGCCCTCGGGCGATCCTCACAGTTCAATCCTGCACAGCGATCAGCTGCGTGTCCGTCTGCGCGCGGGCTGCGGGGTGGCCGCCGATGGTGCGGCCGCCGCGTCCGCCGCTCTTGGTGCGGATCTCGATCCACTTCGCCAGCCCCGAGAGGAGGAGGCAGATGCCGATGTAGATCGCTCCGATGACGATCGCCGCCGGGATGATCGGGCTGTCGAGGCTCGACTGGTTGCCCAGGTAGCGCGCGTAGTACAGCAGCTCGTTGTAGGTGATGATCGAGCCGAGCGCCGTGTCCTTGAGGGCGACGACGAGCTGGGCGATGATCACGGGCAGCATCGAGCGGATCGCCTGGGGGAACAGGATGAGCCGCATCACGCCGGACTTGCGCAGGCCGATCGCGTAGCCCGCCTCCTTCTGTCCTCGCGGGAGGGCTTCGATGCCGGCGCGGAAGATCTCGGAGAAGACGGAGCCGTTGTAGAGGGTCAGGGCGATGACGACGGCGAGGTAGGGGCTGAGCTTGAGGCCCGCGAACGGCAGGCCGTAGTACATCAGCATCATCAGGATCAGGACGGGGATCGCCCGGAACAGCTCGATGAAGAGCGTGACGGGGACGTTGATCCAGCGCCGGTCCGAGAGCCGGCCGATCGCCAGGAGGAGGCCGAGGACGAGGCTGGCGACGCCCGCCGTGGCGAAGGCCGCGAGCGTGCGGCCGAGGGCGCCGCCGATGCTCTGCCAGACCAGCGGGTAGCCGAACGCGCGCCACTTGGAGGCGTCGAACTGGCCGGACTCCGCGAAGCGCCAGACCACGAAGCCGAGGAAGGCCGCGATCAGCAGGACGACGACGACGCCGATGACGCGGTTGCGCACGACGGCCCGGGGGCCGGGGTTGTCGAAGAGGACGGAGCTCATCGGGCGACCCTCCACTTCTTCTCGAGCTGACGTTGGACGAGCGAGAGCAGGGTGACCAGGACCACGAAGACCAGGGCCACCCAGAGGACGACGATGAGGCTGTTCTCGCCGCGCTCGTTGAGCACGCGGACGATGGTGCCCGCCTCCGCGACCGAGAAGCCGGCGGCGACGGTGGTGTTCTTCAGCAGCGCGATCAGGACGCTCATGAGCGGCGGGATCACGGAGCGGAAGGCCTGGGGCAGGACGACCTGCGTCATCGTGAGGCCGAAGTCGAGGCCGATCGCGCGGGCCGCCTCGGCCTGGCCGATCGGCACAGTGTTGATGCCCGACCGCAGCACCTCCGCGACGTAGGTCGCGGTGTAGAGGCTGAGGGCGCAGATCGCGAGGTTCGTGTAGTCCACCTGCGGCAGGTCGAGCTTGGGGTAGCCGAAGGCGAAGAAGAACATCACCAGCGTGAGCGGGGTGTTCCGGATGGTGTTCACGTACACCGTGCCGACCGCGCGGGCGATCGGGACGGGCGAGACGCGCATCGCGCCGACCACCGTGCCGATCAGCAGGGCGAACACGAGCGAGACGCTGAAGAGGATCAGGGTGTTGCCGAAGGCCGGGACGTAGACGTCGAGGTTGTTCAACAGGACATCCATGCGGCTGGCCCTTCTGTCGGAGCGGTGGTGGTGGTCGAGGAGAGGGGACCCCCGGGCGGCGGTCGGGCCGCCCGGGGCGCCTCCTAGTAGTCGTTCACCGCCGGCTGGGTGACGGTCGTGCCGGACTGGCCGAGCGTCTCGTCGTAGATGGCGCTCCAGGTCTCGCCGCCGTCGGTCAGCATGCCGTTGACGAAGTGGCGCAGGGCGTCGTCGTCCTTGGGCAGGCCGATGCCGTACAGCTCGGTGCTGAAGGGCTCGCCGACGACCTTGAGCTCGTCGGGCTTCTGAGCGGCGTAGCCGATCAGGATCGCGCCGTCGGTGGTGACGGCGTCGACGGTGCCGTCGGAGAGGGCGTCCACGCACTGCGAGTACGTGTCGAACTCCTCGGTCTTCACCTCGGGGTAGTTGGTGCGGATGTTCTGGATCGGGGTGGAGCCGGTGGCCGAGCACACGGTGGTGTCGGCGGTGAGGTCGTCCGGCCCGGTGATCGTGTCGTTGTCGGCCGCGACGAGCAGCTGCTGGCCGGTCTCGAAGTAGGGTCCGGCGAAGCCGACCTGCTCCTTGCGCTTGTCGGTGATCGAGTAGGTGCCGACGTAGTAGTCGATGTCGCCGTTCACGATCGACGCCTCGCGGTTGGCCGACGGGATCGCCTTGAACTCGATGGCGTCGGCCGCGAAGCCGAGCGAGGCGGCGGTCCACTTCGCGATCTCGATGTCGAAGCCTGAGCGCTCGCCGGTCGCCGCGTCGAGGTAGCCCAGCCCGGGCTGATCCTCCTTGACGCCGATGACGACCTTGCCGTCCGCGGTCATCGCGTCGAAGGTCGGGCTGCCCTCGAGAGTGACGTCGGAGGCGACCTCGTACGCGGAGGTCCCTCCCTCGGAGCCTCCACCGGCGCCGCCGCCGGCGGTTCCGGAGTCGCCGGAGCAGCCGGCGAGGGCGAGGGTCGCTGCTGCGAGTCCCGCGGTCATGAACATGAGCCTGGTGCGCATGATCGTCCTTCCTGGGGTTCGGCCCGCCGGAGCGGGCGATGTCGGGTCGGCTCCCGGGTCACGGGTCCGACCTGCCTGGTGGCTGCTGATCGCGCTTCTAGTGCGTGATGAGCTTGGAGAGGAAGTCCTTGGCCCGGTCGGTGCGGGGCGCGGTGAAGAACGACTCCGGGTCGGTGTCCTCGAGGATCTCGCCGTCGGCCATGAACACGACGCGGTCGGCGGCCTTCCGGGCGAAGCCCATCTCGTGGGTGACGACGATCATCGTCATCCCGTCCTTGGCGAGCCCGACCATCACGTCCAGGACCTCGTTGATCATCTCGGGGTCGAGCGCCGAGGTCGGCTCGTCGAACAGCATCACCTTGGGCTTCATCGCCAGCGCCCGTGCGATCGCGACGCGCTGCTGCTGCCCGCCGGAGAGCTGGGCCGGGGTCTTGGCGGCCTGGTGGCCGACGCCGACCCGGTCGAGCAACGCCGTGGCCTGGGCCTCCGCGTCCTTGCGGGAGAGCCCGCGGACCTTGATCGGGCCGAGGGTGACGTTCTCGAGGATCGTCTTGTGCGCGAAGAGGTTGAACGACTGGAAGACCATCCCGACGTCGGCGCGGAGCGCGGCGAGGCCCTTGCCCTCCTCCGGGAGCTTCTGCCCGTCGATGGTGATGGTGCCGCCCGAGATCGTCTCGAGCCGGTTGACCGTGCGGCAGAGCGTCGACTTGCCGGATCCGGAGGGGCCGAGGACCACGACGACCTCGCCCCGGTGCACCGTCAGATCGATGTCCTTCAGAGCCTGGAAGTCGCCGTAGTGCTTCTGCACCCCGGAGAGGACGACGAGGGGTTCACCGGCGGGAGCGGCGGCGCGCTCGTCTTGCGGGGCTGTGACCATGCCGTCAGAGAAGCACACGGGGATGGGCCGGTCAAATCATGAGGGAATTCTTAACCGAAGGGTAACAACGCGCCCTGTTCTCCAGGTTCGCGGCACCCTCGGCCCGGTTCCTCTCAGGAACGCAGCGCGAAGGCGCTCTCGTACAGGCAGACGGAGGCCGCGGTCGCGAGGTTCAGCGACTCCGCCGCCCCGTAGATGGGCACCGCCACCACGCCGTCGACGAGGGCGAGCGACTCGTCCTCGAGGCCGCGCGCCTCGTTGCCGAAGACCCAGACGGTCGGCTGGGCGAGGTCCCCGCGGGCGCGGACGTCGAGCAGGTCCTCCCCCTTCACGTCGGCCGCGACGGAGCGGAGGCCCACGCCGCGGAGCCGGCCCAGCACGTCGGCGAGGTCGGCGCCGACCGCGACCGGGAGGTGGAAGAGCGAGCCGGTCGTGGAGCGCACGACCTTGGGATTGTAGAGGTCGACCGAGCGCCCGGACAGCACGACCGCGTCAGCGCCGGCGGCGTCGGCGGCACGGATGATCGTGCCGAGGTTGCCCGGATCGCGGACCTCCTCGAGCACCGCCACGAGGCGCGGCTCGGAGGCGACGACGTCCTTGAGCGACGTGGGGAACTGACGGCAGACCGCGACGAAGCCCTGCGGAGTGACGGTGTCGGCCATCGCGTCGAGGACGTCCTCGGTCACGTACTCGATGTCCACCTCCGCCTCGGCGGCGGAGGCGACGATCTCGGGGTGCCGCTCCAGAGCGGTCGGAGTCGCGAACGACTCGACGATCAGCTCCGGGCGGTACTGCAGCGCCTCGGAGAGTGCCTGCGGGCCCTCGAGGAGGAAGAGCCCCGTCTCGAGCCGGGCCGGGCGGCGGGTGAGCTTCGCCACGGAGCGGACACGGGGAGAGCGGGGGTTGTCGAGCATGCGGCGAGCCTATCGGCGCGGTGATCGCCGCCCCCGCAGACACGGCGCGGGAGGGCCCGCGGACGACGGAGGGGGCCGCGACCTCTCGGTCGCGACCCCCTCCGGGAAGCCGTGCTGACTACGCTGCGGCCTTGGGCGCCGAGGTGTCGGCGGGCAGCGCGCTCTTCGCGGTCGCGACGAGCGAGGCGAACGTGGCCGGCTCGGTGATCGCGAGGTCCGCGAGGATGCGGCGGTCGACCTGGACGCCGGCCAGGGCGAGGCCCTGGATGAAGCGGTTGTAGGTCAGGCCGTTCGCGCGGGACGCGGCGTTGATGCGCTGGATCCAGAGACGACGGAACTCGCCCTTCTTGGCGCGGCGGTCGCGGTACGAGTAGACGAGGGAGTGGGTGACCTGCTCCTTCGCCTTGCGGTAGAGGCGCGACCGCTGGCCGCGGTAGCCCGAGGCGCGCTCGAGGATGACGCGACGCTTCTTGTGGGCGTTGACGGCCCTCTTCACTCTTGCCATTGCTGTTTCTTCCTATCGATCCGTGTCGGCTGAGTAGCGACCACGCGGCGCAGCGGGCTGCGCCGGCGGTGGGCTACAGACCGAGAAGCTTCTTGGCGACCTTGGCGTCCTGCGGGGCGAGGACCTGGTCCTGGTTGAGGCGGCGCGTGCGAACGCTGGACTTGGACTCCAGGTTGTGGCGCATGCCGGCCTGCTGCTTCATGACCTTGCCGGAGCCGGTCACCTTGAAGCGCTTCTTGGCACCCGAGTGGGTCTTCATCTTGGGCATGTTCTCTCCTTATGAACGTCACTCCGCGCTCGGCGGGGCGAAACCGGTGCCCCGCGAGCGGGGCGTCCACCGGCCCCGAGGCCGGGGCGGCGAAGTACTAGACGGACTCGGCCTCGGCCGTGTCCTCGGGGGTGTTGGCCTCGCGACGAGCGGCGCGGACCGCATTGGCCTCGGCCTTCGCCTCGGACTTGTTCTTCAGCGGGCCGATGACCATCACCATGTTGCGACCGTCGATGGTCGGGGTGGACTCGACCTGGCCGAACTCGGCGACGTCCTCCGCGAAGCGCTGGAGCAGGCGGACGCCCATCTCGGGGCGCGACTGTTCGCGACCGCGGAAGAGGATCATCGCCTTGACCTTGTCGCCGGCCTTGAGGAAGCCCTCGGCGCGCTTGCGCTTGGTCTCGTAGTCGTGCTTGTCGATCTTCAGGCGGAAACGGACCTCCTTGAGGATCGTGTTCGCCTGGTTGCGACGGGCTTCCTTGAGCTTCTGAGCCTGCTCGTACTTGAACTTCCCGTAGTCCATGATCTTGGCCACGGGCGGCTTGGAGTTGGGGGCGACCTCGACCAGGTCCAGGTCTGCGTCCTGCGCGAGTCGCAGGGCGACCTCGATCTTGACGACGCCGACCTGTTCTCCTGCGGGACCCACGAGGCGGACCTCGGGGACGCGGATACGGTCGTTGGTACGGGGATCGCTGATTGCGTTTCTCCTCTGATCTCGGTGAGTGCAGCTGCGCTGCCGGAGTCTTCTCCAGCGCACCCGAGAGAGGTGATCGTCCCGTCCACGTCGTGCCTGCAGCACGGCGCTCGCACCCTGTGACGCGGTTCCCGAGGCGGACCTCGAGAGCCGCAGCCCTGCCTCCGGTGGTCTGACGACCCTCGGGGGCGGAGTGCTTCTGACCCGGTAACCTTGTGAAGCGGTCAAGCGCGGGTGGGAGAATCTCCACTTTCGAACCGAGGACATGCCTCGGAGCCCGGACAACCATAGCAGACCGGCGGCCCGCCCGACAGACCGGATCCGGCCGCCCCTCGATCCTCTGCTCCGGCGGCCGCGCCCCTCCACCACGGACGACGAACGAAGGACCCATGGCCCAGTACGACGACGACTACACGCGACGATTCGGCGAGGACGGCGGAGCCTCCGACGTGGAGGCCGCGCGCGACATCGCGGAGGTCCCGGCGGTGGAGATCATCACCACCGCCGCCGTGCACCTGATGAGCGCGGCCGCCGTCAAGTGCGGGCTCGCCGACGAGCCCGGAGCGCAGGTCGACCTCGACGAGGCGCGCAAGCTCATCAACGCGCTCGCGGGCCTGGTCACGGCCGGGGCGCCCGACATCAGCGACATGCACGCCCGGAGCCTGCGCGACGGCCTCCGCACCCTCCAGCTCGCGTTCCGTGAGGCGTCCCCGATCGCCGACCCGATCGGCAAGGGCCCGGGCGAGAAGTGGACCGGCCCGGTCACCTGATCGGGGGTCAGCGGGCGGCGGCGAGCTGCAGCGTCATCGAGTCGACGCGCTGCGCGACGGTCTCGTCGGCCGCCCACCGCTCCCCCAGGCGCGCGACGAGGGCGCCGAGCGCGTCCTGATCGAGCCCCGGGCGCAGGCTCAGGACCACCACGAGCTCGGGGCCCGCGAGGCGCTGCTGCGGGTCTCCCGCGCGCACCTCGAGCGAGGCGACCGCCCGCTCCCCCTCCGCAGCCGCGCGCAGAGCCCGGAGCACCTCCGCATCGGCGGGGGCCGGCCGCCAGTCGCCGCCCTCCGCGATCGCCCAGAGCGCCGGGCGCCGAACCGCGAACTCCCGCTCGGACGCGGGGTCGAGGACCATCACCTCGGTGCCCTCCGCGACGGCCGCCAGGGCCGCACGGCGCCCGTCGACCGGGACGGGACGGGCGGCCGGGTCCCATCGGCGCATGCTCTCGACGCCGCTGAAGACGGGGAGCACCGTGCGGCCGTCGGGTCCGGCGACCGTGACGATCGCGAGCTCCTGCGTCTTGTCCGCCCGGAGTCCCCCGACCCCCTCCGCCTCCTCGCCGAGGCGGGCGACCAGCGGGATGAGCAGGCGGGACGTGCGGATCGCGTCGACCACGGCCTCCGGGCCGCGAGTGCCGCGGGCGAAGGACTCGAGCGCGGCGACCAGCGCCTTCGGGGCGCTTCCGTCGTCCTCCGGCGCTGCGCTCGGCTCGAAGCGCCGGCCCGCCCAGGGGGTGCCGGCCGAGTCGGTCAGATGCGCCAGGAGCGGGCGGGGCTCACTCGGATGCGACATCCAGGGCCTCCGCGAGCGTGAACGCGCCCGCGTACAGCGCCTTGCCGACGATCGCGCCCTCGAGGCCCTGGGGCACGAGGTCGCGAAGAGCGGCGATGTCGTCGAGGTTCGAGATGCCGCCCGAGGCGATCACGGGGCGGTGGGTGCGGGCCATGACCTGCTCGAGGAGCTCGAGGTTCGGGCCCTTGAGCGTGCCGTCCTTGGTGACATCGGTGACGACGTAGCGGGTGCAGCCGGCCTCCTCCAGGCGGTCGAGGACCTGCCAGAGGTCGCCGCCCTCCTTGGTCCAGCCGCGCGCGGCGAGCGTGGTGCCGCGGACGTCGAGCCCGACGGCGATCTGGTCGCCGTACTGCGCGATGACGCTCGCGGCCCACTCGGGGTTCTCGAGCGCCGCGGTTCCGAGGTTGATGCGCTTCGCGCCGGCGCTCAGCGCGGACTCGAGGCTCCGGTCGTCGCGGATCCCGCCGGAGAGCTCGACGTTGACGCCCTTCACCTGCCGGATGACCTTCTTCATGATGCCGTGGTTGTCGCCGCGGCCGAAGGCGGCGTCGAGGTCGACGAGGTGGATCCACTCCGCGCCCTGGTCGGCCCAGTCGCCCGCGGCGTCGATCGGGTCGCCGTAGTTGGTCTCGGTCCCGGCTTCGCCCTGCGTGAGCCGCACGGCCCTGCCGCCCGCCACGTCGATCGCGGGCAGGAGGACCAGGCCCGGGGCCTTGGTGAACTCGCTCATCGTCATCCTCAGTCTCGGAGCCGGTGCCGGCCCCTGGAGGCGCCGACCACCGGCCGATCCTAGTTCGTGCGGAGGGTGCCCAGCCAATTGGCCAGCAGCCGGAGCCCGGCGGCCCCCGACTTCTCGGGGTGGAACTGAGTGGCCGAGAGCGGCCCGTTCTCGACCGCGGCGATGAAGGGGCCTCCGTGATCGGCCCAGGTGACCGCGGGACGCGGGAACGGGGGCATGACATCGAGCGACCACTCGCGGGCGCCATAGGAGTGCACGAAGTAGAAGCGCTCCTCGGCGATGCCGTCGAAGAGCACCGAGCCCTCGGGAGCGGAGACGGTGTTCCAGCCCATGTGCGGGACGACCTCGGCCGGGAGGAGGTCCACCGTCCCCGGCCACTCGCCCAGGCCCTCGCTCTCGACCCCGCGCTCGACGCCGCGCTCGAAGAGCACCTGCATCCCGACGCAGATGCCCAGGACGGGGCGCCCGCCGGCGAGGCGCTTCTCGATGATCTCGCCGCCGCGGGCGCGGGTCAGCGCCGACATCACGGCGTCGAAGGCGCCGACGCCGGGCACGAGGAGGCCGTCCGCCTCCAGCGCCCGCTGCCGGTCCCCCGTCAGCTCGACGTCGGCCCCGGCGAGCTCGAGCGCCTTGACGGCGGAGTGCACGTTCCCCGAGCCGTAGTCGTAGACCACGACGGAGGGGCGGGCCGAGCTCACAGCGCGCCCTTCGTCGACGGCACGCCGGAGACGAGCGGGTCGAGGGCCTTGGCCTGACGGAAGGCGCGGGCGAACGCCTTGAACTCCGCTTCGGCGATGTGGTGCGGGTCCCTGCCGCCGAGCACCGTGACGTGCACGGTGAGGCCGGCGTTGAACGCGATCGCCTCGAAGACGTGGCGCACCATCGACCCGGTGAAGTGGCCGCCGATCAGGTGCAGCGCGAAGCCCTCCGGCTCGCCGGTGTGCACGAGGTAGGGGCGCCCCGAGATATCGACGACGGCCTGCACGAGCGCCTCGTCGAGGGGGACGAGCGCGTCGCCGAAGCGGGAGATCCCGGTCTTGTCGCCGAGCGCCTGACGGATGGCCGTGCCGAGCACGATGCCGATGTCCTCCGCGGTGTGGTGGATGTCGATCTCGATGTCGCCGCGGGCCCGGACGCGCAGGTCCGTGAGCGAATGCTTCGCGAACGCCGTCAGCAGATGGTCGAAGAAGGGCACGCCGGTCTCGAGATCGGCGACGCCCGTGCCGTCGAGGTCGAGGGAGAGCTCGATGCTCGACTCGCTGGTGGCACGGCTGAGAGAGGCGGTGCGCCCGGGTGCGGCGCTCGGGGAGGTCATGCCTCCCAGTCTATTCGCGCCGCGTCGCCGCCCCCGGGCGGAGCTCACTCACGCGAGAGCGCCACTGTGGCGTCGGCCGACGGTGCGGGGAGGGAGGCGAGCGCCTCGAGGAACGCGGTCGTCTCCTCCTCGGTGCCGGCGCTGACACGGAGGTGGTTCGGGATGCCGACGTCGCGGATGAGGACGCCGCGGGCGAGCAGGCCCTCGAACACGGCGGCCGGATCCGCGACACCGCCGAAGAGGACGAAGTTGCTGCCGGTCGCGTACGGGCGGTAGCCGAGGGCGCGCAGGCCGTCGATCATCCGGTCGCGCTGCACGATGATCTCGCCGACCATGGCGAGCATCTCGTCGGCGTGAGCGAGGGCGGCGGTCGCGGCGGCCTGGGTGAGGGCCGACAGGTGGTACGGGAGGCGGACGAGGCGGAGCGCGTCGATCACCGCGGGGTCGGCGGCGAGGTAGCCCAGGCGGACGCCGGCGAAGGCGAAGGCCTTGCTCATGGTGCGGGACACGAGCAGGCGCGGTCGCCCGGGGAGGAGGCTCAGCGCGGTGGGCGCGCCCCTGCCCGCGAACTCGGCGTACGCCTCGTCGACGACGACGATGCCGTCGGTCGCGTCGTAGACCGCCTCGATCACGGCGAGGTCGAGCGGCGTCCCGGTCGGGTTGTTCGGAGCGCAGAGGAAGACGATGTCGGGCCGGGCCCGGCGCACCTGCTCCGCGGCGTACTCGGCTCCGATCTCGAACTCCGCCTCGCGCGGAGCGGGGATCCACTCCGTTCCGCTCCCCGACGCGAGGATCGAGTACATCGAATAGGTGGGCGCGAACCCCAGCAGCGAGCGCCCGGGACCGCCGAACGCCTGAAGGACGTGCTGGAGCACCTCGTTCGATCCGTTCGCAGCCCACACGCCGTCCGCGGTGAGCCCGTGACCGAGGTAGCCGGCGAGGGAGTCGCGAAGCTCTCGGAACTCGCGGTCGGGATACCGGTTGACGGTGCGCAGCGCCTCCGTGACCCGCCCGACGATGTCGGCGATCACGTCGTCCGGGACCGGGTGGGTGTTCTCGTTGACGTTGAGGGCGACGGGCACGACCGCCTGGGGTGCACCGTACGGGTGCCTGCCTCGGAGGTCGTCGCGGAGGGGCAGGTCATCGAGAGTCGTCACCAGGGAATGTTAGCGAAGCACCCGGCGCGGACGTCCGGGCAGCCCGGCTCAGCGAGCGGTGTCGTACTCGGCCGGGACCGCGAGGCGCTGCCCGGGCTCGACGCCCGCGCTCGAGAGCTGGTTGAGGGAGAGGATGTCGTCGACCACGTCGCGCGGGTCCGCCTGCGGGGCGAGCTCCTCGGCGAGCGACCAGAGCGACTCGCCCGCGTGAACGGTGACGTACTGGAACTCGACCGCAGCGGCGTCGCTCGACGCGACCGCTCCACCGCCGTTGAGCCCGAAGGCGAAGGCGCCCGCCACGATCGGCAGGGCCCCCAGAGCGGCCACCACGGCGCCGCCGCGACGCGTGAGGCGCAGACGGGTGCGAACGATCCGCGCTTCGCCGAACGCGCTCATCGGCTCGGGAGCGGACGGCAGGACCTCGACGGGCCGAGCCGCGGACGAGCGCTGGAGCGGGCGGGAGGTGAGCTGTGCGGTCATGGGATCGCTCCTTTCAACAGGGATTCGGGGAGGCCCTCGGCCGGGAGGGCCGCCCCGAACGCCTGTACCGAACATATCTTCGAATGACGGAGCGGTCAAGGGACCGTTCCGGCTGATCCGCGGGCGGACTGGCGCGCGACACACTCGAACGAATGTTCCGAGTCGTGAGTTCCGGCGGATACAGTTTCGAGAGCCTGGTCGTAGTAGAGCAGCGACCACCGACATTCCTTGTCGGGTCGCGACCGGGCGGGCGCGCACGCGGCGTGCGCACCGGGAAGAGGGAGCATCGTGAGCGACGCGCAGAGGGCCGGGACCCCGGCCGCCAAGACGAAGGCGGCCGCAGGCCGGCGCCGGAAGAGCCTGAGCGCCAAGCAGCTCGCGATCCTCGACGCGATCCAGCGCTCGGTGTCGAGCCGCGGCTACCCGCCGAGCATGCGCGAGATCGGCGACGCGGTCGGCCTCGCCTCGCTGTCGAGCGTCACCCACCAGCTCAACCAGCTCGAGCTCAGCGGCTACCTGCGCCGCGACCCGAACCGGCCCCGCGCCCTCGAGATCCTCATCGACGTCCCCAGCTCGACGGAGGACGACGGGTCGTTCGAGTCGACCGCGACGGTCGGCGACGCGGCGATGGTCCCTCTCGTCGGCCGCATCGCGGCGGGCGTGCCGATCATGGCCGACCAGCAGATCGACGAGGTGTTCCCGCTTCCCCGGCAGCTCGTCGGCAAGGGCGAGCTCTTCATGCTCAAGGTCGTCGGCGAGTCGATGATCGACGCCGCGATCTGCGACGGCGACTGGGTCGTGGTCCGCTCGCAGCGCACCGCCGAGAACGGCGAGATCGTGGCGGCCATGCTCGACGGCGAGGCCACCGTCAAGGTGCTGCGCCAGCGCGACGGCCACACCTGGCTGCTGCCCCGCAACTCCAACTTCGAGCCGATCCTCGGCGACGAGGCAGAGGTGCTCGGGAAGATCGTGGCGGTCCTCCGCTCGGTCTGACACCGGGCGTGCAGGAGGGGCCCGACCGGCGTGCAGCCGGCCGGGCCCCTCCTGCGTTCGACGGGCACCGGCGATCGGGGCGCGCGCCCCTCCGTCGCGGTCACGGGAAGGCGGAGGAGGGCCGCCGAAACCCCGTCGCCGAACCCTCCGGCCGCCGCCGGCCGGTGGTGCGGGACGCCGCATCCCCTCCCGGATGCGCCGAGCGCCCGCCTCCCGGACGGGGAGACGGGCGCTCGGGTGGTGGCGATCAGGCCTGGACGGCCGCGCGCGGAACCGCGAACTCGGTGAGCGAGCCCGCCAGCTCGGCGTGCACGAGGGCGACCACGTGGGTGCCGCCCTCGACGTACTGCGTCGACAGGATCCGGCCGCTGCGGTGCAGATGCGAGATCACGTCGCCCCGGTCGTACGGCACGAGCAGGTCGATCTCGACGTCCGGCTCGGGCAGGATCTCGGCGATCCGCGCCTCCAGCTCGTCGATGCCCTCGCCGCTGCGCGCCGACACGAAGACCGCGTCGGGAGCGAGACCGCGCAGCACCAGCCGCGTGCCCTCGTCCACCAGATCGGCCTTGTTGAAGGCGATGATCTCGGGGATGCTGCGGGCGCCCACCTCGCCGATCACGTCGCGCACGGTGGCGATCTGCCCGGCCGGATCGGGGTGGGAGGCGTCCACGACGTGGACGATCACATCGGAGTCCGCGACCTCCTCGAGCGTCGACCGGAAGGCCTCGACGAGCTGGTGCGGAAGCGCTCGCACGAAGCCGACCGTGTCGGCGAGCGTGTAGAGGCGCCCGTCCTTCGTCTGGGCCTTGCGAACGGTGGCGTCGAGGGTCGCGAAGAGCGAGTTCTCGACGAGGACGCCCGCGTGCGTCATCCGGTTCAGCAGGCTCGACTTGCCGGCGTTCGTGTACCCCGCGATCGCCACCGAGGGGACGGCGTTGCGCTTGCGGTTCGCGCGCTTGGCCTCGCGGGCGGGCTTCATCGCCGTGATCTGCTTGCGCAGGCGCGCCATGCGGGTGTGGATGCGGCGACGATCGAGCTCGATCTTCGTCTCACCCGGACCGCGCGAGCCCATTCCGGCTCCCGCGCCCACCTGGCCGCCGGCCTGGCGGGACATGGACTCGCCCCAGCCGCGCAGTCGCGGGAGCAGGTACTCGAGCTGCGCGAGCTCGACCTGCGCCTTGCCCTCACGGCTCTTCGCGTGCTGGCTGAAGATGTCGAGGATCACCGCGGTGCGGTCGATCACCTTGACCTTCACCACGTCCTCCAGCGCACGCCGCTGGCTCGGTGCGAGCTCGGTGTCGGCGACGACCGTGTCCGCGCCGAGGGCCGCGACGAGCCCCGCGAGCTCCTGGGCCTTGCCCTTGCCGAGGTAGGTGCTCGGATCGGGGTGCGGGCGGCGCTGGAGTAGGCCGTCGAGGACCGTCGCTCCCGCCGTCTCCGCGAGCGCGGCGAGCTCGTGCAGCGAGTTCTCCGCGTCCTCCAGCGAATTCTGCGAGTACACGCCGATGAGCACGACGTTCTCCAGGCGCAGCTGGCGGTACTCGACCTCCGTGACGTCCTCGAGCTCGGTCGAGAGGCCGGCGACGCGTCGCAGCGCCTGCCGGTCGTCGCGGTCGAACTGCTCGCCGTCGCTGTTCTCGCCCTCGTGGCCGGCGCTCTGCAGCGCCTGGGCTCCACCCGCGACGAAGCGCGAGTACCCTGCCGAACGCGACTGCGCGTTCGCCAGGACCCTCGAGACGACGTCCACGGCCTCGGTCGTGTCGGTCTCGTTCAGGTCTTCCGTCATCCGGATAACACTAACTCCTCAGGTCTTGATAGGTTCACTTCTCATGGCCGCCGAGCACTACTTCTCGAGTACTCCCGACGGCGACCTCCGGCCCCGCAGGATCCAGGCCCGCCTGGCCGGCCGCGACCTCGAGGTCACGACGGCAGGAGGGGTGTTCAGCCCCGGTCACGTCGATCTCGGCACACGCGTCCTGCTGGACGCGGTGCCCGACGCCCCCGCTGACGGGGACCTGCTGGACCTCGGCTGCGGCTGGGGCCCGATCGCCCTCGCGCTCGCCCTCGCCTCCCCCGACGCCCGGGTGTGGGCGGTCGACGTCAACCAGCGGGCGCTCGAGCTGGTCCGTCGCAACTGCGAGGAACTCGGCGTCCGCAATGTCAACGCCGTGCTGCCCGAGGATGTTCCCGACGACGTCCGCTTCCGCACCGTGTGGTCGAACCCGCCGATCCGCATCGGCAAGGAGGAGCTGCACCTCCTGCTCGAGCGCTGGCTGCCGCGGCTCGAGGAGGGCGCGGACGCCTGGCTCGTCGTGCAGCGCAACCTCGGCTCCGACTCGCTCCAGACCTGGCTGGGCGCCGCGTTCGCCGGGCGGCTCGACGTGGAGCGCGTCTCCTCGGCGAAGGGCTTCCGCGTGCTGCGGACGACCCGCCGGGCCTGACCGGGTCCTCAGTCGATCCGGATCGTCCCGGTGAAGACGAGGTCGGCCGGGCCGGAGAGTCCGACGTGCTCGCCCTCCTCCGCCGCGAACATCGTCACGCCGAGCGTGCCGCCCGGGACCTCCACGCGCCAGGCCTGCGGAGCGCGCGCTCCCGCCCAGTAGCGCACCGCCAGTGCCGCCGCCGCGGCACCCGTGCCGCAGCTCAGGGTCTCGCCGCTGCCGCGCTCGTGCACGCGCATCCGGATCCGCCCGATCCCGTCGTGGACCAGCGGCTCGCCGGGAACCACGAACTCGACGTTCGCGCCGTCCTCGGGCTCCGGGTCGAGCTGCGGGATGTAGGAGAGGTCGGCGGAGTCGAGCTCCTCGTCGTTGCTGAGGGCGACGACCACGTGCGGATTGCCGAGGTCGATCCCGAGACCGGGGCGCGCGACCTTGAGCTCCTTCGCCCGCACCAGGGGCTCGCCGCCCGCCAGCTCCCAGCGGCCGAGGTCGACCTGGAACCCGGCACCGCTGCGGGTGACGTCGCGGACGCCGGCGCGGGTGCCGATCGGCAGGGTGTCGCCGGGCTCGAGCGCCGCGAGGCCGCCCGCGAGCAGGAACGCGGCGTAGACGCGGATGCCGTTGCCGCACATCTCGGCGATCGAGCCGTCGGCGTTGCGGTAGTCCATGAACCACTCCGCCTCGCTCTCCTCGGCCAGAGCCGCGGCGCCCTCCGGGATCGCGCGGGAGCGGACGGCACGGATGACGCCGTCGGCGCCGACGCCGAAGTGGCGGTCGCAGATCATCGCGATCTGCGCGGGCGAGAGGTCGACCTCACCGTCCGGGTCGCTGAAGAGCACGAAGTCGTTGCCGGTGCCCTGGCCCTTGGTGAAGTGCAGCTCGATCGTCATGGCGCACAGCCTAGCGAGGAGCGGGAGCGGCGGCCTGGGCGGCGGCGTGCGCCCGCGACACCAGGTCCGGCGCGTCGTACGGGAGCCGGTGGGCGCCGGCGTAGCGCCGGAACCAGCTGTTCTGCCGACGTGCGTAGCGGCGCGTGAGCGCCTGCGTCGCCGCGATCGCCTCCTCCTCGCGGAGGACGCCGGCACGCTGGGCGAGCGCCTGGGCGTACCCGATGGCCCGCCCGGCTGTGACGCCGCGCTCCAGGCCGAGGGGGACGAGCCGCTCGACCTCGTCGAGCATCCCGGCCGCCCACATCCGCTCCACCCGCCGGTCGAGGCGCTGCACCAGCTCCTCCCGCGGAGCCTCGAGGAACAGGATCGAGGCGGGGCGCCACCGAACCGGCTCGTCGGACATCAGCGCGCTGTGCGTGCTCCCGCCGGTGAGCTCCGCGATCTCGAGCGCGCGGACGATGCGCCGGGCGTTGTGCGGACCGATCCGCTCGGCCACTCCGGCGTCGATCCGGCGCAACCGCTCGACGAGGGCGCCCAGGCCCTCCCGCTCGGCGGTCTCCTCGAGCCGGCGCCGGACGGCCGGGTCGGTGCCCGCGAACGAGAACTCGAAGACGACGCTGGAGACGTACAGACCGGAGCCCCCGACGAGGATCGGCGTCGCCCCGCGCGCCAGCACGCTCTCGATCACGCGCCGCGCCTCGCTCTGGTAGCGGGCGACCGACGCCTCCTCCGTCACGTCGAGGACGTCGAGCAGGTGGTGCGGGACGCCCCGACGCTCGTCGGCGGGCAGCTTCGCGGTGCCGATGTCCATCCCGCGGTAGAGCTGCATCGCGTCGGCGTTCACGATCTCAGCGGCGCCGCCGTCCTGCCGGATCGCCTCGGCGAGCTCGAGCGAGAGGTCGGACTTGCCCGTGCCGGTCGCGCCGACGACCGCGATGAGCTCCGGCGCGGTATCGGGGGCTCCGGTCTCAGCGCTCGCCATCGAGGGCGTCGTAGATCGGCGTCGTCAGCGTGCCGGCGTCGCGCACGCGCAGCGACGGCAGGCCCAGCGAGACCCGGGGCGCCCCGCTCGCGCCCGGGGCGGCCGGAACTCCGCAGGACTCGGTCTGCGCCCGGTCCCAGGCGTCGCCCGCGCGGGTGCGGCGGATGCGGAGCGGCGCGCCGTCGGGCGAATCCGCCAGGAGGTAGAAGGGGGCGGCACGGGTGACCCGGACGGAGACCACGTCTCCGGGACGCGGCGGCTCGGAGCCCTCGGGCACGTCGAAGTGCACCAGACGGCTGTCCTCGGCGCGTCCGCTCAGCCGGTGCGTCTCCGTGTCGCGGCGGCCCTCGCCGGTCGCGACGAGGACCTCGACCTCTCGGCCGACGACCGTGCGGTTCTCCTGCTCGCTGATCGCGTCCTGCAGGGCGACGAGCCGCTCGTAACGCTCCTGGACGACCGCCTTGGGGATCTGGTCGGGCAGCGTCGCGGCCGGGGTGCCGGGCCGGATGGAGTATTGGAAGGTGAAGGCGGAGGCGAAGCGGGCCGCCTCGACCACCCGCAGGGTCTCCTGGAAGTCGGCCTCCGTCTCGCCGGGGAAGCCCACGATGATGTCGGTGCTGATCGCCGCGTGCGGGATGCGATCGCGGACCCGGTCGAGGATCCCGAGGAACTTCTCGGAGCGATAGGAGCGGCGCATTGCCTTGAGGACGCGGTCGGAGCCGGACTGGAGCGGCATGTGCAGCTGCGGCATCACCGCCGGCGTCTCGGCCATGGCGTCGATCACGTCGTCGGTGAAGGCCGCGGGATGGGGGCTCGTGAAGCGGATCCGCTCGAGCCCGTCGATGGTGCCCGCCGCGCGGAGCAGCTTCGAGAACGCCTGGCGGTCGCCGAACTCGACGCCGTAGGAGTTCACGTTCTGGCCGAGAAGGGTGACCTCGATCGCGCCGTCGTCCACGAGCGCCTGGATCTCGGCGAGCACGTCGCCGGGACGCCGGTCCTTCTCCTTGCCGCGGAGCGAGGGGACGATGCAGAAGGTGCAGGTGTTGTTGCAGCCGACCGAGATCGAGACCCAGCCGCTGTAGGTCGAGTCGCGCTTCGTGGGGAGCGTGGAGGGGAAGACATCGAGCGATTCGAGGATCTCGAGCTGCGCCTCGTCGTTGTGGCGGGCGCGCTCGAGCAGGCTCGGGAGGGCGCCCATGTTGTGCGTGCCGAAGACCACGTCGACCCACGGGGCACGGTCGAGGATGACGTTCTTGTCCTTCTGCGCGAGACAGCCGCCGACCGCGATCTGCATCCCCTCGTGTCGGCGCTTCACCGACGCGAGGTGGCCGAGGTTGCCGTAGAGCTTGTTGTCGGCGTTCTCGCGCACCGCGCAGGTGTTGATCACGACGACGTCGGCCTCGGCTCCATCGGCGGACACGTAGCCCGCCGCCTCGAGCGAACCGCTCAGCCGCTCGGAGTCGTGCACGTTCATCTGGCACCCGAACGTACGGACCTCGTAGGTCCTCGGCCGGGTCTCGGCGACGGGCGACGGGGCGGTACCGAGCGTGCTCATGGTGTGGGATTCTACGCTCCGGTCGGACCGCTCCCGGCCCGCCGTGTCAGCGGAAGCGGACGCTCGACCCCGGCTTGCGGATCGTCTCGCGGACGACGCGCTGCACGAGTCCGCCGGCGTAGCCGCGGCGCGCGAGGAATCCCGTGAGCCGGCGCTCGGCGACCTCGTCGGAGAGCGAGCGCAGGCTCGGCAGGCGCTTGCGCGCGAGCTCGAGCGCCGTGCGGTACTCGTCGTCGCCGTCCAGCTCGTCCAGCGCTGACGCGATCGCCTCGGGGTCGATCTTCCGCGCGCGCAGCTCCTGCTGGATGGAGGAGCGGCCGAGCTTCTTGCGGTCACGGAGCGAGACGACCAGCTGCTCCGCCATGCGGAGGTCGTCGAGGTAGCCGAAGCGCGTGAAGCGCTCGAGGATCTCGAGGGCGTCCTTTTCGGCGACGCCCTCCGTGTAGAGGCGCGCCTCGACCTCGGCGACCGAGAGGCTCTTGCGGGAGAGCCCCCGTACGATCCGATCCGCGACCTGCTCGGGATCGATCTCCTCCGGGATCGCGATCGCGTCGTCGTCGTCCTCGTCGTCCGCTTTCTCGACGAACGCCGGCGCACGCCGGGCGACGTGAGCCGAGAGCTCGGCGATCCGCTCGGAGGCCGGAGACGCGGCGCCGCCAAGGGCGGAGCCTCCCGACTCTCCTGCGACCGTCCGGGGAGCACTGGTACTCGGCGTCCCGGCTCCGGACGGCTCCGGAAGCGACCCGGCCCCGTCGGCGTCCGGCGCCGCCGGAGCCCAGCCCTCGTCGCCCGCCGCACCCCGGTCGACCCAGGGCAGGAAGGCCACGGGGCGGCCCTTCGCCCCCTCCGCGGCCTTCTCCGCCACGGGCTAGGCGCCCTTGCGCACGGGCTGCTTGGTCTCGATCGCGACCGGCGCGGCCTCGACGGCCGCGTTCGGGTCGACGATCACGCCGAGCTTGACCAGGATGCGCTTCTCGATCTCGGCGGCCACATCGGGGTTGTCGATGAGGAACTGGCGCGCCTTCTCCTTGCCCTGGCCGAGCTGGTCGCCGTCGTAGGTGTACCAGGCGCCCGACTTGCGGACGATCTCGTGCTCGACACCGAAGTCGATCAGGCTGCCCTCGCGGGAGATGCCGACGCCGTAGAGGATGTCGAACTCGGCCTGCTTGAAGGGCGGGGCCATCTTGTTCTTCACGACCTTGACGCGGGTGCGGTTGCCGACCGCGTCGGTGCCGTCCTTCAGCGTCTCGATGCGGCGGATGTCGAGGCGGACCGACGCGTAGAACTTGAGCGCCTTGCCGCCCGCCGTGGTCTCGGGGCTTCCGAAGAAGACGCCGATCTTCTCGCGCAGCTGGTTGATGAAGATCATCGTGGTGTTCGTGGTGTTCAGTCCGCCGGTCAGCTTGCGCAGCGCCTGGGACATGAGGCGGGCCTGCAGGCCGACGTGGGAGTCGCCCATCTCGCCCTCGATCTCGGCACGCGGCACGAGGGCCGCGACGGAGTCGATCACGATGAGGTCGATCGAGCCCGAGCGCACGAGCATGTCGGCGATCTCGAGCGCCTGCTCTCCGGTGTCGGGCTGCGACACGAGGAGGGAGTCGATGTCGACGCCGAGCTTCTTGGCGTACTCGGGGTCGAGCGCGTGCTCCGCGTCGATGAAGGCGGCGATGCCGCCGTTGCGCTGCGCGTTCGCGATCGCGTGCAGCGTGAGGGTGGTCTTTCCGGAGGACTCGGGGCCGTAGATCTCGACGATGCGGCCGCGGGGGAGCCCGCCGATCCCGAGCGCGACGTCGAGCGCGATCGAACCGGTCTGGATCACCTCGACGGGAGCGCGGTCGTCGCTTCCGAGGCGCATGACGGCGCCCTTGCCGAACTGGCGGTCGATCTGGGCGAGTGCGGTCTCGAGGGACTTCTCGCGGTCGGAGGAACTGGGCATGGCCGTCTCGCTCTCGTGTTCGTGGTGGTGTCGCCTACAGGCTGTCGCGACATGCCGGTGGCTGTCGGAGTGACAGTGCCGGCCGGCTGCGACAAGGCGGTGAAGCAGGTCCGTTCAGGTGTCTCCGACGGTACGCCCGACCACCGACATCGGGGCCGAGCGAGAGCGACTCCGTGGAGACGGGGCCGATCCTGCTTCTGTGGAGGAGCCTAGACCCGTTCGAACACGGATTCGAGCACGAGCCATCGGCGTGTCGAACACGGCTTCGGCGACGGGAGCGTCAGCGGTGGCGCTTCCGCGGATCCACGCCGTGCCACCGGGCCTCCGGGACGTCGTTGGCGCGGCAGAGGGCGAGCCAGACCTCGCGCGGCTCCGCTCCGTCCGCGAGGGCGCGCTCGGCGGTGCGGCCCCCGAGCTCGGTCAGCACGAGGTCCGAGACCAGGACACGGGCGTAGGCGCCGCCGAACTCGTCGTCCACCAGCTGCCGGAACTCGCTCAAGCGCATGCGTCCACGGTAGCCGCTGCCCGGAGGCCGCACTCCCCCGGGAACGCCGAAGGGCGCCCGGCCGGAGCCTGGGCGCCCTTCGCGTGGAACGGGTGCGGTGAGTGGAGGGGACGGGATCCGACTACTGCGTGACGAGGTCCGCGTCGAAGCCGGCGACCATGTCGGCCGGAATGGTGTCGGGGATGGTGTCGATGCCCTCGATGACGGCGAGACGATCGCCGACCTCGCGCATGATCACCGAGATGGGGGTGTCGAGGGCGTCGGCGACAGAGGCGAGGATCTCCGAGGAGGCCTCCTTCTGACCGCGTTCGACCTCGCTCAGGTAGCCGAGCGCAACGCTCGCCTTGCTCGCCACCTGACGGAGCGTACGACCTTTCTGCAGGCGAAAGTCCCTGAGGACATCGCCGATCTCCTGACGAACTAGAACCACTGGACCCTCCTTCTCCACGTCAACCGCATGTCGTGCACCTGCACCGCGAGCACGAGCGCCGGAGGTTCTCCGGAGCGGGTGATCGGGGGGCTGGGACGAGAGAACCGGATAGCTGTTCACTACCCGGTTCGTATGGTGTCGACTCTAATACCGGATGACTGGACTTTGCGTGTGAGCGACACCAGTTGTAACCGGGCCGCAATGCGGCGCATTCCGATTCCCGGAGGGCCCTCGCTGGGTATCCGCCTCATGCGCCGCGGGAGATCAGCTCCGCGCCGAGGGCGAGAGCCGCGTCGACCGAGGCGGCGCGGATCGCGGCGCGGTCGCCGTCGAACCGGTGCTCACGGACGAGCTCGTCCTCGCCGAGGACGGCCGCCACGAAGACGGTGCCGACGGCCGCATCCCCCTGCGGATCTGGACCGGCGACCCCCGTCGTCGCCAGGCCGAGCGTCGGACGCCCGTCGGCTGCGAGCCGCGAGGACGCTCCGCGCGCCATCTGCACGGCGACTCCGGGATCGACGGGCCCCCGCTCGCCGAGGACGCGCGCGTCGACCCCGAGGAGTCGGTCCTTGAGGTCGGTGGCATAGCTCACCACTCCCCCGCGGTACACGGCGGAGGCGCCGGGCACCTCCACGAGGGCGGAGCTGAGCGCGCCGCCGGTGAGCGACTCCGCGACGGCGAGGTCGACACCCCGCCGCCGGAGCTCGGCGATCAGCTGCGCGGCCGTCACCGCGTCGACCGGGCGGCCCGGCTCTGGCGGGCGGCGTCGGCGAGGTAGTCGATCCCGGTGGCGACCGTGAGCACCACCGCGGCCGTCATCGTGATCCCGTTCAGCCAGTGGACCCACTCGCCGAGGACGGCCCAGAGCGGCAGCAGAGCGAGGGAGATCGCGATCGACTGCACGATCGTCTTGAGCTTGCCGCCCCGTGACGCCGGGATCACCCGGTCCGAGAGCACGGCCATCCGGAAGACGGTGATGCCGATCTCACGCACCAGGATGACGATCGTCACCCACCACGGCAGCTCCGCGAGGATCGAGAGCCCGACGAGCGCCGCACCGGTCAGCACCTTGTCGGCGATCGGATCCAGGAGCTTGCCGAGATCGGTCACGAGGCCCCGGCTCCGGGCGATGTGCCCGTCGATGCCGTCCGTGGCGATCGCGACGATGAAGAGGAGCGCCGCGGCGATCCGGATCCCGCCGTCCTGCCCCCCGTCGGCCAGCAGGAGCCAGAAGAAGACGGGCGCCAGCAGGATCCGGACGACCGTGATCGCGTTCGGCAGGTTCCAGTTGCCCGACGCGGCCGGAGCCGGTGCGGTGGGGTGGGTCATCGTGCTCCGCCGTTCCTCGCAGTGCGGGCGACCGGGACGGTCACTCGCGTCCCGTCAGCGTCCAGGCGTCCTCGCCGGACCCCTCGTCGTCGTCGTGGTAGTCGGTGGCGGCGGGCCCCGTCGGCTCGGCCAGCGGATCCGCGTACGGGTCCGGGGCGACCGAGGACGGCGCGGCCGGCCCCTCGCCCGGGTCCTCGCCGCGCATCCGCGCGAGGACGCCCGGCAGCTGCTCGGCGGTGACCAGCACGTCGCGGGCCTTCGACCCCTCGGAGGGGCCGACGACCTCGCGCGACTCGAGCAGGTCCATCAGCCGGCCGGCCTTGGCGAAGCCGACGCGGAGCTTGCGCTGCAGCATCGAGGTCGAGCCGAACTGCGTGCTGACGACGAGCTCGGCCGCCGCGACCAGCAGCTCGAGGTCGTCCCCGATGTCGGAGTCGATCTCCTTGCGCTGCGCCTGCACGGTGATGTCCTGGCGGTACTCGGGCTGCGCCTGACGGGTGACGTGCTCGACGACCTTCGCGATCTCGTCCTCGCGGACCCAAGCGCCCTGGACGCGCATCGGCTTGTTGGTGCCCATGGGGAGGAAGAGGCCGTCGCCCTGCCCGATGAGCTTGTCGGCTCCCGGCTGGTCGAGGATGACCCGCGAGTCGGTCACGCTGGTCACCGCGAAGGCGAGGCGGCTGGGCACGTTCGCCTTGATGAGGCCGGTCACCACGTCGACGCTCGGCCGCTGCGTGGCCAGCACGAGGTGGATACCCGAGGCACGCGCGAGCTGGGTGATGCGCACGATCGAGTCCTCGACGTCGCGCGGGGCGACCATCATCAGGTCGGCGAGCTCGTCGACCACCACGAGGAGGTACGGGTACGGCTTGAGGACGCGGCTGCTGCCCGCGGGGAGCTTGATCTCGTCGGCGCGGACGGCCGCGTTGAAGTCGTCGATGTGGCGGAACCCGAACGACGCGAGGTCGTCGTAGCGCATGTCCATCTCCTTCACGACCCACTGCAGCGCCTCGGCGGCCTTCTTGGGGTTCGTGATGATCGGAGTGATCAGGTGGGGCACTCCGCCGTAGATGGTGAGCTCCACGCGCTTGGGGTCGATCAGGACCATGCGCACGTCCTGCGGGCGCGCGCGCATCAGCAGGCTCGTGATCATCGAGTTGACGAAGCTGGACTTGCCGGAGCCGGTGGAGCCGGCGACCAGGAGGTGCGGCATCTTGGCGAGGTTCGCCACGACGTAGCCGCCCTCGACGTCCTTCCCGACGCCGATGGTCATCGGGTGCGTGGACGTCGTCGAGGCCGGCGAGCGGAGGACGTCGCCCAGCGAGACGATCTCGCGGTCCGTGTTGGGGATCTCGACGCCGATCGCGCTCTTGCCCGGGATCGGGGAGAGGATCCGGACCTCGTTGCTGGCGACGGCGTAGGAGAGGTTCTTGCTGAGCGCGGTGACGCGCTCGACCTTGACGCCGGGGCCGAGCTCGATCTCGTAGCGGGTGACGGTCGGGCCGCGGGAGAAGCCGGTGACCGTCGCGTCCACGTTGAACTGCTGCAGCACCTCGGTGATGGCGCGGACCATCTCGTCGTTGGCCGCCGAGCGCGCCTTGGAGGGCGTGCCCGTCGAGAGGGCGGCCGCCGAGGGGAGGCGGTACGGCGCGTCGTCCTCGAACGAGGAGTCGAAGCCGGCGGTCGGGTCCTCCTCGGCGAGGGGCGCGATCGGGCCGGTCTCGATGACGGGCGGGATCGGGACGGCGGGCGCCACGTCGAGGCGGTCGAGCCGGATGACCTCGGTCGCGTCGTCGTCGACCACGCCGGTCGCGCCGCGGGGAGCGCCCGTCTGCTCAAAGCGGGCGAGCGCGGCCTCGGCGGTCTCGGCCTCGGCCAGCACCTCGGTGGCGTAGGAGCGGGTCGGCGGGTGGGCCTCGTCGTCGCGCTCCTCGAGCGCGGTGTCGAAGCCCTTCGCGCGGCCGCGGGCGGGCGCGGTGCCCTCGAGCACCTCGGTGAAGGAGTCGATCGGGAGCTCGGTCTGCACGGTCGGCTCGTCCTCGCGCCCGGACTCGGTGCGCCGCCACCAGGGCAGCTCTCCGCCGTCCTGCTGCGCGTCCTCCTCCTGCTCGGCCTCCGCCTTCGCCGCGGCCTTGGCGGCGGCCCGCTCGGCCTTGAGGCGGGCGCGCTCCTCGTCGTCGAGCACGGGGGCGCCGAAGAGGTAGCCGTAGAGCTCCCGCGAGCGCGCGCCGATGCGGTTCGGCGGGGTCTTGGTGATGATGAACAGCGACAGCAGGATCACGAGCGACAGCAGCACGGTCGCGCCGGGGACGGTGGCGATCGCCGCGAGCGGAGCGCCTACCAGCCAGCCGAGGACGCCTCCCGCGGCCGCCATGGTCTCGATGCCCTGGCCGGGCTGCGGCAGGCCGAGGTGCGCGTGGCAGATGCCGGCGGAGGCGACGAGCAGCGTGATGACGCCCACGCCGATCCGTCCGTTGTCGTCGACGGACCGGGGGTGCCGGAAGAGCCAGAGGGAGAAGAGGAGCAGGACGACCGGCAGCACGTAGGCGACACGGCCGAAGAAGCCGCCGAAGCTCCACGCGTCGAGCACCAGGGCGACCGGGTCGGTCGCGAGGAACCACTCGACGACCGCGCCCGCGACGGCCAGCAGCAGCAGCAGGAAGGGGACGCCGTCGCGGCGCTCCTCCTTCGCCAGCCGCTCGGGACCGAGGGCGCGCGCGGCGCCGCCCGCGAGGTGGGCCAGCGCCATCCAGAGCCGCACGGCGGGGTTGGTGCGCGGGGCGGACTCGAAGGCCACCGTCTTCGTCTCGGCGGCCGCCTTGCCCGAGCCCCGGCCGGATCGCGGCGCGCCGGAGCGCGGAGTCGCGCTGCCGCGCCCGCGCGAGGTCGTCTTGGTACTGGTCGCCATGAGGCCACCGTACCCGCCGCCCCCGTCAGGGCCGGTGACCCGCGCCGCGACGGCCGGCGCCGATCCGCCGCCGGCCGGGAGGCTCAGGCCTCGATGACGAGCGGCACGATCATGGGCCGGCGGCGGTAGGAGGTGTTGACCCAGCGGCCGACGACGCGACGGACGGCCTGCGACAGCGCGTGCTGGTCGCTCGCCCCGTTCCGCACCGCCTCCTCGAGCGCGGCCGCGATCCGCGGCTTGACCTCGTCGAAGACGCTGTCGTCCTCCGCGAAGCCCTTCGCGTGGATCTCGGGGCCGACGACGATCCGCCCCGTGCCCGCCTCGACCACCACGATGATCGAGATGAAGCCCTCCTCGCCGAGGATCCGCCGGTCCTTGAGGTCGGCGTCGGTGATCTCGCCCACCGACGATCCGTCGACGTAGACGAACCCCAGGTCGAGCCGTCCGACGACGGTCGCCCTGCCGTCGAGCAGGTCGATCACGGTGCCGTCCTCGGCGATGATCGTGTTCTCCTCCGCGATCCCGGTCTCGCGCGCGAGCTGCGCGTTCGCGACCAGGTGCCGGTACTCGCCGTGCACCGGCATCACGTTCAGCGGCTTGAGGATGTTGTAGCAGTAGAGGAGCTCGCCGGCCGCGGCGTGCCCGGACACGTGCACCTTCGCGTTGCCCTTGTGCACGACGGTCGCTCCGAGCCGCGTGAGCCCGTTGATGACCCGGTACACCGCGTTCTCGTTGCCGGGGATGAGGCTGGAGGCGAGGATCACGGTGTCGCCCTCCCCCGGCTCGATCTGGTGATCGAGGTTGGCCATCCGGCTGAGGACGGCCATCGGCTCGCCCTGCGACCCGGTGGACATGTAGACGATCCTGTCCTCGGGGACGTCGCCCGACTTCTTCATGTCGACCAGGACTCCCGGAGGGACGTGCAGGTAGCCGAGATCCGCGGCGATGCGCATGTTGCGGACCATGGAGCGGCCGAGCAGCGCCACGCGGCGGCCCGTGGCGTGGGCCGCGTCGAGCACCTGCTGCACCCGGTGCACGTGGCTGGAGAAGCTCGCGACGATGACGCGGCGGGTCGCCCTGGCCATGACGCTCTCGATGACCGGGCCGATGTCGCGCTCGCTCGGCGTGAAGCCGGGGACGTCGGCGTTGGTGGAGTCGACCATGAACAGATCGACACCCTCCTCGCCGAGGCGGGCGAAGGCGCGCAGGTCGGTGATCCGGCCGTCGAGCGGCAGCTGGTCCATCTTGAAGTCGCCGGTGTGCAGCACCGAGCCCGCGTCGGTGACGATCGACACGGCCAGCGCGTCCGGGATCGAGTGGTTCACGGCGACGAACTCGAGCTCGAAGGGCCCGAGGTTCTCGACGTCGCCCTCCTTCACCGTGAGCGTGTACGGCGTGATCCGGTGCTCCTTGAGCTTCGCCTCGACGAGGGCGAGCGTGAGGGTGGAGCCGATCAGCGGGATGTCGCGCTTCAGGCGGAGCAGGTAGGGGACGGCGCCGATGTGGTCCTCGTGGCCGTGGGTGAGGACCACTCCGACGATGTCGTCGAGCCGGTCCCGGATGGGCGTGAAGTCCGGGAGGATCAGGTCGACGCCCGGCTGGTCCTCCTCCGGGAAGAGCACGCCGCAGTCGACGACCAGGAGCCTGCCGTCGATCTCGAAGACGGTCATGTTGCGGCCGATCTCGCCGAGGCCGCCGAGGGGGATGATCCGGAGCGTTCCCGGAGCGAGCGGGGCGGGGATGATCACGGGACCGGGCATGCGCCCTCCTTCTCCAGCGGTGCTTTCTCGGGACGTGCCGCTCGGGCTCAGCGGGTGGTGCCGGCGACCTTCGGGAGGGCGCCGCCGGCCGCGGCGTTGCGGTCGGGCCGGAAGTTGCGGAAGTCGACGCCCGGGATGTCGCGGACCAGGCCGAGCTCGTCCTCGATGAGCGCCGCCTCCGACTCCTCCGGGCCGACCAGGGGCAGCCGCACGCGCGGCGAGGAGATGCGGCCGAGGCCGTGCAGGATGTACTTCGCGGCGACGGTCCCGGGGACGTGCGTCATCACGGCGCGCACGAGCGGCTCGAGCTGCTGGTGCGCGCGGGTGGCCGCGTGGAGGTCGCCCGCGTTCACGGCGTCGACGATCGTGCGGTACGGCGCGGCGGCGATGTTCGCGGTGACGCCGATGAGCCCCGTGGCGCCGATGGCGAGCTCGGGGAGCACGTTCGCGTCGTCGCCGCAGAAGTACATCAGGTCGGTCTGGTTGAGCACGCGGCTGACCTCGGAGAGATCGCCCTTCGCGTCCTTCACGGCCAGGATGTTCGGGTGCTTGGCCGCCCGCAGGATCGTCTCGTAGCGGATCGGCACGCCGGTGCGGCCGGGGATGTCGTAGAGGATCACCGGCAGGTCCGTCGCATCCGCGATCATCCGGAAGTGGGTGAGCACGCCCGCCTGCGTGGGCTTGTTGTAGTACGGGGTGACGATCATGTTGCCGTCGGCGCCGGCCTTCTCGCTCTGACGGGCGAGCTGCATGGCGTGGGCGGTCTCGTTCGAGCCGCCTCCCGTGATGATCTTGGCGCGGCCCCCGGCGACCGAGCGGCCGACCTCGACGAGGCGGATCTTCTCCGGGTCGGTCAGGGTGCTGGTCTCGCCCGTGGTCCCGGTGACCACGATGCCGTCCGCGCCCGCTGCGATGCAGTCGTCGATGTGCTTCTCGACACCGGGCCAGTCGACCTCGCCGTCGGCGGTGAACGGGGTGACCAGGGCGACCAGGACCTGGCCGAAGGGATTCTCCGGAGTTGACACGCTGCCAGGGTAGCGGGTCGCCGCCGCGCCGCCGGGAGGAGGTTCCCGGAGCCGCCCGCGCGGACGGCAGCACGCGGATCGGGCGGGACGGCCCGCTCGTCCTCGCCGGGCGGCGGGCTACGGAGCGACGCGGCCGTTCGCGGTGAAGGCGGCGGCCGTGAGGGGCATCAGCTCCTGGAAGTGCGTCTCCATCTGCTCGGCCGCCATCTCGATCTCGCGCTGCGGGAAGGAGGGGAACGTCGAGTCCTCGCGCTTGGTGCGCAGGGAGAGGAAGTTCATCAGCGAGCGGGCGTTGAGCGTGACGTACATCGACGAGTAGATGTTCAGCGGGAGGACGATCCGGGCGACCTCGCGGGCGACGCCCTCGCCGAGCATCCGCCGGTACGACTCGTAGGCCTGCGTGCTGACGCGGCGCGTCTCCTCGGCGACGAGCTCGGCCTGCTCGGGGGTGCCCGGCTCGAAGGAGTAGGCGCCGGGCTTGCCGACCTGCACGAGGTTGCGGCGGGGGCCGGGCACGTAGAAGACCGGACGGAGCTCGCGGTAGCGGCCCGACTCCTCGTTGTAGGAGGCGATGCGGTGCCGCATGAACTCGCGGAAAACGAAGATCGGCGCCTGCACGTAGAAGGTCATCGAGTTGTGCTCGAACGGCGAGCCGTGGCGGTCGCGCATGAGGTAGTTGATCAGGCCGCGGTCGCGCTTGCGCTGCAGCTCGGCGTCGGACTCCTCGCCGTCGAGCGCCTCGGCGAGCGTCTTCTCGCCCTGGGTCGAGACGCGGGCCGCGAACAGCACGTCGGAGTCGTGGGCGCTCGCGCGGACCAGCTCGACGACGACATCACTGCGGAAGACGGGACTACTCGGGTCTGCGCTGAGGCTGCTCTGTTCGGTCACGGATCGAACCTAGACCACGCTCCGACCGCGGCCGTCGTCACATCCCGAAACAGTCGTCCGCGCAGCGCCCGCGCCGACCTACGCTTCCCGGATGGAGCCCGTGACGATCCTCGCCGCACTGCTCGGCCTCGTCGTGCTGGGCGTCGTCCTCGGGGCTGTCCATCGGGCCCGCTCCGGGCGCGTCGCGAGCGCCCCCTCGCGCCAGGACCCCGCGATCGACCCCGGCGAGCTCGTCCCCGGCGCAGTGCTCGGGACCCGGGCCACAGTCGTGCAGTTCTCGACCGACGTCTGCACGCGGTGCCCTGCAGTGCGACGGATGGTCGGGGAGCTCGCCCAGCAGCGGCCCGGGCTGGCGCACCTCGACGTCGATCTGACGCACCGCCCCGACCTCGCGGCGCGCTTCCGCGTCCGGCAAACGCCCACGCTCCTCCTGCTCGATCGAGACGGAGTGCCGCGCAGCCGCATCGGCGGCGCTCCGACCCGCGCCGCCCTGACCATCGAGCTCGACCGACTCCAGGAGACATGATGAGCACCCGCTCCCCCTCCACCACCGGCGCCACTCCCCCGTCCGGCACCGTCGATCCCCGCGGTCCGAGGGTCGCCGCCGGAGTCACCGCCGCACTCCTCCTCACGGCCGT
The DNA here is from genome assembly GCF_002932325.1 of Rathayibacter sp. AY1E2. NCBI lineage: Bacteria > Bacillati > Actinomycetota > Actinomycetes > Micrococcales > Microbacteriaceae > Rathayibacter > Rathayibacter sp. AY1E2. The sequence continues at coordinate 44,528 of NZ_PSVO01000024.1, forward strand.
GGGCCTCGGGCTCGCGGCCCCGGCCCGGGCCGACCTCGACGGCCGGCTCTCCCAGCCCGGCTTCCTCCTGCTGCTCGCGCTCGCCGCCCTCTTCGCCTGGTCGGCCGCGCGCGGCGTCGGCTCCGGCCCCTGGGCGGTGCTGTTCCGCCGGGTGGTCCGGCCGCACCTGGCACCGCCGCGCGAGTGGGAGGACGCCCGCCCGCCGCGCTTCGCCCAGCTGATCGGCCTGGTGGTGACCGGCACCGGCGTCCTCCTGCACGTCGCCGGCGTCCCGGGATCGGTTCCGGTCGCCGCGGCCGTCGCCTTCCTCGCCGCCTTCCTCAACGCCGTGTTCGGCCTCTGCCTGGGCTGCGAGCTCTACCTCGTGCTCGCGCGGGCCGGCCTGGTCGGGCGCTCGGCCGGCTCCCGGGCGTGAGGCTCTAGGCTGGGTCCGCTTCGCGGGCGGCCCGCGACCGGCTCCGGGAGGCACCATGAGCGACTCATCCGCACGGCACTCCGACCACGACGGGACCACGGACTCCGGCTCGCCGCGACGCGCCGCGCGCACGCCGGGCGAGCACGTGTCGACGCCGTCCGAGCTGCCCTCGGCCCGGCCGAATGCGTCCGCTCCCCGGCTCCGCGTCCTGATCTCGGGCGCCAGCGGGATGATCGGCTCCGAGCTGACCCGCCAGCTGCGCGCCGAGGGGCACGAGATCCTGCGCCTGGTGCGCCACGCGCCGTCGAGCCCGGACGAGTTCCACTGGGCGCCCACCTCGCACATGCTCGACTTCAGCGTGCTCGACCGCGTCGACGCCGTGATCAACCTCTCCGGCGCCTCGATCAGCCGCCTGCCGTGGACCGCGTCCTACAAGCGGGAGATCCTCGACTCGCGGATCCAGTCCACGCAGACCCTCACCGACGCGATGCGGATGTCCTCGACCCCGCCGACGACGCTGATCAACGCCTCCGCGGTCGGCTACTACGGAGACCGCCCAGGCGAGGAGCTCACCGAGCAGTCCTCGCGCGGCGACGGGTTCCTCGCCGACGTCGTCGACCGCTGGGAGAAGGCCGCCCACCTCGCGCCCGAGGCCACGCGGGTGGTCACAGCTCGCACCGGGCTCGTCCTCGGCGACGGCGGCGCGCTCAAGCCGCTCCTGCCCCTGACGAAGCTCGGCCTCAGCGGGCCGCTCGGCAGCGGCAACCAGGCCTGGCCCTGGATCAGCCTCTACGACGAGGCCGCGGCGATCCGCCACCTGCTCACGTCCTCACTCTCGGGCCCGGTGAACCTGGCCGGACCGGTGCCGGCGACCGCGAACGACGTGATGCGCACCCTCGCCGAGCAGCTGCACCGCCCGTTCAAGCTGGCCGTCCCCGAGAAGATCATCGAGCTCGCGCTGCGCGACGCCGGGCACGAGCTCCTGCTCTCGAGCCAGCGCCTGGTCCCCCAGCGGCTGCTCGACGACGGCTTCGAGTTCCGCCACCGCACGGTCGGCGAGGCGCTGGAGTGGGTGCTCGCCTGATCCGGGACGCCTGAGCGGTCCTCGCCCGGAGAGCCGCGCTCGGGTCGCGGCCGAGCGGTCAGGCCGGAGCCTCGTGCTCCAGCGCGATGGCCCGGCGGATGGCGCCCCGGGCGCGCTTGCGGTCGCCGCTGGCGTCGTAGGCGAGGCCGAGGCGGTACCAGGCGCGCCAGCTCCCGGGCTGCGCGTCGACCTCCGCCGCGTACTGCGGGAACAGCGCGTCCGCCTCCTCCCGGAGCGGACGCCCGCTGGCCCGCGAGTCGAGGACCTCCTGCGGCAGCGCGTTCTCGCCCTCCAGCCGACGGGCCAGCTTCTCGGCGCGGAGCCCGAACAGCAGCTCGCGCACGAGCCCCCAGACGCCGACGGCGCCGAGGATCAGCAGGCCGACGCCCATCACGATGCCGGGCACCGTCGCCGCGGCGAAGGCGACGACGGAGTACTGCAGGCAGACGAACAGGTAGAGGGCGAGCAGGACCGCCATCAGGACGACGCCGACGCGGGTCCTCACGGGGTGCTCGTCGCTGCGGCGGCCTGGCCGGACGGAGCCCGGTCGATGACGGGCTGCTCGTCGACCGGCCGCTCGGCGAGAGGCGCGGCGTCGAAGGCGGCGCGCAGGTCGATCAGCGCGTCGAGGCCCACCACCACGCCCGTGGTCGTCCGGACCGCGTCGAGAGCGCGCAGGACGCCCTGCTCGTAGGAGGCCTGCGAGGTGGTGTCGTGCCGGATGGTGACCGTCTCGCCGGTGCCGCCGAAGACGACCTCCTGGCGCGCCTCCACTCCGGGCAGGCGGAGGCTGTGGACCGGGACGCTCGCGACCTGCTGGCCGCGGGCCCGCTGGTCGGTGTGCGGAGCCTGCACCGGACCGAGCTCGGCCCGGGCGCGCAGCAGCAGCTCGGCCGTGCGGACCGCGGTCCCGGAGGGCGAGTCGACCTTGCGGGCGCCGTGGGTCTCGACGATCTCGGCGGCGTCGAAGAACCGCGCGGCCACGGTGGCCAGCGCGGTCGCGAGCACCGAGCCCAGCGAGAAGTTGGGGATGATCACGACACCGGCCTCGGGCTGCTCGGCGACGCTGCGCCGGAGGGCCGCGATCCGGTCGCCGGTCCAGCCGGAGGTGCCGACGAGCACCTTCCTCCCGTTGGCCACGGCGAAGTCGACGATCTGCTGGCTGACGGCCGGCACGGTCATGTCGACGACGACGTCGGCCGCGAGCATCTCGGCGGGATCGCTCCGCGAGCCGAGCCGCGCGACGAGCGAGAACTCGCTCGACGCCTCGATGAGCGAGCAGGTGAACGAGCCGAGTCGGCCGGACGCGCCGACCACGGCGACGGAGGTAGTCACCGACTCAGCGTAGCCCGCGGCTCAGTACGGCTGGGCCTCGGGCAGGCCGGTGCGCAGCTCCACGGGCAGGTGCGAGAGATCGTTGTGCACGACGAGCACCGGCGGCTTGCGGGAGCGGACGCGGATGATCGTCAGCCCGCAGTTGGCCTGGTTGAGGCCCAGCCACCGCCAGTCGGGAGCGTCGAACACGTGGCGGACGAACCAGCCGATCACGAAGTTGTGGGTGATGAGGAGGTCGTGGCGGTCCTCGCGCGACGGCGCCAGGAACTCGGCCACCGCGTCCTGCATCTGCGCGTGCCCCGCCTCGATCTCGGCCGCGGTGACGCTGCCGAAGAAGGGCTCGAACGCCTTGGGCATGTCCGGGGTCGGCCCCGAGGGGATGCAGTCGAACAGCAGCGAGGACGGCTGGAGCGGCAGGCTCGGCAGAAGCGTCTGGAAGCGCGCGGCCGTCTCCTCGGCCCGGCGCAGCGGCGAGTGCCACGCTCCGGTGAAGGGGACTCCGCCGAGCCGCTCGGCGATGAGCCTCGCCTGGCGCTCACCACGGGCCGAGAGCGGGCCGTCCGGCATGCCGTGCTCGGCGTCCTGCTGCTCGCCGTGGCGGACGAGGTAGATGTAGTGGGACACGGGGTCCTCCCTGGTGCGGCGCGGCGGTGCGCGGTCAGCGGGCGTTCGACGATCGGATCAGATCGCGGAGGCGCTCTCGATCCCGGCGATCCCGGCGAAGGCCGACTCGTCGACCGCGCCGACGGCCGAGATCGACGACGGCCCCCGGGCCAAGTCTGCCGCGAGTGCCTGGACGTCCTCCGCGCCGACGAGGGCGAGTCGGCGCAGGCTCTCGTCGAGGTCGACGAACTCGCCGAAGGTCAGCTCGGCGCGTCCGAGGCGCGACATCCGGGTGTCGGAGTCCTCCAGCGCGAGCGCCGCCGCTCCCGAGAGCTGGCCGCGGGCGCGGGCGAGCTCGTCGTCGGTGACGCCGTCCTCGGCGAGGCGGTGGAACTCGGTGAGCAGGAGCTCGGCGACCGTCCCCGCCTTCGCCGGGGTGCACGCGGCGTAGAGCCCGAAGAGGCCCGCGTCCGAGTAGGACGGGGCGAAGGAGTAGACGGAGTAGGCCAGGCCGCGCTTCTCGCGCACCTCCTGGAACAGCCGCGAGGACATGCCTCCGCCGAGGATCGAGTTGAGGACGCCCATCGTCATCCGCCGCTCGTCGCCCGCGGCGAGACCGGGGAAGCCGACCAGCAGGTTCGCCTGCTCGGTGGGGCGGTGCACCACCGACAGGGCGCTGCCGCGGGTGTAGGACGCACGGCCGCCGACGCGCCGCTCGACGGGCGGGGCCGCCGTGCCGAGGTCCCAGCCGTCGGCGACGAGGACCCGCTGGAGCAGCGCGACGAGCGCCTCGTGGTCGACGGCGCCGGCGACGGTGATCACCACGTCTCGCGGGCGGTAGGCGGCGCGGTAGTGCGCCCAGACCGCGTCCCGGGTGGCCTCGCCGATGGTCGCGGCGGTGCCCCCGATCGGGCGGCCCAGCGGGTGGTCGCCGAACACGGCCTCGAACAGCTTCTCGCCCGCCACGTCGGCCGGATCGTCGTCCGCCATCGCCAGCTCCTCGAGGATGACCCCGCGCTCGGTCTCGAACTCGTCCGGATCGATCAGGCTCGAGGTCACCATGTCGGCGATCACCTCGACCGCCATCGGGAGGTCGCGGTCCTGGATCTTGGCGTAGTAGCAGGTGTACTCCTTGGCGGTGAGAGCGTTGTGCTCCCCGCCCACGGAGTCGAAGGACACGGCGATGTCGAGGGCGGACCGCTTCTGCGTGCCCTTGAACAGCAGGTGCTCGAGGAAGTGCGTCGAGCCGACGTTGGAGGGCACGGCGGGCTCGCCCGCGGTCGCGGGGCGGCCGGGCCGCTCGTCGCGAGAACCCGCGGCGACCCAGAAGCCGATCGTGGCGCTGCGGGCGCCGGGCACCGATTCGCTGAGGATGCGGACACCGCTCGGGAGGACGGAGCGGCGGACCGTGGATCCGCCTGCGGCCCGGACTGACGTCTCCGGCTGGTCGAGGGGCAGTGCGACTCCGTGATTCATCGTGCCCACCCTAGGCCACCGCGACGGCGGCCCGAGCCGGGCTGTCGCGCCGTGGCGGGAGAGGTGCAGGGGGCGTCGCGGACGGGCGCGGTCAGCGGCGCGCGCGCTCCAGCGCGGCCAGGTGTCCGGGGTCGAGCTCGAGCGAGACCGCGCGCACCAGCGCGTCCACGTCGGCGGGTGAGCGCGGGGCGACCGTCGCGGCGGTCAGCCGCGGCCGGCCGAGCAGCCAGGCCAGGGCGACGGCGGCGGGAGCGGCCGAGAGCTCGGCACCGATCGCGTCGAGGACGGCGAGGACCCGGCGTCCGCGGCGCCCGAGGTGGGCGGCGGCGAGTGCCCCGTCGGGCAGGCGGCCGAGCTCGCGGCGGGTGCGCTCGGCGCCGCGGAGGAACCCGTGGGCGAGGGGGACGGTCGCGAGCAGGGCGAGTCCCTGGCCGGCGGCGACGAGGCCGAGATCGCCCTCCGAGCCGGGCCGCTCGAGCAGGTTCCAGCGGACCTCCGCGCCGGCGAGGCGGGGCAGCCCGTGGGCGGCCAGGACGCGCGCCTCGAACAGCTCCTCCGGGGAGAACCCGGAGGCGACCACCGACCGCACCAGCCCGCGCGCCAGCAGCACGTCGACAGCGCTGAGGAGCTCGTCGAGGCGCCCGGCCCCGTCGGGGCGGACCGCCAGCACGTCGAGGCGATCGGTGCGGAGGCGGCGCAGCGCCCCCTCGACACCGTCCACCAGCGCACGTGGCGTCGCGGGGGCGCCGACCGGAGCGGCGAAGCGGCCGATCAGGAGGAAGCGGTCCCGGTCGCGGTGTCCGGCGGGCCAGCCGCCGACGCCCTCCGCGAGGCTCGAGTCGGTGACGACGACGCCGTTGCCGCCCCACGCCGCGTAGCGCTCGAGCAGCGCGGCACCGTCGTCGCGGCCGAGGGCCGCCGCGTCGAGCACGAAGGGGAAGAGGTCGTGGCCGGAGTCGCCCATCGGCCGGCGGTGCGAGGGTGCGACGGCGGTCGGCTCGACGGGGCCGGTCTCGGCGAGGACGCCGCTCGAGGAGGCTGCGCGGGACGCCGCGGGCGGGAGCGGGACGGCACTGTGACGGGGAGCCCGCACGACGGCGCCGGTCCTGTCCCTGGGCACGCCACCACTCTCCCTGCGGCGGCTCGGGTCCCGCCAGGGGAGAGAGTATCCGAGCGCCGGAGCCGCCACTCCGCCGGGTCGCGCACGGTTCACCAGATCGTTACACGGGCGCCGCCGGCGGGGTCGACTCGCGCCGGCGAGCGGTGCGGCGGGCCCCTCCGTGTCGGCCGTCCGGGCTAGATTCGCGACCATGGACTCCGCCGCCCCGACCCCCTCCGAGAC
>NZ_PSVO01000025.1:0-37170 GCF_002932325.1 Rathayibacter sp. AY1E2
GGCGGGGCTAGGGTCGAGCCGTGAGCAGGATGGGTGACGTCGCGGCAGGCGGCGGGATGCGCGGAGGGGCGCGCGGCGGGAGGATCTCGAGCAGCGATCCGGACAGCCAGCGGGAGATCAACGCGGCGGCTCCGAAGGTCGACGACCTGCTCCGGCGCATCGCGGGACTCTTCCGCGACCACCGCCCCAAGCTCACGCTCACCGTGATCCTCGTGCTCGTCGGCGCCGCCCTCACGGTGGTGCCCCCGCTCCTCACTCAGCTGGCCTTCGACCGCGGGCTCTTCCCGCCCGGCGGACGCCCGAACCTCCCCGTGCTGCTCGAGCTGGTCGGCGTCATGGTGCTGGTCTGGGCGTTCTCGGCGATCCTCGGCGTCTGGCAGACCTACCTCACCGCGACCGTCGGCAACACGGTCATGGGAGAGCTGCGCATCCGCCTCTTCCGCCACCTGCAGGCGATGGAGCTCGGCTTCTTCACCCGCACCCGCACCGGCGTCATCCAGTCGCGCCTCGCCAACGACGTGGGCGGCGTGGCCAACGTGCTCACGAACACCGTCTCGAGCGTACTCGGCAACACCGTCACCGTGATCGCGGCCGTCGTCGCGATGCTCCTGCTCTCGTGGCAGATGACGATCGTCGCCCTCGTCCTCACTCCGGTGCTCGTCGTGGCCCAGCGCCGCGTCGGCCAGGTGAGGGCGCGCATCGCGACGAAGACGCAGGAGTCGCTGTCCGAGATGACCGCGATCACCCAGGAGACCCTGAGCGTCTCGGGCATCCTCCTGGCCAAGAGCTTCGGCCGCCAGGAGTCGGAGGTGACGCGCTACGCCGACGAGAACGGCCGCCAGATCGAGCTCCAGGTGCGGCAGCAGATGTCCGGCCAGTGGTTCTTCGCAATGGTGCAGATCTTCCTCTCCGTCATCCCCGTGATCGTGTACCTCGTTGCCGCCTGGCTGATCCTCGGCGGCACCACCGTCACCGCCGGGACCGTCGTGGCCTTCACCACCGTGCAGGCGCGCCTGATGTGGCCGCTCCTGGGCCTGATGCGCGTCGCGCTCGACCTGCAGACGGCCGGAGCGCTGTTCGCCCGCATCTTCGAGTACCTGGACCTGCGCCCGGCGATCACGGACAGGGCCGATGCACGCGAGGTCTCGGGCGAGCTCGGCCGGGTCGAGCTCGACGACGTCGTGTTCCGCTACCCCGACCAGGCGGAGGACGCGCGCCCGACGCTCGACCACGTCTCGGTCGCGATCGAGCCGGGCCAGTTCGTCGCCTTCGTCGGTCCCTCCGGCGCGGGCAAGACCACCATCTCGTACCTCGTCCCGCGCCTCTACGACGTGGCCGGGGGAGCGGTGCGCTTCGCCGGTACCGACGTGCGCGAGCTGCGGCAGGAGTCGCTCGTGGCGCACATCGGCATCGTCAGCCAGGAGACCTACCTCTTCCACGCGACGATCGGCGACAACCTCCGCTACGCCCGCCCCGACGCGACGCAGGAGGAGCTGGAGGCGGCCGCCCGCGCCGCGAACATCCACGCGACGATCACGTCGTTCCCCGACGGCTACGACACGCTGGTCGGCGAGCGTGGCTACCGGCTCTCCGGAGGCGAGAAGCAGCGGCTCGCGATCGCCCGCGTCCTGCTGAAGGACCCGGCGGTCCTCATCCTCGACGAGGCGACCAGCGCCCTCGACACCGTCTCGGAGCGGATCGTCCAGACCGCGCTCGACGACGCCGCCCGCGGCCGCACCACCATCGCGATCGCCCACCGGCTCTCGACCATCGTGTCGGCCGACGTCATCCACGTCGTCGAGGGCGGCCGGATCGTCGAATCGGGCACCCACCGCGAGCTGCTCGGCCTCGGCGGCCTCTACGCCTCGCTCTACGCGCAGCAGACGGAGTCGGCCCTCCAGGGCTGAGCCGCGGATCGGCGGCCGGACTCCGCGGGGCTACTCGCAGCCGACGCCGTCTGAGTCGCCGGGCCCCGTGCACGACGTCGGCGGCGAGCACGTGCCCCTGCCCGGGTGGGGAGGCGCACCACTCTCAGCCGCTGTCGTGCGCGCCGGAGGCGGTCACTCCGCCGGGCGGTCCTCGAGCATCTGCTCCATCAGCGAGATCTCGGCCTCCTGGGCCTTCACGACGGAGGAGGCGAAGTCGGTGGCGACCGTCACGCGGCTCCGGGCGAGCAGCGCCTCGGCCATGTCGATCGCGCCGCGGTGGTGGGCGATCATCAGCTCGAGGAACATCCGGTCGAAGTCGCGGCCCGACGCGCTGCTGAGGGCGGTGATCTGGTCCGGTGTCGCGAGACCGGGCATGCTCGCGGGCACGACGCCGTCCTCGGTCCCCATCCCCATCGACGAGTGCTCGTCGGCGGCTCCGGCCAGGGTCGGCCGGCCCATCCAGGTCATCGAGGGCTCCGGAGCAGCCTGCGGCAGGCCCCACGAGTTCAGCCAGCCGAAGAGCTGCCCGGCCTGCTGCTGCTGGGTGAGCAGGATGTCCTTCGAGACGGTGAGGACCTCGTCGTCGGCGCTGCGCTCGCGGGCGATCATCGCCAGCTCGGCGCCCTGCAGGTGGTGCACCTGCATGTCGCGCGCGAAGCCCGCTTCGGCGCTGGCGCTCGAGGGCGTCGCCGCGGAGGCGAACGGGGCGAGCGCGCCGAAGAGGTAGCCGCCGGCCGCTCCGAGGAGGAGCGCGACCACGGCGACCGCGGCGACGAGGATCCGGCCCCTACTGCTTGCCGGGCGCATCGATCCCTCCGGTGCAGGGGGCGCCGGGCTCCGGAGCGCTCGAGGACTGCCAGAAGCGCTCGACGAAGGCGTCGATGCGGGGGTCCTCGGGCGAGTCGATCGCGACCTGGGCGTCCCAGGCGCTCAGCACGATGGGCGACTCGAGGCCCTCGTAGGGCGAGACGACGGAGTAGGTGTCGGGCATCGCGGCGATCAGCGCGTCGACCTCGCTCTGCGGGAGCTCGGGGTCGTACGTGGCCCAGACGGCGCCGTGCTCGAGGTCGTGCACCGCGTTCTCGTTCGGGACGGGCTCGTCGTAGACGCCGCAGTTCATCCACACGGCGTTGTGCGGGCCGCCCGCCGGCGGGGTCTGCGGGTAGTCGACGGCGCCGGCGACGTGGGTGGCGTCGTTGTCGAAGGTCTGCAGGCCGTCGATCTCGCGCGCCTCGACGATCTGCTGGTTCCCGAAGACGGTGACCGCGACGATCCCGCCTACCGCGAGGACGGCCAGGGCCGACAGCGACCAGATCCAGATGCGGGAGCCGCGCTTGCGGCGGTCCTGCTCGCGCTTGTAGGCCTCGAGCTTCTCCTGTCGGGCGCGGTTCTTGGCGGACATCGTGTCTTTGGGCACGGCGGCGTCTCTCGTTCTGAGGGCGGAAGGCGCCTGGGTCGGGCGCAGGCGCCTGAGAGGCGCTCTCAGAGGATAACGAGCGAGGCTTCGGATCGGATCAATGCGCGGTCAGGAGGGATCTCGGGACGCCCGAAGAGCGGGCCGCTCGATCAGCGGGAGAGGAGGCCGCGGAGGAGTGGGACGGTGCGCCGCGGCTCCGCTCAGGGGGCGAAGGTGAGCCAGAGCAGCAGGCCGTTCAGGACGATGAGGAAGACGGCGGCCAGGGCGGCGGCGAGGGTGGTGAACCAGCGGTTCGTCTGGTCGCCCATCAGGCGGCGGTCGCGCGTCAAAATCACGAGCGGCACGAGCGCGAAGGGGATGCCGAACGACAGGACCACCTGGCTGAGCACCAGCGCGCGCGTCGGGTCGAAGCCGATCGCGAGCACCAGGAGCGCCGGGATCAGCGTGACCAGACGACGGGCGACGAGCGGCACCCGCACCTGGAGCAGACCGTGCATGATCTCGGCGCCCGCGTACGCGCCGACCGAGGTCGAGGCGAGGCCGGAGGCGAGCAGGCCGACGGCGAACAGGGTCGCGACCACCGGTCCGAGCGCCGCCCCGATGGCCGCGTGGGCGCCCTCGAGGCTGTCGGTCCCGTCGACTCCCGCGAGGGAGTGCGCGGCGAGGAGCAGGATCGCGAGGTTCACGGTGCCGGCGATGGCGAGCGCGATCGTCACGTCGATCCGGGTGGCGACCAGGATCCTCCGGCGCGCGCCGACGCCCTCGACGTGGCCGAAGCGGTCGCGGGCGAGCGCGGAGTGGGCGTAGATCGCGTGGGGCATGACGGTCGCGCCCAGGATCGAGGCGGCGAGCAGCACCGACTCCGAGCCCTCGAAGCGCGGCACGAGACCGGCGACGGTCGCGCCCGCGTCCGGCGGATCGACGACCACGCCGACCGTGAAGCCGACGGCGATCAGCACCATCAGCGCCGTGATCACCCGCTCGAACGGCTGCGCCCCGCCCCGCGTCTGCACGAGCAGCAGCACCAGCGAGACGGCGCCGGTGACCACGCCGCCGGCCAGCAGCGGCAGTCCGAAGAGCAGGTTCAGTGCGATCGCGCCGCCGATCACCTCGGCCAGGTCGGTCGCCATCGCGACCGTCTCGGCCTGCAGCCAGTAGACCCGGCGGCCCCAGCGGCCGCGCAGGCGGTCGCCGAGCAGCTCCGGGAGGCTGCGGCCGGTCATCAGGCCGAGCTTCGCCGAGAGGTACTGGATGAGCCAGGCCATCAGGTTGCCGAGCACCACCACCCAGACCAGGAGGTAGCCGAACCGGGCGCCGGCCGTCATGTTGCTGGCGACGTTGCCCGGGTCGAGGTAGGCGACTCCGGCGACCAGCGCCGGGCCGAGCAGGCGGAGGAGGTGGATGTCGGCCGGACGCCGCGGCGGTGCGGCGATCGGTGAGGTCATTCGGGGTCCGTTCCGGGTCGACGGCGGCGCTCGCGGACCCCCACGATAGGGCACCGGCGCGACCGGCGGCACTCCCCTCCCGCGACCGCTCCCTGTGCCTCCGCCCACCCCCGTCACACGCCCGGAGCCGGTTGCTACGCTGGCGGGATGAGCCTGGATCGCGCCCTTCCCGCACGCCCGGAGACCGGGATGGCCTACGCCGATTCGGTCCTCGACCTCATCGGCGACACCCCGCTGGTGAAGCTGGGCCCGGTCGCGGCGGGCGTGCAGGCGACCGTGCTGGTCAAGGTCGAGTACCTGAACCCCGGCGGCTCGTCGAAGGACCGCATCGCGACCCGCATCATCGACGCAGCCGAGCGCGACGGGCTGCTGAAGCCCGGCGGCACCATCGTGGAGCCGACCAGCGGCAACACCGGCATCGGCCTCGCCCTCGTCGCGCAGCAGCGCGGCTACCGCTGCGTGTTCGTGCTGCCGGACAAGGTGGGGGAGGACAAGCGCAACGTCCTCACCGCCTACGGGGCCGAGATCGTCGTGACGCCGACGGCCGTCGCTCCGGAGGACCCCGCCTCCTACTACTCCGTCTCGGACCGCCTCGCCCGCGAGATCCCCGGCGCCTTCAAGCCCAACCAGTACGCGAACCTCAACGGACCGCTCAGCCACTACGAGACCACGGGCCCCGAGATCTGGCGCGACACCGCCGGCCGGCTCACCCACTTCGTCGCGGGAGTCGGCACGGGCGGCACCATCAGCGGCGTCGGCCGCTACCTCAAGGAGGTGTCGGAGGGCCGCGTGCAGATCGTCGGCGCCGACCCCGAGGGCTCCGTCTACTCCGGCGGCGGGGGTCGCCCGTACCTGACCGAGGGCGTCGGCGAGGACTTCTGGCCGAGCGCGTACGACCCGAGCGTCGTCGACCGGATCATCGCCTCCAGCGACGCCGAGTCGTTCGCGATGACCCGCCGCCTCGCCCGCGAGGAGGGGCTGCTCGTCGGCGGATCGAGCGGGCTCGCCGTCTCCGTCGCGCTCAAGGCCGCCGCCGGTCTCGGGCCGGACGACGTCGTCGTCGTGCTCCTGCCGGACGGCGGGCGCGGCTACCTCGGCAAGATCTTCAACGACCGCTGGATGCGCTCCTACGGCTTCCTCGAGATGCGCGACGAGGGCACCGTCCGCGACGTGCTCCGCGCGAGGGCGGCGAGCGGGCAGGCCGACCTCCCGGCGCTCGTGCACGCGCACCCGACCGACACGATCCGCGACGCGATCGGCATCATGACCGAGTACGGCGTCTCGCAGCTCCCGGTGCTGACCGCCGAGCCGCCGGTCGTGATGGGCGAGGTCGTCGGAGCCGTCGACGAGCGCGAGCTGCTCGACCGCGTCTTCGCCGGATCCGCCTCGATGAACGACCCGCTCGGCGACTGCGTGGGCGACGCGCTCGCGCTGATCGGGCTCGGCGAGAGCATCACCGCCGCCCGCGCCGCGCTCACCGAGCACAGCGCCCTCCTCGTCACCGACGAGGGCAAGCCCGTCGCGGTGATCACCCGACAGGACCTCCTCACCTACGCCACGGCCTGACGGCCGCCGCCTCCGCACCTCCGACCCAGGGAGCCCGCACCATGCCCAAGAAGCAGCACTTCGACACCCGCGCCATCCACGCCGGCCAGGAGTTCGATCCGACCACCGGGGCGGTCGTGCCGCCCGTCTACATGACCTCCACGTTCGTCCAGGACGGCATCGGCGGTCTCCGGGGCGGCTACGAGTACGCCCGCTCGGCGAACCCGACGCGCGACTCGCTCCAGGAGCTCATCGCCTCGCTCGAGGGTGCGGACGTCGCCTACTCCTTCTCCTCCGGCCTCGCGGCCGAGGACACCCTGCTGCGCGCCGCCCTCGCGCCCGGCGACCACGTCGTCCTGGGCAACGACGCGTACGGCGGCAGCCACCGCCTGATCGACCGGGTGCACAGCGCCTGGGGCGTGCGCAACACGGCCGTCGACATGTCGAACCTCCGCGAGGTGCAGCGGGCGATCGTCCCCGGTGAGACGAAGATGCTCTGGGTCGAGACCCCGTCGAACCCGCTGATGACCATCAGCGACATCGCCGAGCTCGCCGACCTGGCCCACGCGCACGACCTGATCGTCGTCGTCGACAACACCTTCGCCTCCTCCGCCCTGCAGCAGCCGCTGGCCCTCGGTGCCGACGTGGTCGTGCACTCGACCACGAAGTACCTCGGCGGCCACTCGGACGTCGTCGGCGGCGCGCTCGCCCTGCGCTCGGGGCCGCTGGCCGAGAAGATCGCGTTCCTGCAGTTCGCGGTCGGAGCGATCTCGGGCCCGATGGACGCGTGGCTCACGGTCCGCGGCATCAAGACCCTCGGGGTGCGGATGGAGCGCCACTCCGTCAACGCGCAGGCGGTCGCCGAGTTCCTCGTCGAGCACCCGGCGGTGACGGCCGTGCACTACCCGGGCCTGCCCTCGCACCCCGGCCACGAGCTGGCGAAGCGCCAGATGTCGCGGTTCGGCGGGATGCTCTCGCTCGAGCTCGCGACGCCGCGCGCGGCCCGGAAGTTCGCCGAGTCGACCGAGCTGTTCCAGCTCGCGGAGTCACTGGGCGGCGTCGAGTCGCTGATCGGCTACCCGAGCGAGATGACGCACGCGTCGGTGAAGGGCACGCCGCTGGAGGTCTCGGAGTCGCTGGTGCGCCTCTCGGTGGGCCTCGAGGACTCGTCCGACCTGATCGCGGACCTGTCGGCGGCGCTACCGAAGAAGTAGAGGCGGGAACGCCGCCCCGCGGGGCGGCATCTCGATGGTGCGCCCGGTCCGGCCCCTGCCAGGATCGGGCGCATGACCTCCTCGCGCCGCTTCGTCGATCTCAGCCACACCGTCGCGGACGGGCTGGTGACCTACCCCGGCCTGCCCGCTCCGCGCATCCGGCCGCACCTCACCCGTGAGGCGTCCCGCGCCTCCTACGCGCCTGGCACCGAGTTCGCGATGGACGTCATCGAGATGATCGGGAACACGGGCACCTACCTCGACAGCCCGTTCCACCGCTACGAGGGCGGAGCCGATCTCGCCGCTCTCCCGCTCGAGACGCTGGTCGATCTGCCTGCCGTCGTGGTCGACTCGACCGGAGCCACCGGACGGGGCATCGGCGCGGACGCGGTCGCCGGACTCGACGTCCGCGGCGCCGCCGTCCTCCTCCGCACCGGCTGGGACGCGCACTTCGCCACGCCCGGGTACGGCAGGGGCGCCCCCTTCCTCAGCGGCGCGGCGGCGGAGGCGCTCGTCGCCGCCGGTGCGGTGCTGGTCGGCATCGACTCGGTGAACATCGACGACACGGAGTCGGGCGGATCGCGGCCCGCGCACTCGGCCCTCCTCGCCGCGGGAGTGCACATCGTCGAGCACCTCACCGGCCTCGGCGGGCTGCCGGCGACAGGGGCGCGCTTCACCGCCGTGCCACCCAAGGTGCGGGGCTTCGGGACCTTCCCGGTGCGGGCCTTCGCGGTCGTCGACGAGCCCTGACCGGCGCAGGGCGCCCGGGCGCCTCCGGCTAACCTGGACCGATGCATCCCGCTCTCGCCGCCGTCGGCCGGCGCGTCCGGCCCCGCACGCGCCTCGCGGCGCTGGGCCGTCGTGTCCGCCCCCGCACGCGGCTGCGCTCCGCGGCCAGGGTCGTCCGCTCCGCCCCTCAGCGCCTCTCGGAGCGCCGCGCCGCCGTGATCGCCGCCCGGCCGATCGACCACCCCTCGCCCGCGCTCCGGCGCGAGCTGCTGCTGCTCGCCCTGGCCAACCGCTTCTCCCGCCGCTCCGCAGTCGATCCGGCGGGCGAGGTCGTGGTCACGATGACCACGCACGGCGAGCGGCTGCAGCGGGTCCACGTGGCGCTCGAGTCGATCGCCCGCGGCGACGCCCGGCCCGCGCGCCTGGTGCTCTGGCTCGACGACCCGGCCCTGCACGCCGACCTGCCCGCGCCGCTGCGCCGCCTCCGCCGCCGCGGCGTCGAGATCCGCCTGGTCGACGGCTACCGCGTGCACACGAAGTACTACCCGCACCTGCTCTCGGGCCGGGCGGCGGAGCGCGACCTCGTCACCTCCGACGACGACATCGTGTACCCGCGCACCTGGCTGAGGGGTCTGCTCGACGCCCGCTCGCGCTACCCCCGCGAGACCGTGCTCTGCTACCGCGCCCACCGGGTGGGGATCGTCGACGGCGCCGTGGCTCCGTACACGAGCTGGACGCCGGTCGCCGACACGCGCGCGTCGACCGACGTCTTCGGCACCTCCGTCTCCGGGCAGCTGCTGCCCGCCGCGCTCCTCGGCGAGATCGCCGCGCACGGGGAGGCGTTCCGCGAGATCGCCCCGGACGCCGACGACATCTGGCTGCACGTGCGCGCGGTCGACGCCGGCTACCGGATCGCGCAGATCGAGCCCCGGGCCCAGCTGTTCCCGTTCGTGCCGCGCACGCAGCAGTCCGGGCTCTACCTCGTCAACTACTGGGACGGCGGCAACGACCGCCAGGCCCGCGCGGCCTACACGCCCGAGGTGACGGCGCGGATCGCGGCGGACGCCTCCGCGAGAGGGGAGGTGCGGTGATGCGCCTGCTGTTCGTGAGCAACCTCTACCCGCCGCAGGTGCTCGGCGGATACGAGATGACCTGTGCGCGCGTCGCGGAGGCGATGGCGGTCCGCGGCCACACCGTGCGCGTGCTGACCACGCCGACCTACCTGCCGCCGGAGCCCTCGGGCGTCGAGGTGCACCGCACGCTGAGCCTGCGCACCTACTTCCCGCTGCCGCAGACCGGTGGCGAGATCGCTCAGCTGCTGCACCACGAGAGCGCCGTCTCGCGGTTCGAGAACACCCGCATCCTGCTCGAGGAGCTGCGCGACTTCGCGCCGACCCACGTGGTGGCCTTCAACCTGCTCGGGATCGGCGGCCTCGCGCTGATCGACCTGCTGCGGGTAGTGGAGGCCCCGTGGATGTGGAACCTCGGCGACCGCATCCCGAACGCCCTGGTCGACGGGCTGCCCGAGCGCGTGCTCCGCGTCTACGGCGCCCAGGCCCCCGACCACTTCGACCGCGGCGAGATCGTGGCGGTCAGCCGCTCCCTCGTCGACGCGATCGAGGCCGGCGGGCTGAGCCTGGGCGAGGTCGAGGTGATCGGGCGCGGAGTGTCCGTTCCCCCCGACACCGCGGAGCCGCGGCGCTACCGCGAGGGCGGGACCACCCGGTTCACGTTCGCCGCGTCGCTCGGCGAGCACAAGGGCGTCGGGCTGGTGCTGGAGGCGGCGGCGTCTCTCGCGGAGGAGACCCGCGACTTCCGCGTAGACCTCTACGGCGACGGAGACGTGGACGGCTGGCGCGCCCGGGCGGACGAGGCGGGCCTGGACGGCCTGGTCGAGTTCCACGGACCGACGCCCCACGCCGAGGTGCTCGCCGCGCACGGCCGCGCCGACGCGTTCCTCTTCCCGACCTGGGCCGGAGAGGCGTTCGGCGTCGCGCCGGTCGAGGCGGCCGCGGCGGGCGCCGTGCCGATCCTGACGGCGGCCAGCGGAGTCGCGGAGTTCCTCATCGACGGCGTCGACTGCATCAAGATCACCCGCTCGGCCCCGGCGCTCCTCGAGGCGATGCGGGACGTGGCGAGCGGGGCCGTGGACCTCGAGGCGCTCGGCCGGCGGGGCCGGGCCGCGGCGCGCGGACCGCTCTCGTTCGAGCGCTCCGTCGAGCTGATCGAGGCCTCGCTCGAGCGCCGCTCCCGGCCTGGCCTCGCCGACCGCCTCGCCGACACCACCCTCGAGGCCGACATCATGGACAAGGATCTGCGGGCGATGGACGTGCTCCACCGCCGCTTCTCCGGACGGGACCACGACGATGACCACTGACCACGACTTCCTCCAGGACCCCGGCTCCGCGCCCACCCGGCTCGGCCGCGGCGGCGTCGTGCTCCGCGATGCGGTGCACCGGCTGGTCGCCCCCTGGTTCGAGCAGGCGCGGCTGCGCACGGAGGAGCTGCGCGCCGAGACGGCGGCCCTGCGCGACGAGGTGGCCGGGCTCCGCGGCGAGCTGAGCGCGGTGCAGGGCGACGTCTCCGTGCTGCGCGACGAGTCGGCGGGCCTCCGGGAGGCGCTGGACGAGCTCAGCGCGTCGGTCGCGGCCGACCGCGCCTCGTCCGAGGCGGCGGGTGCGGCGGCCGCCGAGCAGGCCGCCGACACCGCGGCGGCTCTCGACGAGCGCGTCCGCGGGGCCGAGCTCGAACTGCGGGCGGTCACCCGGCGGCTCGCGGAGGCGCTCGACCGCTGAGGCGGCGAGGCCCGGTCCTCGCGGCGATCAGGCGGGGACCGCCGTCCGCGCGAGCAGCTCGGCGATGCGCCCGGTGCAGCCGCCGCAGCCCGTGCCGGCGCGGGTCGCCCGCCCGACGCAGGCGACCGTCCCGTGTCCCGCCGCAGCCGCATCGGTGATCACCGCCGCCGTCACGCCGTTGCACCAGCAGACCGTGGCATCGGGGGCGAACGGATCGCCGGTCGCCGCGGCACCCGCATCCGGGGCGTCCAGACGCAGGAGGCTCGACCGGTCCGCCGGCAGCTCCGAGCCCCGCTCGAAGAGGAGGCTGAGCTCGGCGCCGACCCTGGGCAGACCCACCGAGACGAACCCGCGCAGCACTCCTCCCGCGGTCACGAGCTTGGCGTAGCCCCCGCGGGCGGGGTCAGCCCACAGCGTCACTTCGAGGTGCTCCTCGCCCGGGCGGTGCGGGTCCCACGGCTCCGGGGCCACGTCGCCTCCTGCCACGAGGTCGACGCCCTCGGCCTTCAGCATCACGACCGCCGGTCGGGCGTCGGGGACGCGCTCCTCGCCGCAGCGGCCCTCCGCCTCCGCCCGGATCCGCGCTGCGAGCCGGTCCGCCTGCTCCCATCCCGGACCGATCAGTCCGCTCGGTCCGCCGGGCACGCGGCCGTCGGGCAGGGCCGAGCCGCGGGGGGCGACGTGCGCGCAGTCGCCGATCGCGAAGACGTCCGGGTCGCTCCAGCTGCGCAGCTGCTCATCGACCAGGATCCCGGTCGAGACGGCGAGCTCCGCGCCCGCGGCCAGCTCGACCCGCGCACCGACACCGCACGAGAGCACCAGCAGATCCCCCTCGATCTGCTTGCCGTCAGCGCAGACGAGCGCCTGGAAGTGCGCACGGCCGCGGTCGTCGTGCGCGAGCAGGACGCTCTCGGACCGGGCGTGCGCCACCATCTCGACGCCGGCCGCGCGGGCGGCCGCGGCCAGCATCCGGCCCCCGCCCGAGTCGAGATTGCGGGCCATCGGGATGTCGCCGTGGAAGACCACCACCACCTGCGCGCCCTGCTCGGCGGCCGCGAGGGCGAACTCGATCCCGAGCACTCCCGCCCCGAGCACGACGAGGCGCGCGCCGGAGCGCACGGACTCGCGGACCACCCGGGCGTCGGCCAGGTCGCGCAGCGCCACCACCCTCTCCGGGAGGGGCCGGGAGCCCGCGTCGAGCGACTCCGGATCGGCGGCGCGCACCGTCCGCTCGCGTCGGGACCGCTCCATCCCGGCGAGGGTCGGCACGTTCGCCCGGGCGCCGGTGGCCAGGACGAGGCGGTCGTAGGGCAGCCGCTCGCCGTCGTGCAGCCGCACGACGTTCCGCGCGCGGTCGATCCCCACGACGGCCGCTCCCAGGCGCAGGACGACGCCCGCCGCCTCCGCCGCCGTCCGGTCGCCGAGGTCGAGGCGCTCGCGGGTCGCCCGGCCGACGGCGTACTCCGCGAGCAGGACACGGTTGTACGGGTCGTCGCTCTCGGCGCCGACCACCGTCAGCGCGACCAGACCGGCCCGCACGGCCGGCAGCAGCTCCTCGACGAAGCGCGAGCCGACGGGGCCATAGCCGATCAGGACGATCCGCTCGGGAGGTGTCTCAGGCATGTGCCGTCCCTTCCGCCCGGACCCAGACCCGCGTGCGCTTGAACTCGGGCATCGACGACACCGGGTCCACGACGGCCTCGGTGAGGAGGTTCGCGCACTGCTCACCCGCGTAGTGGAAGGGCAGGAACACCGTGTCGTGGCGGATGTCCGCGGTGACGCTCGCGCGGGCGCGGACCACGCCGCGCGCGTTCCCGATCGCCACAGGTGCTCCGTCGCTGACGCCGAGCCGGGAGGCGGTCGCCGGGTGGATCTCGAGTCGAGCCTCCGGGCGGGCCGCATCGAGCTCCGCGACCCGCCGGGTCTGGGTGCCCGACTGGTACTGCTGGAGGTAGCGGCCGGTCACCAGGGTCAGCTCCTCGCCGCGGTCCACGACGACGGGGACGGCGGGGATGACGGCGACCAGGCGCGCCCGGCCGTCGGGGTGCCCGAAGCGCTCAGCGAAGAGGCGCGGCGTCCCCGTGCCGCCCGCGGGGTAGGGCCAGTGGGCGGCGATCCCGGTGTCGAGCAGGGCGTGCGAGAGGCCGGAGTAGTCGGCCACGCCTCCCGCGGACGCGCGGGCCAGCTCGTCGAACACCTCCGCAGGGACGGTCGACCAGCTCGAGGGGGCGTCGAGACGGCGCGCCAGTTCGCTCATGATCCAGAGCTCGCTGCGCACTCCCGCCGGCGGGTCGATCGCCCGGCGGCGGCGGAGCACCCGGCCCTCGAGCGAGGTCATCGTGCCCTCCTCCTCCGCCCACTGCGGCACCGGGAGCACCACATCGGCCAGCGCGGCGGTCTCGGAGAGGAAGAAGTCGCAGACGACCAGCGTGTCCAGGGCCTCGAGCCCGGCGCGGACGGCGTCAGCGTCCGGAGCCGAGACGACCACGTTGGAGCCGTGCACCAGCAGGCAGTGCACGGAGCGTCCGAGCTCGGCGAGCAGGGCGGTGGCGGGCAGGCCCGGGCCGGGGATCGATTCGGGCGTCACGTCCCAGACGGCGGCGACGTGGCGCCGCGCCTCCGGATCGCGGATGGAGCGGTACCCCGGGAGCTGATCGGCCTTCTGGCCGTGCTCGCGTCCGCCCTGGCCGTTGCCCTGACCGGTGAGCGTGCCGTACCCCGACCCCTCGCGGCCCACCAGGCCGAGCACGAGAGCGAGGTTGATCGCGGCGGTCGCGGTGTCGGTGCCGTCGACGTGCTGCTCGACCCCGCGGCCGGTCAGCACGAACGACCGCCCCGCGGCGAGCCGGCGCGCGAGGGAGCGGAGGAGCGTGGTCGGCACGCCCGTGACCGCGGACGTGCGCTCCGGCCACCACGCCGAGACGCTGCGGCGCAGGGCCTCGGCGCCGGTCGTGCGCGCGGCGAGGTAGGCGGTGTCGGCGAGGCCCTCGGCGAAGACCAGGTGGGTCAGCCCGAGCAGGAGCGGCAGATCCGTCCCCGGGGCGGGCTGCAGATGCGTGCCGGCGCCGTCCTCCGTCAGCCGCGCGGTGGCCGAGCGGCGCGGGTCGACGACCACCAGGCCGCCCCGCGAGCGGGCACCGGCGAAGTGGGCGAGAAGCGGCGGCATCGTCGCGGCGACGTTCGAGCCCAGGAGCAGAATCGTGTCGGCGTCGTCGAGGTCGGACACCGGGAACGGCAGTCCGCGATCGACGCCGAAGGCGCGGTTGCCGGCCGCCGCGGCCGAGGACATGCAGAAGCGGCCGTTGTAGTCGATCCGGGAGGTGCCGAGAGCGATCCGAGCGAACTTCCCGAGCTGGTAGGCCTTCTCGTTGGTGAGGCCCCCGCCGCCGAAGACGGCCACCGCGTCGGCGCCGTGCCGCTCCCGGACGCCGCGCACCGCCCCGGCGACCGCGTCGAGCGCCTCCTCCCACGACGCCTCCGCGAGGACGCCGTCGGCGCCGCGCAGCAGCGGGGAGACCAGGCGCTGTCCGCTCGCCAGCAGCTCGGCGGAGGTCCAGCCCTTGGCGCAGAGCCCGCCCCGGTTCGTCGGGAACTCCCTCCCCTCGACCGCCACGGGTACGGGGCCCGCCGCGGGTGTCAGCGTCATCGCGCACTGCAGGGCGCAGTACGGGCAGTGGGAGTCGGTCGGGGCGGGGGCGCTCATCGTCAGATCCGGGTCCCCGTCTTCGCGGCGAGGCGGAGGTAGACGCCGGCCGTGATCGCGAGCATCACCGCATAGGCGCCGACGAACCAGCCCAGCGCCGTGGTGTAGTCGCCGAACTCGGTCTTGGAGAAGCCGAGCAGCTGGGGGATCACGAAGCCGCCGTACGCGCCGATCGCCGAGATCAGGCCGAGCGCCGCGGCGGACGTGCGCTGGGCGCCGATGCCGTCGTCGCCGCGCTGGCGGGCGCGGAGGGCGAACACCGTGGGGATCATGCGGTAGGTCGCGCCGTTGCCGATGCCGGCCGCCGAGAAGAGCACGAGGAAGCAGGCGAGGAAGAGCCAGAAGCTGCCGAGCGGCAGTGTCGCGATCACGCCGAGGATCCCGGCGCCCATGGCGACGAAGGCGAGGACCGTGACAGGCGCTCCGCCGAAGCGGTCGGCCAGACGGCCGCCGGAGGGGCGGGACAGCGAGCCCACCAGGGAGCCGAGGAACGCGAGGCCGACCGTCGCCGAGCCGACGGCGAAGCCGGAGAACTCGGGGAAGGTGTCGGCGATGAGCTTCGGGAACACGCCGGCGAATCCGATGAAGGACCCGAAGGTCCCGATGTAGAGCACGGCCAGCAGCCAGAGGTGCGGCTCGCGGAGCGCGGCGAGGGAGGCGGCGACGTCGGACTTCGCGGTCGAGAGGTTGTCCATGCGCTTGGCGGCGCCGATCATCGCGACGACGATCAGGGGGACCCAGAGGAAGCCGGCGATCGGCAGGTTCAGCGTGGCCGCGGCGCCGACGGTGATCGCGATCGGCACGACGAGCTGCGCGACGGAGGCGCCCAGGTTGCCGCCCGCGGCGTTGAGCCCCAGAGCCCAGCCCTTCTGCGCGTGCGGGTAGAAGAAGGTGATGTTCGCCATCGAGCTGGCGAAGTTGCCGCCGCCGAAGCCGGCGAGCGCGGCCACCAGGAGCATGACGCCGAACGGGGTCTCCGGATTCGAGACCGCGATGCCGAGTCCGACGCTCGGGATCAGCAGGAGGCCCGCCGACACGATCGTCCAGTTGCGGCCGCCGAAGCGGGGGACCATGAACGTGTACGGGATCCGCAGGGTGGCGCCGACGAGGCTCGGCATCGAGATGAGCCAGAAGATCTGCCCGGTGTCGAAGGCGAACCCGGCCGCCGGCAGCGAGACGACGACGACCGACCAGAGCTGCCAGACGACGAAGCCGAGGAACTCGGCGAAGATCGACCACCTCAGATTGCGAGCGGCGACGGAGCGTCCCTCCGCCTCCCACTGGGCGGGGTCCTCGGGGTTCCAGCCGTCGATCCAGCGGCCCGGCCGTCGGATGATGCCGGTGGATGTGGCGGCGGTCGTGGGGACGGTGGTCGGGGGTGCAGCAGTCATCGTGGTCCTCCGGAGGGTGGGCGGCGCGCGCGAGGGCGCGCTCGGGACGGGGAGGTGGAGCGGTGGTGGTGCGGGGAGGAGGCGTCAGGCGTTGCGCCCGAACAGCTCCGAGACGATGTCGACCAGCTCGCGGGCGGGCGGATCGACGGCGGTGAGGAGGGGAGCGGAGGCGAGGTCGGCCCCCGCGGAGGCGGCCAGGCCGGCGAAGTAGCCGGGCGCGAGCAGGTAGGTGGCGACCACGACGCGCGCGCCGGGGTGGGCGGCGCGCTCGGCGGCGACCGCCTCCGCGATCCGCGGCTCGGCGGCCGAGATGAACGAGGTGCTCACCTCGCGGCCGAGCTCGGCGGCGAGGAGGCGGCCGGTGGTCCAGCAGTCCGCGACGGCACCGGCGTCGCTCGAGCCGGCAGCGGCGAGCACGACGCGGTCGCCGTCGTCGAGCCCTGCCTCGTGGAGCCGGCGGGCGAGCACGCGCGCCAGGCGGGGATCGGGTCCGAGCGCGCCCGAGACCCGCACCGGCCGCTCCGCCTCCGCCGCGGCCTCGGCGAGGTCGACGTGCACGTGGTAGCCGGCCGAGAGCAGCAGCGGCACGACCACCGCCGGCCGGCCCGGCTCGAGAGAGCCCAGGGTCGCGGGGACGTCGGGCTGCTGCACGTCGACGAAGGAGTCGAGCACGTCCAGCGCCGGGTTGGCCCGGCGGACCGCCTCGACCAGCGCGGCGACGGCACGCCTCCCGTCGTCGTCGGAGGTCCCGTGAGACGCGGCGACCAGAGCGGTCCGCTGGGCGACCTCGATCGTGCCGTCGCTCTCGCGCACCTGCCAGGTGGCGAGGTGCAGCTCCGCTCGTGTGAAGCAGGCGCCGGTCTCGAGGTCGAAGACGTCCTTGTGCAGGGGGGAGGCGATCGTGGGCCGCTGCACCCCGTCGACCAGACGCGAGCCGACGATGCCGCGCGAGAGCACGGCCGCGCCGGTCGCGGGGTCGAGGTTCGAGACGGCCCGCACCCGCCCGTCGGGCAGGAGGAACAGGGCGAGCTGCACACCGCCGACCAGGGCGGCCTCGCCCCAGAGCGGCTCGAGGTCGCCGACGGCGCAGACCGGCACCCAGGTGGTGGCGGTCGCGGGGGCGAGCCGATCGAGGAGGGTCATCGCTGCGCCTTCTTCCTGCGGGTGGGCCACCGCATCCGGTCGGACGCGATGAGGCAACGGTAGGGATCGCGCGTTTCGTGCGAGCACGCCTCCGGTGTCACGGGCGTAACGAAGCCCTCACGGCCGGCGGCGCTCGCCGAGAGGCGCGCGTCACACGCTGTTACACCGGGGCAACGGCGGGGAAACGGGCCGTCCCTACGGTGGACGTCATGACTCCTGGAGCGAACCCAGCCGCCCGGCCCCGACGCGTGCTCGTCGTCGGAGCGGGACCCGCCGCGCACCGCCTGGTCGACGCGCTCGTCGCCCGGGCCGGCGACCAGGCGCTGGAGATCACCGTCCTCGGCGAGGAGGTGCACCGTCCCTACGACCGCGTCGCACTCTCGAAGCGCCTCGACGGCGAGCACGACCTGACTCTGGGCGACGGCGCTCTGTGGGAGTCGGCGCGGCTGATCACCTCCTCCCGTGTCGTCGCGATCGATCCCGACCGCCTGCGCGTCGAGCTCGCGGACGGCCGCTCCCTCGAGGGCGACGAGATCGTCCTGGCGACGGGCTCCTCCGCCACGGTCCCGCCGATCGAGGGCGCCGAGCACGGCCGCGTCTACCGCACGCTCGAGGACGTGGACGGGCTCGTCGCCGAGCTCGCCGCGTTCCGCGCCCGGCGCGGACGCCCCGCGATCGTGGTCGTGGTCGGCGGCGGTCTGCTCGGCCTCGAGGCGGCGGGAGGCGCGCACCGGCTCGGTGCGCGCACCGCCCTCGTCCACTCCGGCCGCTGGCTGATGAGCGCGCAGCTCGACGAGGGCGCCGGGCAGGCCCTCGGCCGCATCATCTCGGCGCAGGGGATCGCGCTGCACCTCGGCAACCGGCCCACCGCGATCCTCACCTCGCCGACGGGGACGGTGCTCGGCGTCGCGCTGACCGACGGCAGCAGCATCAGCGCCGATCTCGTGGTCTTCTCCATCGGGATCACGGCGCGCGACGAGCTCGCCCGAGCGGTCGGGATCGAGGTCGCACCGCGCGGAGGCGTGGTCGTCGACGAGGCCTGCCGCACCAGTAGGGCGGGAGTCTGGGCCATCGGCGAGGTCGCCGCGATCGCCGGCCGCACGGTCGGGCTCGTCGCACCCGCCAACGCGATGGCGGAGGTGGTCGCCGACCGGATCCTCGGCGGCGACGCGACCTTCCCGGGGGTCGACGACGCCACCAAGCTCAAGCTCTCGGGCGTGGAGGTCGCCAGCTTCGGCGACGCCCTCGGCACCACGGAGGGAGCGCTCGAAGTCGTCTACGCCGATCCGGCCCGCGGTCTCTACCAGAAGGTCGTCGTCTCGGACGATGCGCGCACGCTGCTCGGCGGGATGTTCGTCGGCGACGCGGGCCCCTACTCCTCCCTCCGCCCGCTGCTGGGGCGCGAGCTGCCGGCCGAGCCCGGCGCCTACCTCGCGGCGGCGGGGGCGGAGGCGCCCTCGGGCGACCTTCCGGACGACGCCCAGGTCTGCTCGTGCAACAACGTCTCGGTCGGCGAGGTCCGCCACGCGATCGGCGAGGGGTGCACCGAGCTGGGGCCGCTCAAGGCCTGCACCCGCGCGGGCACCCAGTGCGGATCGTGCGTGCCCCTGGTGAAGAAGCTGCTCGACACGGAGCTGATCCGTGCGGGCGTCGAGGTCTCCCGCGCCCTCTGCGAGCACGTGGCGCTCAGCCGCAGCGAGCTGTTCGAGTCGGTCCGCATCCTCGGGCTGCACTCGGCCGAGCAGGTGATGGAGCGCTTCGGCTCCGGGCTGGGCTGCGACGTGTGCAAGCCGGTGATCGCCTCCGTCCTCGCCACCCAGACGAACGCCTACATCCTCGACGGCGGCCAGGCGCCGCTGCAGGACACCAACGACCGCGCCCTGGCCAACATGCAGAAGGACGGCACCTACTCCGTCGTCCCGCGGATCCCCGGGGGCGAGATCACGCCGGCGAAGCTCAAGGTGATCGCCGAGGTCGCCGAGCAGTACGGCCTCTACACGAAGATCACCGGCGGGCAGCGGATCGACATGTTCGGCGCCCGCCTCGAGCAGCTGCCCGAGATCTGGCGCCTCCTCGTCGACGCCGGCTTCGAGTCGGGTCAGGCGTACGGCAAGTCGCTGCGCACGGTCAAGTCGTGCGTCGGATCGACCTGGTGCCGCTTCGGAGTCCAGGACGCGGTCGGGATGGCGGTCTTCCTCGAGGAGCGGTACCGGGGTCTCCGCTCGCCGCACAAGTTCAAGCTCGGGGTCAGCGGCTGCGCCCGCGAGTGCGCCGAGGCGCGGGGGAAGGACATCGGCGTCATCGCGAGCGACCTCGGCTGGAACCTCTACGTCGGCGGCAACGGCGGCTACCAGCCGGCGCACGCCCAGCTGCTCGCGCAGGACCTCGACGACGAGACCCTGGTGCGCTACATCGACCGCTACGTCATGTACTACGTGCGCACGGCCGAGCGGCTCCAGCGCACCGCCCGCTGGCAGGAGGAGCTCCCCGGCGGACTCGAGCACGTGCGCGAGGTGGTCTGCGAGGACTCGCTCGGCATCGCCGCCGAGCTGGAGGCGGCCATGGCCACGCACGTCGACACCTACGTCGACGAGTGGGCGGCGACCCTCGCCGATCCCGACCGGCTCCGCCGCTTCCGCTCCTTCGTGAACGCCCCGGACACCGCGGATCCGCGCGTCGCGACCGTGCGCGAGCGCGGGCAGGTCCGGCCCGCCGGCCGGGACGAGAGACCGGACGGACCCGTGCTGGTCGCGGGGCCGAGGATCCCCGTCGGTCCGGCCGGGATCGGATCGGACTCGTGATGCAGCTCTCCCTCGACCTCGCCGGACGCCGTGTGCTCGTGATCGGCACAGCCTCCGGGACCCGCCGCGTGCTCGCCCGCTACCGAGCCGCCGGCGCACTCGTCGAGCGGCACGAGGCGGAGGACGCGCTCACCACGGCGCCCCCGGCCCTGATCGTGTGGGTGGAGGGGCCGGCGCCGCTCCGAGCGGCGGCGGCCGAGCTCTGCCCCTGGATCGTCGACGAGGCCCCCGCGCCGACCCGGCCGGTCGGGCACGTCAGCATCGTCGGCGGCGGCCCCGGCGATCCGGATCTGATGACCCTCGCCGCCCGCCGCGCCCTCCGCGACGCGGACGTGGTGCTCTACGACCGGCTCGGTCCGCACGAGGGCCTGGCCGAGTGGGCGCCCGGCGCCGAGCTGATCGACGTCGGCAAGACGCCGGGTCATCATGCGGTGCCGCAGCACGAGATCGAGCGGCTGATGATCGAGCGGGCCCTCGCGGGTCTGGACGTCGTGCGCCTCAAGGGCGGCGATCCGTTCGTGTTCGGCCGCGGGTCGGAGGAGGTGCGCGCGTGCCGGCTCGCCGGCGTCGGCTCCACGGTCGTCCCCGGAGTGACCAGCGCGATCTCGGTGCCCGCCGCCGCCGGGATCCCGGTCACCCACCGCGAGGTCAGCAGGGCCTTCACCGTGGTCTCGGGCCATGCGCCGTTCAGCGAGCAGGAGCTCGGCCATCTGGCCGGGCTGGGCGGGACGATCGTGGTGCTGATGGGCGTGAACACCCTCCCGCACCTCGTCGCCGGGCTGCAGCGCGCCGGGATGCGCGCCGACACGCCCCTCGCGATCGTCGAGCGGGGCTGGTCGCGCGACCAGCGCACGACGGTCTCGTCGGTCGGCGGAGTGCTCGGCCTGCTCGCCGAGCTGGCACCGCGCTCGCCCGCCGTGATCGTCATCGGCGAGGTGGTCCGGCAGGCCGCGTGCCATGATGCGGGGGACCCCGAGAGCATCGCCCGAGCGGTCGATGCACTGACCGCGTGAGATCCCGAGGGGGCCGAGCATGACCGGCACCGATCCCGACGCCGCCGTGGGGTTCCGACCCGACCAGCTGGACGGCTTCCGCATCGGGGTCACCTCCGACCGCCGCTCCGAGGACCTGATCGCCGCGTTCGAGCGCCGCGGTGCCGCCGTGACGCACGCCCCCACCATCCGCATGCGCGGCGTCGACACCGAGGGCGCGCTCGAGGAGGAGACCCGCGCCATCGTCGCCGCCCGTCCCGACGTGCTCCTCGCCACCACCTCCTACGGCCTGCGGCGCTGGCTCGAGGCCGCGGACGCCGCGGGGATCGAGCTGGCCGACGCGCTGTCCTCCGCGCGGATCCTCGTCCGCGGACCCAAGGCGCGCGGAGCGATCCGTGCGGCGGGTCTCGACGACCACGGGATGAGCGAGCGCGAGACGACCACCTCCCTCGTCGACCTGGCCCTGCGCGAGGGCGTCGCCGGCCGCACGATCGCGGTGCAGCTGCACGGATTCACCGACCCGGCTCAGCTGCAGCGTCTCTGCGACGCCGGCGCCCGGGTGCTCACGGCCGCGCCCTACCGCTGGAGCGTGCACGAGGACTCCGCCCGGGTGCTGCGGCTGATCGACGCGGTCTGCGGAGGGGGCATCGACGCCGTCACCTTCACCAGCGCGCCGGCGGTGGAGGCGCTCTTCACGGTCGCGGAGGCCGCGGGCCGCCTCGACGACCTCCAGGCGGCCTTCCGCGAGACGGTGGTCGCCGCCGCCGTCGGCCCGGTGACCGCAGCACCTCTGGTCGAGGCAGGGATCCTCCCGGTCGTGCCGGACCGGTTCCGGATGGGCGCGCTCATCCGCCTGACCTGCGAGCACCTCGAGCAGGCGTCGCCCCGCATCGAGACGGCCTTCGGCACTCTCGAGCTCCGAGGCCGGCACGCGGTCCTGGCCGGGACCCGGGTGGCGCTGACCCCGGTCGCGCTCGCGCTGTTCCGGACTCTCGTCGCCGCCGAGGGCGCGACCGTCGCGCGTCACGTCCTCGCGGCCTCCGCGCCGGAGGCTCTCGACGACCACGCGGTCGACGTCGCCGTCAGCCGCCTCCGTCAGGCCCTCCCCGAACCGCGGCTCGTGGCGACGGTGATCAAGCGCGGCTACCGGCTCGCGACCCCGCTCTGAGCGGCGGCGCGGTGCCACACTGAGCGCGTGGGCAGGCTGAGGGTCGTCGTCGCGCCCGACTCCTTCAAGGGGTCGGCGAGCGCGGTCGAGGTCGCGCGGGCGATCGCCGAGGGCTGGAGCGCTGCGCGCCCGGGGGACGAGATCGTCCTCGCGCCGATGGCCGACGGAGGAGAGGGCACGGTCGAGGCCTTCGCACTCGCGGTCCCGGGGTCGCTTCGGCTGCCGGTCGTCGTCCCCGGCCCGGACGACCGGTCGGTCCGCGCCTGGTGGCTGCTGCTCCCCGACGGGACAGCCGTCGTCGAGCTCGCCTCCACGAGCGGCATCACGCTGCTCGACCCGCTCCGACCGCTCACCGCGCACACGCGCGGCTTCGGCCGCGCGATCGCCGCCGCCCTCGACGCGGGGGCGCACGCCCTGCTGCTGGCGATCGGCGGCAGCGCCTCGACCGACGGCGGAGTCGGAGCGCTCCGCGAGCTCGGCGCACGCTTCTCCACCGCTTCCGGCCGTGACCTCGGCGAGGGAGGCGGTGCGCTGCCCGCGATCGCCGCCGCCGACCTCCGCGGGCTGCGTCCTCTGCCGCCCGGAGGCGCGGTCGTGCTCAGCGACGTCGCGACCCCGCTGCTCGGCGACTCCGGGGCGGCCCGCGTCTTCGGACCGCAGAAGGGGGCCGGCCCCGAGGACGTCCTCCTCCTCGAGAGCGGCCTCCGCCGTCTCGCCGCGCATCTGGACGCGGATCCCGATGCGCCGGGATCCGGGGCGGCGGGCGGGACGGGCTTCGGTCTGCTCGCCTGGGGCGCGTACCCGACCTCCGGCGCCGACGCCGTCGGACGGGCGATCGGGCTCCCGGCGCTCCTCGCGGGCGCGGACGTCGTCATCACGGGGGAGGGGCGCTTCGACGCGCAGTCCGCCGCCGGCAAGGTCCCGGTGCACGTCCTCGCGCTCGCCGAGGCGGCCGGGGCGCGGACGCTCCTCGTCGCCGGGGCGATCGCGGCGCCGACTCCCGGCTTCACCGCTGCGGTGTCGCTGACGGAGGCGGCGGGCTCCTCGTCCGCGGCCCTCGCGGACCCGTTCCCGCACCTGCGCGCCGTCGCCCGGGAGTGGGCCGCGCAGCTCCTCTGACCGTTCGCGGTGTCGGTGGTCGGGCGTACCGTCCGGGCATGCCCCGCGATGCGATCCGACCACCACATCTTGTGGTCGAGCCGCCGCGCGGACCCCACCGGTCGGGCATGCCGACACGCCGTGGCGCGTTGTACACAGTGAACGGGATCCTTCTGTCCACACCTGTGGACGGTTCGTCCGGATCCGCGTCCTTCCGCGGTTCCACGGGCTCCGGCCTGTGGATGAACGGGGGAGGAACCGGTGGATAACTACACGGCTGTAACTACTACGTCTAGTGGGCTGACACCGGCCCGCCCCCTATATGTAGTATTGCTGAGCAGGTCGGAGCGAGAGCCCCACCGGCACCCAGAACTCACCCGGACCACCCTCCGACCCCGCCCGCATCGCGAGCCGCCGGTCGGGGAGCGGCACCGGGACACCCCCTCGGAAAGGCGACACCCATGGCTGTGACGGTCTACACCAAGCCCTCCTGCGTCCAGTGCACCGCGACGTACCGCGCCCTCGACAGCAAGGGCATCGACTACGAGGTGTTCGACCTCTCCGTGGACGAGAAGGCCCTCGAGGCCGTCAAGGCCCTCGGCTACCTCCAGGCGCCGGTCGTCATCACGGACGACGACCACTGGTCCGGCTTCCGCCCCGACAAGATCGCGACCCTCTGAGGCGCACGGACGGCGATCCGCGACGTCGTCGGCGGGCGCCGTAGCGCCGCTGCGGCTTCCTCCTCCGCCTTGCGGCTCACCGCGCAGCCGCCTCGGAGGCGGGACCGAGAACAGCAGCTGACGGGGAGAGGGGCCGAAGGATGAGCGGGCTCGTGTACTTCTCCAGCAGCTCGGGGAACACGCACCGGTTCATCGAGAAGCTCGGACGGCCGGCGCAGCGCATCCCGCTCCACGCCCGCCGCGACGGAGCCGCCCTCGACACGCTCCACGTCCACGAGCCGTACGTGCTCGTCCTCCCCACCTACGGCGGCGGCAACGGCGGAGGAGCGGTCCCCAAGCAGGTCATCCGGTTCCTCAACGATCCGTGCAACCGCTCCCTGATCCGCGGCGTCATCGGCGCCGGCAACACGAACTTCGGCGAGGCGTACTGCCTCGCCGGCGACATCATCGCCCGCAAGTGCGAGGTGCCGCACCTCTATCGATTCGAAGTATTCGGAACACCCGACGACGTCCGCGCCGTCGACGAAGGATTGGACACGTTTTGGACGCAGCAGTGATCGACGCTCCCCGCGACGCCGCACAGATGGACTACCACTCGCTCAACGCGATGCTGAACCTCTACGGCCCGAACGGAGAGATCCAGTTCGACAAGGACCGCGAGGCCGCTCGCGAGTTCTTCCTGCAGCACGTCAACCAGAACACGGTGTTCTTCCACACGCTCAAGGAGCGCCTCGACTACCTGGTCGAGAAGGAGTACTACGAGCAGGCCGTGCTCGACCAGTACTCGTTCGAGTTCATCCAGCAGCTCAACGACCTGGCGTACTCGAAGAAGTTCCGCTTCGCGACCTTCCTCGGCGCGTTCAAGTACTACACCTCGTACACGCTCAAGACGTTCGACGGGAAGCGCTACCTCGAGCGCTTCGAGGACCGCGTCGTGATGACCGCCCTCGGCCTCGCCCAGGGCGACGAGACGCTCGCGACCGCCCTCGTCGAGGAGATCGTCGCCGGCCGCTTCCAGCCCGCGACCCCGACCTTCCTCAACACCGGCAAGGCACAGCGCGGCGAGCTCGTCTCCTGCTTCCTGCTGCGCATCGAGGACAACATGGAGTCGATCGCCCGCGGCATCAACTCCGCGCTCCAGCTCTCCAAGCGCGGCGGCGGCGTCGCCCTCTCGCTCTCGAACATCCGCGAGGCCGGCGCCCCGATCAAGCAGATCGAGAACCAGTCCTCGGGCATCATCCCCGTGATGAAGCTCCTCGAGGACAGCTTCAGCTACGCCAACCAGCTCGGCGCGCGCCAGGGCGCGGGAGCGGTGTACCTCTCGGCGCACCACCCCGACATCCTCCGCTTCCTCGACACCAAGCGCGAGAACGCCGACGAGAAGATCCGCATCAAGACGCTCTCCCTCGGCGTCGTCGTGCCCGACATCACGTTCGAGCTCGCGAAGAACAACGAGGACATGTACCTCTTCTCGCCCTACGACGTCGAGCGCGTCTACGGCATCCCCTTCGGCGACATCTCCCTCTCGGAGAAGTACCGCGAGATGGTCGACGACCCGCGCATCAAGAAGACCAAGATCTCGGCGCGCGAGTTCTTCCAGACCATCGCCGAGATCCAGTTCGAGTCGGGCTACCCCTACATCGTGTTCGAGGACACGGTGAACCAGGCGAACCCGATCAAGGGCCGCATCAACATGTCCAACCTCTGCTCCGAGATCCTCCAGGTCAACACTCCGACGACCTACAACGAGGACCTCTCCTACGCGCAGATCGGCAAGGACATCTCCTGCAACCTCGGCTCGCTGAACATCGCGCTGACGATGGACTCGCCCGACTTCGGCCGCACCATCGAGACCGCTATCCGCGGCCTCACCTCGGTGTCCGACCAGTCGCACATCACCTCGGTCCGCTCGATCGAGGACGGCAACGACAAGTCGCACGCCATCGGCCTCGGCCAGATGAACCTGCACGGCTACCTCGCCCGCGAGCGGATCCACTACGGATCCGAGGAGGGCATCGACTTCACCAACATCTACTTCTACTCGGTGCTGTTCCACGCCCTGCGCGCCTCCAACAACCTCTCCATCGAGCGCGGCACCACCTTCGAGGGCTTCGCCGACTCGAAGTACGCCTCGGGCGAGTTCTTCGACACCTACACGGAGAAGGAGTGGGCGCCGGCCACCGAGCGCGTCTCCCGCCTCTTCGCCGACTCGGGCATCGCGGTCCCGACCCAGGACGACTGGCGTGCGCTCAAGGCCTCGGTCATGGAGCACGGCATCTACAACCAGAACCTGCAGGCCGTCCCGCCGACCGGCTCGATCTCGTACATCAACAACTCGACGTCCTCGATCCACCCGATCGCGTCGAAGATCGAGATCCGCAAGGAGGGCAAGCTCGGCCGCGTCTACTACCCGGCGCCGTTCATGACGAACGACAACCTGGAGTACTACCAGGACGCGTACGAGATCGGCTACGAGAAGATCATCGACACCTACGCCGCGGCCACGCAGCACGTCGACCAGGGCCTCTCGCTCACGCTCTTCTTCAAGGACACGGCGACCACCCGCGACGTCAACCGCGCCCAGATCTACGCCTGGCGCAAGGGCATCAAGACGATCTACTACATCCGCATCCGTCAGCTGGCGCTCGAGGGCACCGAGCTCGACCAGTGCGTCTCGTGCATGCTCTAGAGCACGCAGCCCCACCCCCCTCCGCACGACCCATCCGCAGCAGCGAGAAGGAATCATGACTCCCCCCGAGAAGCTCAAGCTCGTCGACTCCGTCCAGGCGATCAACTGGAACCGGATCCAGGACGACAAGGACGTCGAGGTGTGGAACCGCCTCACGAGCAACTTCTGGCTGCCCGAGAAGGTCCCGCTGTCGAACGACATCCAGTCGTGGAACACGCTCACGCACCAGGAGCAGCAGCTCACCATGCGCGTGTTCACCGGGCTCACCCTGCTCGACACCGTGCAGGGCACCGTCGGCGCCGTCTCGCTCATCCCGGACGCGATCACGCCTCACGAGGAGGCCGTCTACACGAACATCGCGTTCATGGAGTCGGTCCACGCCAAGTCGTACTCCTCGGTGTTCTCGACCCTGTCGAACACCCAGGACATCGACGAGGCCTTCCGCTGGTCGATGGAGAACCCGAACCTGCAGAAGAAGGCGTCCATCGTGATGGACTACTACCGCGGCGACGACCCGCTGAAGCGGAAGGTCGCCTCCACGCTGCTGGAGTCGTTCCTCTTCTACTCGGGCTTCTACCTGCCGATGTACTGGTCCTCGCGCGCCAAGCTCACCAACACGGCGGACCTTGTGCGCCTGATCATCCGCGACGAGGCCGTGCACGGCTACTACATCGGCTACAAGTTCCAGAAGGGGCTCGAGCGGGTCGACCAGGCCAAGCGCGACGAGATCAAGGACTACACGTTCTCGCTGCTCTACGAGCTCTACGACAACGAGGCGCAGTACACGCAGGACCTCTACGACCAGCTCGGCCTGACCGAGGACGTCAAGAAGTTCCTGCACTACAACGCCAACAAGGCGCTGATGAACCTCGGCTACGAGCCGATGTTCCCCAAGCAGGTCACCGATGTGAACCCCGCGATCCTGTCGGCCCTCTCGCCCAACGCGGACGAGAACCACGACTTCTTCTCGGGCTCCGGCTCCTCCTACGTGATCGGCAAGGCCGTGAACACCGAGGACGAGGACTGGGACTTCTAGGCGTCGACACCACGTCCCGGCCTCCACGGCGAACGGCCCCTCCCCTCGCGGGTGAGGGGCCGTTCCTCGTCTCGGGGTGGCGGGCGGGCGTCGGGTCGCCGCACCCGGCGAGGCGCCGCCCTGTCGCCGAGGCGCCGTCCTGCCGGCGGCGCCTCGGGCGGCACGTCGGTGTCTCGGCGGAGGGGCCGGAGCGGCTGTCGTGGGCGCCGTTAGAGGGCCAGGCGCATCAGCACCCGGGGGAAGCCGTCGAGCACCGAGGTCGTGTCCGCGGCCTTCTCGAAGCCGGCGCGCCCGAACAGCGAGCGCGTGCCGACGCACGCCATCGTCAGGTCGACCTCCGTGCCGGCGTTGTCGACCGGGTAGCCCTCGATCGCCGGTGCCCCCTGCGATCGGGCGAACTCGACGGCGCCCTCGAGCAGCGGATGCGAGATCCCGCGCCCGCGGAAGCCGGGCCGCACGCGGAGGCACCACACGCTCCATGCGTCGAGGGCGTCCACGTGCGGGATGCGCCGGTTCGTCGCGTAGCTCGTGTCGGCCCGGGGGTGCACCGCCGCCCAGCCGACCACCTCCGCCGATTCACCACTCCGCCGGATGAATCGCACCAGCACCCCCTGTTGGACGGCGCCCAGGCGGGGCGCCTACCGTGGACGAGGTATCCAACGAAGGAGCACTCCCTGTGAAGCACGTCCCCCTCGGCACCTCCGGTGTCGACTCCCCGAACGTCGTCCTCGGCCTCATGCGCATCCCCGAGATGAGCGACGAGGCGATCCGCGGCCTCGTCGGCGCCGCCCGCGACTCCGGCATCGACTTCTTCGACCACGCCGACGTGTACGGCGGCGAGCTGCACCGCTGCGAGGAGCGCTTCGCCGAGGCGATGGCGCTCACCCCGTCGGAGCGCGAGCAGGTCGTCCTGCAGACCAAGGCGGGCATCGTCCCGGACGGCCCCTACTTCGACTTCTCGTACGAGCACCTGATCGCCTCTGTCGAGGGCTCGCTGAAGGCGCTGCGCACCGACTACGTCGACGTGCTGCTCCTGCACCGGCCCGACGCGCTCGTCGAGCCGGATGAGGTGGCCCGCGCGTTCGACGAGCTGCACGCGTCCGGCAAGGTGAAGCACTTCGGCGTCTCGAACCAGACGCCGTACCAGATCGAGCTGCTGAAGAAGTCGCTGAACCAGCCGATCGTGGCGAACCAGCTGCAGCTCTCGATCACTCATGCGCCGCTGATCGCGCAGGGCGTCGCCTCCAACATGGTCGGCGAGGACCAGTCCGTCATGCGCGACGCCGGCATCCTCGACTACTGCCGCCTGAACGACATCACCGTGCAGGCCTGGTCGCCCTTCCAGGCGGGGTTCTTCACCGGCGTCTTCCTCGACAACCCGGCCTACCCCGAGCTCAACGCCGTCATCGACCGGCTCACAGCGACGTACGGGGTCCCGGCGATCGCCGTGGCCACCGCCTGGATCACCCGCCACCCGGCGGGCATGCAGGTCGTGCTCGGCACGACGAACGAGCAGCGCGTGCGCGATGCGGCCCTCGGCTCCGATCTGCCGCTCACGCGGCCGGAGTGGTACGAGCTGTTCCGCGCGGCGGGCTACCTCGTCCCCTAGAGCTCCCACCCCGGAGGAAATGCGCGTCGGCGCAGAGAGGCACGGACTCCCCGGAGTCCGTGCCTCTTCCCGTCCCCGCGGGACGCCGGTCGGTACGCCCGTCGCGGTGTGCCGTGGACCGAAGCGGCATCTCGCGGGGGAGGGGCGGGAATAGGAACGGCACCCCTGCGTTGAACTTGAGCGTAACCGACTCAACTTCCTCAGGAGGACAGGTGCCCGACAACTACAGCGAGGCCGGAGCGAGCTCGTTCGACGACTTCCTCGCCCGCTACCTCGACGGTGAGCGCGCCCGCGCGGCGCGGTCGATCGACCTCAGCCGATTCCTCACCGCCCGTACCCGCGACATCCTGCAGTCCGCAGGACGCTTCGCCCTCGAGCGCGGCCAGACCGAGCTCGACGCCCTGCACGTGCTCCGCGTGCTCATCGACGACGAGACCGTCTCGCAGGCCGTGCGCCGCATCGGCGTCGACCCCGCCGCCATCGCCACCGCCGCGGAGGCGCGCCTCCCGCAGGCCGACGAGGCCCACGCCTCGCAGAACGCGGCCACCATCACCCCCAGCGCGCAGCGCGCGCTGTTCCACGCCTACCAGGTCGCCCGCTCCAGCGGCTCGACCTACATCGAGCCCGAGCACCTCTTCTTCGCGCTCGTGCTCGGCCAGGACGCCCCCGCCGGGCAGGTCCTCGCCCGCGCCGGCGTCACCGCCGAGGCCCTCACCCAGGGCATGCGCGAGACCGAGGCCCCGCAGCAGCAGGAGGCGGGACAGCCCGCCTCCGACACTCCGATGCTCGACAAGTTCGGCACCGACCTCACCGCTCTCGCCCGCGAGGGCCGGCTCGACCCGGTCATCGGGCGCGCCGACGAGATCGAGCAGACCGTCGAGATCCTCAGCCGCCGCACCAAGAACAACCCGGTGCTCGTCGGCGAGGCCGGCGTCGGCAAGACCGCGATCGTCGAGGGCCTGGCCCGCGCGATCGTGGCGGAGGAGGTCCCCGAGCAGCTGCGCGGCAAGCGCGTGATCTCGCTCGACCTCCCCGGCATGCTGGCCGGCACCCGCTACCGCGGCGACTTCGAGGAGCGCCTCACCGGCACCATGGACGAGATCGCGGCGCACTCCGGCGAGCTGATCGTCTTCATCGACGAGGTCCACACCGTGGTCGGTGCGGGCGGCGGCGGCGAGGGCGGCATGGACGCGGGCAACATCCTCAAGCCGCGTCTGGCCCGGGGCGAGCTGCACCTCGTCGGCGCCACCACGCTCAAGGAGTACCGCACCATCGAGAAGGACCCGGCACTGGAGCGGCGCTTCCAGCCGGTCCGCGTCGGCGAGCCCGGCATCGAGGACGCGGTCGCCATCCTGCACGGCCTGCGCCCCGCCTACGAGGAGCACCACCGCGTGCGCTTCACGGACGAGGCCCTGCGCGCCTCCGTCGAGCTCTCGGCCCGGTACCTCACCGACCGCGTGCTGCCCGACAAGGCGATCGACCTGATCGACCAGGCCGGCGCGCGCCTCCGCCTCCGCCTCGGAGCCGGCGTCGACACCGGAGCTCTGCTCGAGCGTCTGGCGACCCTGGAGGCCGACAAGAACGCGGCCGTCTCGGCCGAGCACTACGAGGAGGCGTCCCGCGTCCGCGACGAGATCAGCGCCGTGCAGGCGGAGCTCGACGCGGCCACCGGCAGTGCCCCCGCGGAGGCGGTCGTCGGCGAGACCGAGATCGCGGCCGTCATCGCCCGCGCCACCGGCATCCCGGTGTCGCGGCTCACGGAGGGGGAGCGCGAGCGCCTCGCGCACCTCGAGACCGAGCTGCACCAGCGGGTCATCGGCCAGGACGACGCGGTCACCGCGGTCGCCCGGGCCGTCCGCCGCAGCCGCACAGGCCTCGGCGACTCCTCGCGCCCGGTCGGCTCGTTCCTCTTCCTCGGTCCGACCGGTGTCGGCAAGACGGAGCTGGCGCGCACCCTCGCGGGCTCCCTCTTCGCCGACGAGCAGTCGGTCATCCGCTTCGACATGAGCGAGTTCGGCGAGCGTCACACGGTCTCGCGGCTGGTCGGCGCCCCTCCCGGGTACGTCGGCTACGACGAGGCCGGTCAGCTGACCGAGCGCGTGCGCCGGAACCCGTACTCGGTGGTCCTGTTCGACGAGATCGAGAAGGCGCACCCCGACGTGTTCAACCTGCTGCTGCAGGTGCTCGACGACGGGCGTCTGACCGACGGCCAGGGGCGCACGGTCGACTTCCGCAACACGGTGATCATCATGACCTCGAACCTCGGCTCGGAGTTCCTGGCCTCGCGGTCGGGTGCGCTCGGCTTCGTCGCTCAGAGCGACGCGTCGGCCGAGGGCTTCGCCTCGGAGAAGGACCTGCGCGATCGCGTCATGGGCCGTCTCCGCGAGGCGATGCGCCCCGAGTTCCTCAACCGGATCGACGAGATCGTCCTGTTCCGCCGCCTCGGCCGCGAGCAGCTGCGGGAGATCGTCGGCATCGTCCTCGACACCACGCGCTCCCGCCTCGCTCCCCGCGAGGTGACGCTCGAGGTGACGGAGGCGGCCGTCGACTGGCTCGCCGAGAACGGCTACGAGCCGCAGTACGGCGCCCGGCCCCTGCGCCGGCTCGTCCAGCACTCCATCGACGACCGGATCGCCGACCTGTTCGTCAGCGGCGAGGTCTCCGACGGAGGCGAGGTCCGCGTCGACGCCGTCGCCGGCGAGCTGCTGGTGACCTCGGCCGCCGCCCTCCCGCTGGCCGCGTAGCCGGTCCCGCTCCGACCCCCGTCCCTCCTCCTTCCGCGAGACACCACTCGTGACGACGGCACCGCCCGTCGTCGCGAGCGGCGCCCGCGGAGGGGGAGGGGCGGGGGTCTTCGCGTCCCCACGGCTTGCCACAGCGGTCCGGGCGGGATAGACACGAGAGCACGAGAACCGGAGGCACGATGTCGAACCCGCGCTACTACGACCCCGTGGGCAAGGCGGTCCGGGCGCTGCTCGTGCTGAGCCTCGTCTGCTTCGCCCTGGCGGTGGGCATGTTCGCCCTCGACATCGTCATGCCCGGCACCATGACGGACGAGCGACGGCCCTGGGCCGAGGCCAGCGGGGCGCTCGCCTCGTTCGGCGTGCTGGCGCTCATCGTCTACTTCGCGACCGTCGCGATCGTCGGCGCGATCCGGGGGCGCGGGCAGTAGCCCCGGCTCCGACGCCGTCGTCCGACAGGGACGCGTCCGGCCCGCGGGATCCGAGGATCCTCGCGGGCCGGACGCGTTCTCGCGAGCCGTCGGGCGCCGGTCAGGGGCACTTCTTCGCGGTGATCGTCACCTTCAGCGTGGCGTCCGGAGCGACGGGGGAGCCGCCGGCCGGCTCCTGCCCGGTGACCTGGCCGGCGTCGGGCGCCTTCGGGTCCTCGGCGCAGGCGAGCGTGATCTTCGTGAAGCCTGCGGCGCCGAAGGCGTTCTTCGCGGCCTCCAGGTCCTGGCCCGTCACGTTCGGCACGGTCTTCTGGTTGCCGGAACTGGTGAACACGGTGATCGCGGTGCCGCGCGGGGCCGAGCCCGACGGGTCGGCGCGGATGACCGTCCCGACCGCGGCGTCGCTCGCCTCCGTGCCGCCCTGCACGACGCCGAAGCCGGCCGCCTCGAGCTTGGCCTCGGCGTCGGCGGAGGAGAGCCCGACGACATCCGGGATGTCGACCTTCGGGACGACCTGCAGCGAGCCGTCGGCCTCCGGGAACGCTGTCCCGCCGTACGTCGCGTCGGCGGCGCGCATGACGACCGGCCAGATGCGGTGGCGCGCGGTGGCGGCGGATCCGGAGTCGAAGGAGTAGCGGCCGAGGCGCAGGTTCGCGTCACCCTTCACGTTGAACACGCCGACGGCGGTCGCGACGCGGGTGCTCGCTCCGGTCATCCAGGTGGCCTTCGCGTCGTCGGTGGTGCCGGTCTTGCCGATCAGCGGAACACCGTCGCCGGTGCGGGAGGCCACGGCCGTCCCGCCGCCGGTGAAGGTCGCCTGCAGCGCGACGGCCGCGGTGGCGGCGACGTTGCGGTCGATCGACTGGCGGCAGTTCGCCGGGGGCACCGGCTGGTCGGCTCCGGCGGAGTCGGTGATGCGGTCGATCGCGACGGGGTCGCAGGTCGTGCCGCCGGAGGCGATGGTGGCGAAGGCGCCGGCCATCGAGAGGGGCGAGACGTAGTTCGTGCCGAGCACCGACGACGGGTTGTGCTCGAGCTCCTCGCCGCTGCCCTGCTTCACCCCCATGTCGACCGCGGTGTCGCGGATGCCGCACAGGTCGAGCTCACGGGCCATGCCGACGAAGCCGGTGTTGAGGGAGGTCTTCGTGAAGGACACCGGGGTGCCGACCTCGCCGGTTCCGCCCTCGTCGTTCTTCGCGCTCGTCTCGTTGCTCGTGTCGGTGCCGCCCGAGACGCAGGAGTCCGTGAAGGTGCCCCAGGTGGACTTGCGCGTCCCGTCGACCGACTCGTTGATGCTGTGGCCCTCCTTCAGCCACTCCACCAGGGTGAAGAGCTTGTAGGTCGAGCCCGGCTGGATCCCGGAGGATCCGCCGTTGGCCCGATCGGTGCTGTAGTTCACGGCGCTGTAGGACGGGTCGGTCGTGAGGACGTCCGGATCCTGCGAGTACTTCTTGTTCTGCGTCATCGCGAGCACGCGCCCGGATCCGACCTCGACGCTGACGGAGACGGCTCCGACGTCGAAGTTCCAGGTCTGCGGGACCTGCGCGTCGACGGCGGCGACGGCCGCGTCCTGCAGGCCGACGTCGAGCGTCGTGTAGACGTCGAGGCCGCCGCGGCGGAAGTTGGTCCAGCGGGTGTCCTCGTCGGCGCCGAAGATCTCGTTGTTCTTCAGAACGTTGGTGACGTAGTCGCAGAAGAAGCCCGCGTTGCCCGCGGTCGAGCAGCCGGTGCTGGGCTGGGTGATGCGGGGCTCGATCGGAGCGGCGACGGCGGCGTCGTGGTCCTCCTGCGAGATCTTCCCCTCCTCGAGCATCTTGCCGATGATGTAGTCGCGGCGGTCCTTGTTGCGGGCGTAGCCGTTCGCGGCGCCGTTGTCCGGGTTGTCGGGCTGGTCAATCCGCAGGACGGCCGGGTTGTTGACGATCGCGATGAGGCTCGCGGCCTGGGCGATCGAGAGGTCCGCGGCCGAGGTCGCGTAGTAGTAGTTCGCGGCGGTCTCGAGGCCGTAGGTGGTGCCTCCGAAGAACGCGATGTTGAGGTAGCCCTGGAGGATCTGGTCCTTCGTGTACTGCTTCTCGAGGCCGATGGCGAGCTTCATCTCGCGGAGCTTGCGCTCGGGGGAGGTCCGGGTGGCCTCGTCGATCGCGGCCGCGCGCTCGGCGTCGTCCGAGATGTTGCGGACGGCCTTCTCGACGAGGACGTTCTTCACGTACTGCTGGGTGATCGAGGATCCGCCCTGCACGTCGTTGCCGAGCACGTAGGTCTGAGCGACGGCGCGGAGGGTGCCGGGGAGGTCGACTCCGCCGTGGTCGTAGAAGCGGGGGTCCTCACCCGAGACGGCGGCGTCCTTGGCGGCCTGGGCGATGCGGTCGAGCGGCACCTCGACGCGGTTCTCGACGTAGAAGGAGGCGAGCAGCTGCGGGCCGTCGGAGCCGGTCGCGTAGATGTTGCTCTTCTCGGAGAGCTTGTCGACCTCGAGGTAGTCGGGCAGGCCGTCGAAGACGCCGATCGACTGGTTCGCGGCGACTCCGGCGAGCGCCACGGCCGGGGTGACGGTGGCGGTCACGAGGACTCCGGCCACGACGCTCATGCCCAGGAAGCCCACGATCGCCTTGACCACACCACCGGTGGTCCTTCTGTCGGACGCCAAACCTTCTCCTTCGCGAATCCCCCCGGATGCTGCGACGACCGCGGCCGACGCCCTGCACGCTCCGTGCGGCAGGTCAACCTCGACAGACTAACCCGAGAGCCCCCGAAGACGAAGGCCCGGCCAGAGGCCTGAAAAGACCCTGACCGCCACCCGGGGGACGGCGTTCCCTAGGCTGTCGGCATGGCGAGCCCCTCCTCCGACCCCCGACCGGCCGACGCGACGACCCCGGAGGCCGCTCCGGTCGCGCCCCCGCAGGCCGTCCCCGCACCGCCCACGGGCGCCCTCTCGTACGCTCTCGGCTTCCTCGCGTTCATCGGGATCCCGTTCCTCAGCCTGATCGTGGGCGGCATCGTCATGGCGTCCGTGTACCCCTCCGCCCGGAGGAAGGGCGGGCTCGCCGCCGAGAACGCGCAGAACGCGGCGAACTGGGGTCTGACGGTGATCCTGATCGGGGTCGTGACGCTCGGCGCGCACGTCGTGCTGCTCTTCGCCGCCTCCGACACCCCGCTCGCGAAGGGCTTCTACCCGATCGGCATCCCGATCACGCTGTTCGCCGTGCTCTGGCTGGTGCACTTCGTGCTGATCATCTGCGGACTGGTGAAGGCGAACCAGCGCGAGGTGTTCCGTCCGCGCGTCGCGATCCCGTTCCTCCGCCCGCCCGCGGCCTGAGCTCAGGCGCCGACGGGCCAGAGGTAGTCGAGCCCCGGCGGCGTGCCGGGGAACAGCGGGCCGTAGTGGTCCTCGTCCTTGGCCACGAGCTTCGAGCGGTGCGAGAGGTGCAGCCGCTCGTCGCCGAACCACGGCGGGAGCGCGTAGTCGCCGGTCAGGTAGGCGGCGAGATCCTCCGGGGCGGCGGCGAGGGCCTCCTCGGTCTTCACGAGGCACGTGTCGGCGAAGCCGCGCTCCGTCCACTCCGCGCAGGTCTCGCGCTGGTAGGTCATCAGCGCCGGTCGGTAGCCCCGCCACATCCGCGTGACGGGGTGGTTCAGCCAGCCGTACCCCGGAACGGTCAGCGCCCGCATGACCTGCAGCGTCTCGACGCGCTGCTTGCCGAGCCGCTTGCCGTCGAGGGCGCGGACGCTGCGGTGGAAGTCGGGGTAGGGGAGGAAGGTCTGCACGCCTCCCAGTCAACAGCGGCCCGTCTCCCTCCGGCCACCCTCCCGTCACGCCGATGTCGCCTGGCGTGCGTAGCGTCCGGGGCATGACCGGACTCCCCCTCCTCGCCACCGACGACGTGCAGCTGCGCTGGGCGCGGCCCGAGGTCCTCGACTCCGCCCGCCACCGGATGCTGCGCCTGCTCACCCTCGCCGAGCGCCTGCGCTACGAGGCGACGAGTCGGCGCGAGGTCCGGGACGGCTTCCTCCTCGGCCGGGTCCTCGTGCGCGAGCTGGCTGCTGAGACGCTCGGGATCGATCCCCTCGAGGTCGCCGTGGACGCGCGCTGCCAGCGCTGCTCCGGACCGCACGGCCGCCCGGTGCTCCGCGGCGAGCACCCGGCGCTGGAGCGGATGCGGATCAGCATCGCGCATTGCGACGGCGCGGTGGTCGCGGCGCTGGCGACCGGACGCGACATCGGGATCGACGCGGTGCGTGCCCGCAGCGTCCGCGACCGCGTGGCGTCCGGGGCGACGACGGCGGAGCAGGTGCTCGCCGATCTGCGCTCGCAGGCGGTCGCGAAGGCCGACGGGCGCGGGACGTCGAGCGACGAGCCAGTCCGCTTCCGCACCAGGGAGGGCGCGACCGAGGCCTGGATCGAGGGCTCGAGCCGCTACTTCGCCGTCCTTGAGCCGACGGTCCACTCCGCGCTCGTCGTGGCGGTCGCGGTCGCTCAGGAGTGACCGCGGGGCGCGGTCCCCGGCCGTTGCGCCGGTCCGCGCCTAGGCGAACAGCGACAGCGTGATCGTCGAGCGGTAGGAGCCGGCCTCGACGTCCGGCTCGGCGAGCAGCCGCAGCTCGGCGTCGGCGC
>NZ_PSVO01000026.1:0-32883 GCF_002932325.1 Rathayibacter sp. AY1E2
CATCTCGGCCGACGGCGAGGCCGGCACCCTGATCGTGACGCTCGTGAACTCCACCGATGAGGCGCTGAGCGTCGAGGTGCAGTACGAGGGCTCCGCGGTGGGAGCGTCGACGCCGGGCTCGGCGGTGGGAGTGGGGAGCGCGGTCCGGGCGGGGTCGGCCGTCGGGGTGACGGTCGGCGTCGCGGAGGGCGCGGGAGTCAGCGTCGAGTAGGCCTCGAGGGCGTTCGTCAGGACGGGGACGAGGAGCTCCTTGCCCTGCTCGGAGCCGTACTGGAAGTAGACGGGGAGCAGGCCGCCGGGGATCGTGTCGATGTCGTCCATCTGGACGGCCTCGGTGCTGTCGGGGCGGACCTCGGTACGGCCGGGGACGGCGTCGACGGTGTCGCTGGTGCGGCCCGCGGAGCCCTCGTACTGCACC
Organism: Rathayibacter sp. AY1E2; assembly: GCF_002932325.1. Taxonomy (NCBI): domain Bacteria; kingdom Bacillati; phylum Actinomycetota; class Actinomycetes; order Micrococcales; family Microbacteriaceae; genus Rathayibacter; species Rathayibacter sp. AY1E2. The sequence continues at coordinate 419 of NZ_PSVO01000026.1, forward strand.
TCGACGCTCAGCGCCTCATCGGTGGAGTTCACGAGCGTCACGATCAGGGTGCCGGCCTCGCCGTCGTCCGAGATGATCATCGCGTTGCGGATGGCGAGATCGCCGATCGTCGCGCCGACTCCGTCGCTCGGGTCGTAGATCTTGCGCGTCGCCTGCGGGGCGACGAGGTTGCAGCCGGCGGTAGCGAGGGCGACGCCGACCGCGAGAACGACGGATGCAGCGATACGCGCCTTCACAGGAACCTCCAGATCGTCGGCCCCGCTCGCCCCGGACAGGGCGACTTCACTGTGCACGAGCCGACACCAGGCTAGCGTAGCGAGCACCGCGGCTCCGCCCGTCCGGACTCCCGTCCCGCTCGGCGCGCATGGTAATCTATCCGCCGCTGAAAGGACGTCGCATGCAGTTCGAGGTCGGAGAGACGGTCGTCTACCCCCATCACGGAGCCGCCACGATCGCCGAGGTGAAGACCCGGACGATCAAGGGCCAGGAGAAGACGTACCTGAAGCTCCGCGTCGCGCAGGGCGACCTCGTCATCGAGGTGCCCGCCGACAACGTCGACCTGGTCGGCGTCCGCGACGTCATCGGCCGCGAGGGCGTCGAGCGCGTGTTCGAGGTCCTGCGCGCCGAGGTCGTCGAGGAGCCGACCAACTGGTCGCGCCGCTACAAGGCCAACCTCGAGAAGCTCGGGTCCGGAGACGTCGTCAAGGTCTCCGAGGTCGTCCGCGACCTCACCCGCCGCGACCGCGACCGCGGCCTCTCGGCGGGGGAGAAGAGCATGCTCGCCAAGGCCCGCCAGATCCTCGTCTCCGAGCTCGCCCTGGCCGAGAAGACCGACGAGGACGCCGCCTCCGTGCTCCTCGACGAGGTCCTCGCATCCTGAACGGTCCGGCCGGCGCGCCGACCGCGGCCGTCGTCGTCGTCGCCGCCGGCAGCGGCACGAGGCTCGGCCGCGAGCGCCCCAAGGCCTACGTCGACTGCGCGGGGAGGACGATCCTCGAGCGCAGCCTGCGCACGGTGCTGCTGCTCGCGGAGCCGGTCCAGATCGTCGTCGTGGCTCCCGCCGCCCTCCTCGAGGAGACGGCCGCTCTGACGCACGCCGCCGGCGCCCCGGACGGCTCCGTCAGCGTCGTCGCCGGAGGCGCCAGCCGCCAGGAGTCGGTCGCTCGGGGGCTCCGGGCGCTCGGTCCGGCCGTCGAGACGGTGCTCGTGCACGACGCCGCCCGCGCCCTCACGCCCGTCGACCAGTTCGAGCGGGTGATCGCGGCGGTCCGGGAGACGCGCGGTGGAGTGATCCCGGGTCTGCCGGTCACCGACACGATCAAGCGCATCCGCGCCGACGGCGGGATCCTCGGCACGGTGGACCGCTCCGAGCTCGCCGCGGTGCAGACGCCGCAGGGCTTCCCGCGCGCGCTCCTCGACGAGGCCTACGCCTCGGCGGAGGGGGACTTCACCGACGACGCGGCGCTCCTCGCCTCGCGCGGCGGCCCCTCGATCGTCGTCGTCGGCGATCCGCTCGCCTTCAAGATCACCACCCCCTGGGACCTGGCCCGCGCCGAGCAGGTGCTCGCACCGCCGCCCGTCGTCGTCGTGCCGCGCGTCGGCATCGGCACGGACGTGCACGCCTTCGACGACGCGTCGCCGCTCTGGCTCGCCGGGCTGCACTGGCCGGGGGAGCGGGGCCTGTCCGGGCACAGCGACGGCGATCCGGTCGCCCACGCGATCTGCGACGCGCTCCTGGCGGCGGCGGGTCTCGGCGACATCGGCTCCCGCTTCGGCACGGCTGACCCGCGCTTCGCGGACGCCCACGGCGAGGTCTTCCTCCGCGCGACCCGCGAGCTGGTGGAGGCCGCCGGCTTCGCCATCGGCAACGTCTCGGTGCAGCTCATCGGCAACCGCCCGAAGTTCTCGCCGCGGCGCGAAGAGGCGCAGAGGCTGCTCTCGGAGCTGCTCGGCGCACCGGTCAGCGTCGCCGCCACCACCTCGGACGCGCTGGGCTTCACCGGCCGGGGCGAAGGGGTCGCCGCGACCGCGACGGCACTCGTCCTCCCCACCCCCGCTGTCGCCCGGTAGTCCCCGGGCGGAGCCGCCGACCCGGCCGGGAGCGGTCCGCCCGGTAAACTCGCCCGCGTGACTCTGCGACTGCATGACTCGAAGGCCCAGGCCCTCGTCGATTTCGTCCCCCTCCGCGAGAACGAGGTCGGGATGTACGTCTGCGGACCCACCGTGCAGTCCTCGCCCCACATCGGGCACCTGCGCTCCGCCCTCGCCTACGACCAGCTGCGCCGCTGGCTGGCGTACCGCGGCTTCCAGGTCACCCTGGTGCGCAACGTCACCGACATCGACGACAAGATCCTCGCCATCGCCGAGGACGCGCGGCGTCGGGCGCCCGAGGGCGCGCCGGTCGAGCAGTGGTGGGCCCTCGCCTACCGCGTCGAGCTCGAGTTCACCGCCGCGTACACGGCCCTCGGCATCCTCCCGCCGACCTACGAGCCGCGCGCGACCGCAAGCATCGCCGAGATGATCACGCTCATCCAGACCCTGATCGAGCGCGGTCACGCCTACCCGGCGCCCGACGACTCCGGCGACGTCTACTTCGACACGCGGTCCTGGCCGGACTACGGCTCACTCACCCACCAGCGCCTCGAGAGCATGGAGGCGGCGACCGACGCCGACCCGCGCGGCAAGCGCGACCCGCACGACTTCGCTCTCTGGAAGGGCGCCAAGCCGGAGGAGCCCGAGTCGGCCGCCTGGGCCTCGCCGTGGGGCGCCGGCCGCCCCGGCTGGCACATCGAGTGCTCCGCGATGTCGACGAAGTACCTCGGCACCCAGTTCGACATCCACGGCGGCGGGCTCGACCTGCGCTTCCCCCACCACGAGAACGAGCTCGCCCAGTCCAGCGCCGCTGGCCACGCCTTCGCCAGCTACTGGCTGCACAACGGCCTCGTGTCCGTCACCGGCCAGAAGATGAGCAAGTCGCTCGGCAACTCGGTGTTCGCCTCCGAGCTGCTCGAAGCGGCCCGCCCGCTCGTCGTCCGCTACTACCTCGGCTCGGCCCACTACCGCTCCACCCTCGAGTTCCACGACGGAGCCCTCGAGGAGGCCGAAGCGGCGCTGGAGCGGATCGAGGGCTTCCTCGAGCGCTCCCGCCGCCGGCTCGACGGCACGCGGTTCGCCGCGCTCGGCGAGCCGGTGGTCCCGGAGGAGTTCGCCGAGGCGATGGACGACGACCTGTCCGTCCCGCAGGCCATCGGCGTCCTGCACGAGACCGTGCGCGCCGGCAACGCCGCCCTCGACGCCGAGGACCTCGGCTCCGTCTCGGCCCTGCGCACCCAGGTGCTCGCGATGGCGGCCGTGCTCGGCATCGACCCGGAGGCGCCCGAGTGGGCGCGCTCCGACGACGAACCCTCGTACCGCGCGCTCAGCGTGCTGGTCGACCGCCTGGTCGCCGAACGCCAGACCGCGCGCGAGCAGCGCGACTGGGCGAGCGCCGACCGCATCCGAACCGATCTCGCCGCGGCGGGAATCACGATCGAAGACACCCAGACGGGTGCGCATTGGAGTCTCGATGGCGAATAAGCCCGGCCGCCCCGGAGCGGTCCGAAAGAAGAGCAAGGGCAAGGCCGTCGGTTCCGGCGGTCAGGGCCGTCAGGCCCTCGAGGGCAAGAAGCCCACGCCCAAGGCCGAGGACCGGCCCTACCACCCCGCAGGCAAGGCGAAGCTCGCGCGCGAGCGCTTCGTCGCCGCAGGCGGCAAGGGCCGCCCCGGCGGAGCCCTCTCCGCGGCCGCCCGCGGACAGGGGCGCCCCGCTCCGTCGCGCAAGCCCAAGAGCGGCGACGACTTCGAGATGGTGACGGGCCGGAACTCGGTCCTCGAGGCGCTGCGCGCCAGCATCCCGGCCACCACCCTCTACCTCGCGACCCGCATCGAGATGGACGACCGGGTCAAGGAGGCGCTCAAGATCGCCACCGCCCGCGGCCTTCCCGTGCTCGAGGTCATGCGCCCGGAGCTCGACCGCCTCGCCGGCCCCGACTCCGTGCACCAGGGCCTCGTGCTGAAGGTACCGCCCTACGAGTACGCCCACCCGAGCGACCTGCTCGAGCGCAGCGTCTCCCGCGGAGCGGTCCCCCTCCTCGTCGCCCTCGACGGCATCACCGACCCGCGCAACCTCGGAGCGATCATCCGCTCCGTCGCCGCGTTCGGCGGCCAGGGCGTCATCGTCCCGCAGCGCCGCTCCGTGGGCCTCAACTCCGCCGCCTGGAAGACCTCCGCCGGAGCCGCCGCGCGCATCCCCGTCGCGATGGCGTCCAACCTCACCGCCATGATCAAGGACTTCAAGCGCGCCGGCGTCTTCGTCATCGGACTCGACGGCGACGGCGACGTGATGCTGCCCGGCCTCGAACTCGCCGACCGGCCGCTCCTCGTCGTCGTCGGCAGCGAGGGCAAGGGCCTCTCCCGCCTCGTCACCGAGCAGTGCGACGCCGTCGTCTCCATCCCGATCAGCTCCGCCACCGAATCCCTCAACGCCGGGATCGCGGCGTCGGTCGCGCTCTACGAGATCTCCAAACTCCGCTCCGCCTCCGAGTAGCGCGGGCGCCGGCACGGCGATCTGCGGCGTTGTCGTCGGGCGCGATACCGCCGGTATCGCTTCCTCCTCCGCCTTGCAGCTCACAGCGCGAGCGCCGGCACGGCGATCTGCGGCGTTGTCGTCGGGCGCGATACCGCCGGTATCGCTTCCTCCTCCGCCTTCCAGCTCACAGCGCGAGCGCCGGCACGGCGATCTGCGGCGTTGTCGTCGGGCGCGATACCGCCGGTATCGCTTCCTCCTCCGCCTTGCAGCTCACCGCGCCGGCACCCGCGCTCCAGGTCTGGATGTCAGGGGCGCCGCCTTCGGCGAGCGGGCAGGGGCGCCGCCTGCGGCGAGCGGATCGAAGCGCCGCTTGCGGCGAGCGAGCCGGGGGAATGCGAGGAGGGCCCGTGCTGATGGCACGGGCCCTCATGCGGTGGTGGGGGATCAGACGTTCTTCGTCCAGTCGACGTCGGCGTCCTCGTCGGTGAGCTCGGCGTCGCCGGACTCGTCGAGGACGAGGTTCGGGAGGGTCAGCGCCTCGGTGGGAGGAGCGATGACCGTCGCCTCGTCGCGGCGGTGACGCAGGATGTCGTTCACGTAGGCGGTGACCGCCTCCGCCAGGGGGACGTCGCGCGCCTGCTGCTGCGACATGAACCATCGGTGCTCGAGCAGCTGGTGGAACATCTCGGCCGGCTCCAGGCGGCCCTTGAGATCACGGGGGATCGAGCGGATGACCGGCTCGAACACCTGCGCCAGCCACTCGTGCGCCACCATCTCCTCGTCCAGGCCCTGCTTGTCGTAGGTCGCCGTGTACGAGTCGAGGTCGTTGAGCAGGCGCCGCGCCTGGTTCTCCTGCGCGTCCAGCCCGGTGAGACGGAGCAGTCGCCGCTGGTGGTGGCCGGCGTCGACCACCTTCGGCTGGATGCGCACCGTCGACCCGGCCTCGTCGGTCTTGATCGCGAGCTCCTCGATGTCGAAGCCCAGCTCGTTCAGCCGGTTCACGCGGTCGTTGATCCTCCAGCGCTCCGAGGTCGCAAACGACTCGGCACCGGTCAGCTCCTTCCAGAGGCTGCGGTACGCCGCGACGATGCCGTCGGAGACCGTGATCGGATCGAGGTCGTCGTCGACGCGTCCGCCGGCCTCGAGGTCGAGCAGCTCGCCGGCGATGTTGACGCGGGCGATCTCCAGATCGTTCTCGCGCTGGCCGTTCGAGAGGCCGCCCGAGTAGAGCTGCCCGGTCTCCGCATCGACCAGGTAGGCGGCGAAGGCGCCGGCATCGCGCCGGAAGAGAGTGTTCGAGAGCGAGACGTCGCCCCAGAAGAAGCCGATCACGTGCAGGCGGACCAGGAGGAGCGCCAGCGCGTCGACCAGGCGGGTCGCCGTGTCCGGCCGCAGCGTCTGCGAGAAGAGCGCCCGGTAGGGGAGCGAGAACTTGAGGTGACGGGTGACCAGCACGGCGGGCAAAGCCTCGCCCTCGTCGTCGGTGCGGTTCGTGATCACGGCGCCCGGCACCACGCACGGCACGTCGAGGCGCTGCAGCGTCTTCAGCATCTCGTACTCGCGCCGCGACATCTCGGCGGTCGTCTCCTTGACGGCGACGACGTGACCGGAGAGGTGGGCGAAGCGGACCGTGTGCCGCGAGATGCCCTTCGGCAGGGCGGCGATGTACTCGTCGGGCCAGTCGTCGAGCCGCAGGTTCCACGGCAGGTCGAGCAGGGCCGGGTCGACGGTGGCCGAGGTGATGTTCAGGGAGCCGGACATGGTGCGCCGTTCGTGTCGCGTGTCGGACGGTGGGGGAGCCGCAGACGACGCTGCCGCCGCCCTGGAGGGGACGGCGGCAGCGTGCGGTGCAGGAGGAGGCTCAGGAGAGGCGCTCGCCCGACTCCGCGTCGAAGATGTGCACGCGGTGGTTCGCGGTCACGTACACGCGGTCGCCCGCGGTCGGGTGCACGCGGCCGTCGACGCGCGCGACGATGTCGGTGCGGCGGCCCTCGACCTCGGTGTGGCCGTAGAGGTAGCCGTCCGAGCCGAGCTCCTCGATGAGGTCGACCTCGATCGGCAGTCCGCCGGGCTGGGTCGAGACGGTGACGTCCTCGGGTCGCACGCCGAGCGTGACGACCTTCTGGCTCGTCTTCGCGAGCGCCTCGCGGGCGATCGGGAGGACGGTGTCGCCGAACTTGACGCCGCCGTCGGTGACGTCCGCGTGGAACAGGTTCATCGCGGGCGAGCCGATGAAGCCGGCCACGAAGACGTTGTTCGGGTTCTCGTACAGGTCGCGGGGCGAGCCGACCTGCTGGAGGAGGCCGTCCTTGAGGACCGCGATGCGGTCGCCCATGGTGAGCGCCTCGGTCTGGTCGTGGGTGACGTAGACCGTGGTGATGCCCAGGCGGCGCTGCAGCGTGCCGATCTGGGTGCGGGTGGACACGCGGAGCTTGGCGTCGAGGTTCGACAGCGGCTCGTCCATGAGGAACACCTGGGGCTTGCGGACGATGGCGCGGCCCATCGCGACGCGCTGGCGCTGGCCACCGGAGAGCGCCTTCGGCTTGCGGTTCAGGTAGGGCTCGAGGTCGAGCATCTTCGCGGCCTCGAGGACCCGCGCGGCGCGCTCGTCCTTGTTGACGCCGGCGATCTTGAGCGCGAAGCCCATGTTCTCGGCGACCGACATGTGCGGGTACAGCGCGTAGTTCTGGAAGACCATCGCGATGTCGCGGTCCTTCGGCGGAACGTCCGTGACGTTGCGGTCGCCGATGAGGATGCGGCCCTCGTTGACCTCTTCGAGGCCGGCGAGCATTCGCAGGGAGGTGGACTTGCCGCAGCCGGAGGGGCCGACGAGGACGAGGAACTCGCCGTCGCCCACCTCGAGGTTGAGCTTGTCGACGGAGGCGCGAGTGGCCCCGGGGTAGACGCGGGACGCGTGGTCGAAAGTTACGGACGCCATTGTTCTTGCTCCTTCACCGGCAGGTACGTGCCGGACGATCCGAGTGAATGGAAGTGATGGTCATCATCGCGTGGGCGACTCCGACCAACCGTCACAGTATGCCACGGGGCCGACAGTCGTCGGTCGGGCACCGCGTATCCGTCGTTTGGAGGTTTCCCAGGGCTCGCGCGTAGGATTCCGGCGAGTCGCGCCCGGCGACCCCCTTCTTCCCCTCTCTCATTCGGAGCGTTCTTGTCATGACCACCGGCGGAGCCAACGACCGTCTCTCGAAGAACCAGCGACGAGAGGCCGCCCGAGAGAAGGCGCGCCGCCTGCGCGAGCAGCAGAAGCGCCGCGACCGCGTGAGCCGCTTCGCCCTGCAGGGCGGGCTCGCCGCCGTCGTGATCGCGGTCGTCGTGATCGTGGTCTTCGCCGTCACCTCGAGCATCCGCCCCGCGGGCCCGGGCCCGGCGAACATGGCGAGCGACGGTGTCGTCATCGGCGAGAACATGGTCGCGCAGACGAGCGGTGCCGTCGCCGCCGACGGGACGCCCACCCCCAGCGCGCTCGACACCTCGGCCGGCACGGTCGACATCCGGGTCTACCTCGACTACCTCTGCCCCTACTGCGGCCAGTTCGAGAAGACCAACGGCGACCAGATCAAGGAGTGGGTGACCAGCGGTGCCGCGACGGTCGAGATCCACCCGATCGCCATCCTCACGACCCGCTCCAACGGAACCAAGTACTCGGAGCGCTCGGCCAACGCCGCCGCGTGCGTCGCGGACCGCTCGCCCGACTCGTTCTTCGACTTCAACTCCCTGCTGTTCGCCAACCAGCCGGCGGAGGGGACCGACGGACTCTCGGACGACCAGTTGAAGGACTACGCCTCGCAGGCCGGCGTCGAGGACACGGCGGCCGTGAACACCTGCATCGACGACCAGAGCTTCGTGAGCTGGGTCCGCGCCGCGACCGAGCGCGCCACCTCGGGTCCGCTGCCCGGCACGGACGTGCCCGCGGTCACGGGCACCCCGACCGTCCTGGTCAACGGCGAGGCGTACTCGGGCTCGCTGACCGACCCGGACGCCTTCAGCTCCTTCGTGCTCTCGGCCGCCGCCGAATCCTACTCGTCGGCGACTCCCGCGCCCACCTCCTCCGGGACCCCGGCGCCGAGCGACACGCCCGCCTCGACCGAGACCCCCGCGTCGACCGAGACCCCGGCTCCCGGCGACGCCCCGGTCTCCACCGAGGCGCCGGCCTCCTCCGAGCCGACTCCGGCCGCCGCGGGCTGAGCCGCGGACGCGCAGGAGCCCCGCGCATGAAGAAGGCCCCGACCGCACGCAGCGGTCGGGGCCTTCTCCTCTCCTGAGCCGACGACGGGACTTGAACCCGTAACCGCCCGATTACAAGTCGGGTGCGCTACCAATTGCGCCACGTCGGCAGGTGCGCTCGCGCGCCCGGCCACCCTATCGCGGGCCCGGATCCGGCCGGATCCGGGCCCGCCGCGTCTCACGGCTCGAGGATGCTGAGGTGCCGCTCGGCGGGAGCGGGACGCTTGGGGCCGCCGATCTTCCCGTCGGGACGGCCGACGTAGAGCCAGCCGAGCAGCTCCTCGCCCTTCTCGAGGCGATGCGCCTTCCGCACGGCCTTGTCGCGCGTGTAGGAGCCGGTGCGCCAGAAGACGCCCCAGCCCGCCTCGTCGAGCAGCAGGCTCAGGAGGTGGGCGACGCCCGAGGCGACGGCCTCCTGCTCCCAGGCCGGCACCTTCGACTTCTTGACGCTGACCACGACGGCCAGCAGCAGGGAGGCGCGGTGCGTCTTCTCGATGTACTTCCGCGGGTCCTTCTTCGCCCCCGAGGCGACCGCGAAGCTGCGGCCGACCCGGTCGCGGGCGGCGCCGCGGATCTCGATGACCCGCCACGGGCGCAGCGAGCTGTGATCGGCGAGACGCGACGCCGCCGAGACGAACGCCGCGATCTCGTCGTGCCCAGGAGCCTCCGGCGTCACCTTCGAGCGCGATCGGCGCGCGAGGACGGCCTCGAGCACGGGGGAGGAGGACACGGTCACTCGCCCTCGGCCTGGAAGTTCAGGGCGATCGAGTTCATGCAGTAGCGGTCGCCGGTGGGCGTGCCGAAGCCGTCCGGGAAGACGTGTCCCAGGTGGGATCCGCAGTTCGCGCAGCGGACCTCGGTGCGGACCATGCCGAGGGTGCTGTCCTCGATCAGCTGGACCGCGTCCGGGTTCACGGACTCGTAGAAGCTCGGCCAGCCGCAGCCGGAGTCGAACTTGGTGCCGCTCTTGAAGAGCTCGGCGTTGCAGGCGGCACAGGTGTAGAGGCCGGAGCGGTGCTCGTCGAGCAGCTCGCCGGTCCACGGGCGCTCGGTGGCCGCTTCGCGCAGGACCGCGTACTGGTCGCGGTCGAGCTCCTCGCGCCACTCGGCGTCGGACTTGTTCACGGAATACGACGACATGGGTCTCCCTCGGAATCCTCGTCAGTGTACGGGGGCGGTCGCGCCCCTCCACCTGGTCCAACCCCCGGGACGACGGCTCCATTCCGCCTCCGCGGGCTCTGGAGGAGACTCCCCGCCGGCACGCCGCGACGCGGTCACGAGCCGTTCGGAGCGCCTCCCCGGCGGTGGCGTCGCGCCTGCCTACCCTGGGGGGATGAGCAGGACGACGGACCCGAGGCCGGGCACCGGTCTGTCCGAGCGCGAGCTGCGGGTGCTCGCCTTCGAGCGCGAGTGGACGGCCCGCTCCGGGGACAAGGACGACGCGATCCGCTCCCAGTTCGGACTGTCGGCCGCCCGCTACTATCAGGTGCTCAGCGCGGTGCTCGCCTCTCCGGCCGCCCTCGCGCACGACCCGATGCTCGTCACGCGGCTGCAGCGCATCCGCGACCAGCGCGCCGGCGCCCGCGCCTCGCGACGCCTCGGGCGCCTCGAGTAGACGAGCTGCTCGAGTCCACCAACGGAAGGCCGGCCGTACCCCCGATGTCGAACACGCACCCGAGAGACCGCTTCGACGAGGTCCCGGCGACGGAGGCGCGCGTCGGCGCCCACCGCCGACCGCCGGCCCCTCACGCCCGCGCCGTCGCGCTCGCCTGGGCCGCGCTCGCCACCGGAGTCATCGTCCTGCTCGGCTTCATCGGGCTGCTGGTCATCGACGACCGGGTGCAGTTCACAGACGTGTTCACTCCGCCCACCGCGACCGCGGAGGCGACTCCGACCGCTGCCGCGACGCTCGATCCCGAGCTCGCCGTCGCCGTCCTCAACGGCACCGCCACCGTCGGACTCGCCGCCAGTGCCGGCGACGCGCTGACGACGGCCGGCTGGAGCGTCCCGACCGTCGCGAACGCGAACACCGAGGACATCGCCGCCACGACCGTCTACTTCAGCGACCCGGCGCTCGAGGGAGCGGCCCTCGGTCTCGTCGACTCGCTCGGGACGGGGACCGTCCTGCTCTCGCAGGACTTCGTCGAGACGGGCTCCGTCGTCGTGGTCCTGGGGGCCGATTACGCCTCCGAGCAGGGCTGATCGGGGCCCTCTGTTACGGGCACGTTTCCTCCGTGTTGAATCCCGGGCAACTCTTCCCCGCGAGGCCCTCTCCCGCCCCTTCCGGGCCCGATCGTCGGATTAGTATTCCTGACCAGGCACCAGCACATCGCTCGTGCCGCGGGCATCACAGCACTGGGGAGTACAGAGATGGCGAACGGAACCGTCAAGTGGTTCAACGCTGAGAAGGGCTACGGCTTCATCACGGTCGACGGCGGCGGACAGGACGTCTTCGTCCACTACTCCGCGATCGACATGTCGGGGTACAAGGTCCTCGAGGAGGGGCAGCAGGTCGCGTTCGAGGTCGGCACGGGGTCGAAGGGCCCCCAGGCCGAATCGGTCCGCCCGGCCTGACCGCCGGGCCTCCCGGGAGCCGTCGTCCGCCTCGTGCGGGCGGCGGCTCCTTCGTGTCGGAGCGCGTGCCGGTCGCTTGCACTCGTCCACCGCGAGTGCCAGAATCGACCTTGGCACTCGCTCCGGTCGAGTGCCAGCACAGACATTTCACGACGTCCGGGAGGGACGAGAAACACACATGGCCAAGATCATTGCTTTTGACGAAGAAGCCCGCCGCGGCCTCGAGCGTGGACTCAACACTCTGGCCGACGCGGTCAAGGTGACCCTCGGCCCGCGCGGCCGCAACGTCGTCCTCGAGAAGAAGTGGGGCGCTCCCACCATCACGAACGACGGCGTCTCCATCGCCAAGGAGATCGAGCTCGACGAGCCGTACGAGAAGATCGGCGCCGAGCTCGTCAAGGAGGTCGCTAAGAAGACCGACGACGTCGCCGGCGACGGAACCACCACCGCGACCGTCCTCGCTCAGGCGCTCGTCCGTGAGGGCCTGCGCAACGTCGCGGCCGGCGCCGACCCGATCAGCCTCAAGAAGGGCATCGAGAAGGCCGTCAAGGCCGTCACCGCCGAGCTCATCGCCGGCGCGAAGGCGATCGAGACCAAGGAGGAGATCGCGGCGACCGCCTCCATCTCCGCCGCGGACCCCGAGATCGGCGCGATCATCGCCGAGGCGATCGACAAGGTCGGCAAGGAGGGCGTCGTCACCGTCGAGGAGTCGAACACCTTCGGCACCGAGCTCGAGCTCACCGAGGGCATGCGCTTCGACAAGGGCTACCTGTCGCAGTACTTCGTGACCGACCCCGACCGCCAGGAGGCGGTGTTCGAGGACCCCTACATCCTCATCGTCAACTCCAAGGTCTCGAACATCAAGGACCTGCTCCCGGTCGTCGACAAGGTGATCCAGGCGGGCAAGCAGCTGCTGATCATCGCCGAGGACGTCGACGGCGAGGCGCTGGCGACCCTGGTCGTCAACAAGATCCGCGGCATCTTCAAGTCGGTCGCCGTCAAGGCCCCGGGCTTCGGCGACCGTCGCAAGGCGCAGCTCCAGGACATCGCGATCCTCACCGGCGGTCAGGTCATCTCCGAGGAGGTCGGCCTCAAGCTCGAGAACGTCACCCTCGACCTGCTCGGCTCGGCCCGCAAGGTCGTCATCACCAAGGACGAGACCACGATCGTCGAGGGTGCCGGCGACGCCGAGGCCATCGCCGGCCGCGTCGCGCAGATCCGCGGCGAGATCGAGAACACCGACAGCGACTACGACCGCGAGAAGCTCCAGGAGCGCCTCGCGAAGCTCGCCGGCGGCGTCGCGGTCATCAAGGCCGGAGCGGCGACCGAGGTCGAGCTCAAGGAGCGCAAGCACCGCATCGAGGACGCCGTCCGCAACGCGAAGGCCGCCGTCGAGGAGGGCATCGTCGCCGGTGGTGGCGTCGCCCTCATCCAGGCCGGCAAGCTCGCCTTCGAGAAGCTCGAGCTCGTCGGAGACGAGGCGACCGGCGCGAACATCGTCAAGGTCGCCATCGACGCTCCGCTCAAGCAGATCGCCCTCAACGCGGGCATGGAGCCCGGCGTCGTCGCTGCGAAGGTCCGCGAGCTGCCCACCGGACACGGCCTCAACGCCGCGACCGGCGAGTACGTCGACCTCATCGCCGCGGGCATCATCGACCCGGTCAAGGTCACGCGCTCCGCTCTGCAGAACGCGGCGTCGATCGCCGGTCTCTTCCTCACCACGGAGGCCGTCGTCGCCGACAAGCCCGAGAAGAACCCGGTCGCCGCGGGCGGCGACCCCACCGGAGGCATGGACTTCTAGTCCGTCCCCCCACCACGCAGAAGGCGGTTCCCCTCCGGGGGAGCCGCCTTCTGCGTTTCCGGAGGCATCTGAGCGAGCAGCAGGCGACCGAACCGGCAGGTGGTTCTGAATCCGCTCCGCGACCACAACGGCGGTCCTCCTGCGGTGGCACCGCCCTCCGCGCCGCCTCGGTCTCCTCAGCGGACACCGGCACCGGAAGCGCGTGGAAGGCGCCGGTGCGGGTCGCGACGTCCGGGGTCAGGGCGGAGATGTCGTCGGCCGAACGGATGCGGACGCGACTCCGCAGGATCCGGCGACGCGGCACCCGTCGAGCGTCGGGTCTCATCTCCAGCGGTCCGGGCGGGCTCGCCGCCCGCTGGTTTCCAAGAGGAGAGAGTGAGCCGCGCGCGGCCGTGCACTCCGGGTGCGCGAGGTCACGGTCGCCCCGGGCGGATCGATCCGTGACGCTCGCGGACGTCGACGGGAGACCTCGGACCGAAGGGGCCCCCTAGGTAAGACGGACCGCGGTGCGGATCAGACCGAGGCGGGGGAGGTCTCGCCGTTCTGGCCGACCGTGAGCAACGGCAGCGCGACGCGGAAGGTCGCGCCTCCGCCCGGCGTCTCGACGACGTCCACGCGGCCCTTGTGCGCGGCGACGATCGAGGAGACGATCGCCAACCCGAGGCCGCTGCCGCCGGTCTCGCGGGTCCGCGAGGTGTCCGCGCGCCAGAAGCGCTGGAAGATCTTCTCGCGGATCTGCGGCGGGATGCCCTCGCCGTGATCGATGACCTCCAGCAGGGCGAGGCGGCGGGAGCGGTCGACGGCGACGCCGATCTCGATCGGAGTGTCCTCGGGCGTGTAGCGGACGGCGTTGCCGATCAGGTTCGTCAGGACCTGGCGGATCTTGTTCTCCTCCGCCATCACCATCGCCGGCACGCCCGGCTCCTCGGGAGCGGTGGCGGTGCCGGCGGCGATCTCCTCGGCGTTGACCCGGCGCGGACGCCGGCGGAATCGGGCGAGCCTCGCTCCTGCCGCGGCGATCGGGCCGGTGAGCCCGGGGTTCGTCAGCTCCATGGTCTGCGTGGCGGAGGCGCCGGCCTCGTCGGGCTCGAGCGCGGGCGTCTCCACGGGGGTGTCGTCGCGGGTCTCGACGCCGAAGTCGCGGTCGGGCCAGGAGGCCATCGCGTCCATCGCGGCGTCGCGGGCGAGCGGCATCAGATCGACGGGCGCGAGTGCGAGAGGCTTCGTCTCGTCGAGGCGGGCGAGCTCGAGGAGGTCCTCGACCAGGCCGCCCATCCGGATCGCCTCCTTCTCGATGCGCTCCATCGCCTGGCCGACGGCCTCGGGCGTCTGCAGAGCGCCCATCCGATACAGCTCGGCGTAGCCGCGGACGGAGACCAGCGGCGTGCGCAGCTCGTGGCTGGCGTCGCCGACGAAGCGGCGCATCTGGTCGATCGTGCGGGCGCGGTCGCGGAAGGCGGAGTCGATCCGCCCGAGCATCGCGTTCAGGGAGCGGTTGAGGCGCCCGACCTCGGTGTTGGGCGTCGTGCCGTCCAGACGCTGGCTGAAGTCGCCGTCCGCGATGGCGGCAGCGGTCTGCTCGACCTCGCGCAGCGGGGCGAAGGTGGTGGTGACCAGCAGGCGGGTGAGGAGTGCGCCGATCACGACGATCGCGACTCCGAAGCCGAGGAAGATCGTGAGGTACGTCGTCATGATGACGTCAACGCTGCGGGTCGACACCGCGAGCAGGAGCGTCTGGTACTCGGTGCCCCTCGTGAACACCGTCGACATGACGTGGTACTCGACCTTGCCGTTCGAGCTCCAGATCTCCATCGGCTTGTCGCCGCCCTGCAGCGCCTGCTCGAGGGTGAAGGTCTGCGGGAAGGCGGGGTCGGCCGCGCCGGACGCGTTCGTGTTGTCGAGCGTGCCGTACTGGTCGTAGACGGCGCCGAAATCGGCCTTGGACTCGTCGATCGCGGCGAGGTCGTTGACGGAGAGGTCGCTCGCCGTCCGCTGGACCTGGTCGGCCAGCTGCGCGTCGAGCTGGGCGACGAGCTGCGGCTTCAGCATCGTCATCGTCCCGATCCCGGAGACGAGGAGTCCCAGCGTGAGCAGGAGGACCGTGACCGCGGTGATCTTGGTGCGCAACGAGATGGAGTTCCACCGCTCGGCCAGACCCTGGTGCATGGCGGTGGAACTCCCTCGGGATCGGCGGGCGCCGCGCCTCCGGCGGGAGGTGGCGCCGAGGTGGCGGAGGCTAGGCCTTCGCGACCTTCAGCATGTATCCGAATCCTCGCTTGGTCTGGATGAGCGATTCCTCCGAATGCGTGTCGAGCTTACGTCGCAGGTACGAGATGTAGGACTCGACGATGCCCGCATCGCCGTTGAAGTCGTACTCCCAGACGTGGTCGAGGATCTGCGCCTTGCTGAGCACCCGGTTCGGGTTGAGCATCAGGTAGCGGAGCAGCTTGAACTCGGTGGGGCTGAGCTCCACCGGCTCGTCGCCGACGAGGACCTCGTGCGTGTCCTGGTCCATGGTCAGCTCGCCGGCCCGGATGACCGCGTCCTCCTCGGCGTGCATGGTGCGGCGGAGGATCGCCTTGATGCGCGCGACGATCTCGTCGAGGCTGAACGGCTTCGTGACGTAGTCGTCACCGCCGACGGTGAGGCCCGTGATCTTGTCCTCGGTGTCGTCCTTCGCCGTGAGGAAGAGGATGGGGGAGGTGTACCCGGCCGAGCGGAGGCGCTTGGTCACGCCGAACCCGTTCATGTCGGGGAGCATCACGTCGAGGATGATCAGGTCCGGCTCCTCCTCGAGGACCGCCGAGATGGCCTGGGCCCCGTTGCCGACCGCACGCACGGCGAAGCCGGCGAAGCGGAGGCTCGTGGTGAGCAGGTCTCTGATGTTGGGCTCGTCGTCGACGATGAGAATGCGGGGTCCGTCCATGCAGGACAGTATCTGGCCGTCGGCTGTACGGAGTCTGGGAGTCGGTTGTCCGGGCGCTCGGTGCCGGCTCGGCGGCGGGGAACGCCTGACGAAGGGCGGTGCGGCAGGAGGAGACCGCGTCCGATCAGGACTGCGCGCGGCGGCGCCGGACCCCCACGATGAGCATCGCGATCATCATGAGGAACGCGATGGGCAGGCCCACCAGCGGCACGGCGAAGACGAACTGCCAGAACGGGCCGGCGTACTCGCGGATCCCGAGCGCGGGGGCGACCAGGATCGCGAGGAACGCGAGGACCGTCACGACGATGATCGCGATGAACATGTAGGCGAGCGTGCGCTCCGCGCGTCCGACGCCCGCCGGCTCCTGTGGCTTCACCCGTCAAGGATAGGGCGGCCCCGGTCGACTAAACTGATGGCTGCTTCATTTCCAGGAGGGGTCTGCATGCCTACCGGCAAGGTCAAGTTCTACGACGAGGAGAAGGGCTTCGGCTTCATCAGCACTGATGACGGCCAGGAGGTCTTCCTGCACGCTTCCGCGCTGCCCTCCGGGACCGCGGTCAAGGCCGGCACCCGCCTCGAGTTCGGCATCGCCGACGGCAAGCGCGGGGCGCAGGCGCTCTCGGCGCGCGTCCTCGACGCTCCGCCGAGCCTGGTGAAGCTCAACCGGAAGTCCGCGGACGACATGTCCGTGATCGTGGAGGACACGGTCAAGCTGCTCGACGGGATCGGCGCCGGGCTCAAGCGCGGCCGCTACCCCGACAAGGCGCACGGGCGCACGATCGCGGCGCTCCTGCGCCGGGTTGCGGACGAGCTGGATGCCTGACGCCGACGGCACGACCGACGAGCAGGGCCCGGTCGAGGAGACCGTCGCCGCTCCGACCCCGGAGGACGCTCGCGTGGAGCAGTCCTCGGGAGAGGGCGTCTCCGGCGCCGAGCCCGACGCGACTCCCGCCGATTCTGACTCCTCCGCTGAGGACGCGCGCGGAGCCGACGAGGAGACCGACGCTGACCAGGCGGCTCCTGTCGACGAGGCTCCCTCCGGCGAGGGTGAGAGCGACGCGGCCCTCCCGGTGACCGAGGCTTCTGGCGAGGACTCCGCCTCTGCGGAGGAGACTCTTCCGGCCGACGACGTCGCCGCGGAGGCGGGAGTCTCCGGCTCGGGCACGGCTTCTGCTGCCGTGCCGGCTCCTGCTGAGGACGCGGCCACTGCTGACGACGCGGTTCCTGCTGACGATGCGGGAACATCTGAGGACTCGGCTCCTGCTCAGGACATGGCTCCTGCTGACGTCTTGACTCCTGCTGAGGATGCGGCTCCTGCTGAGGATGCGGCTCCTGCTGAGGATGCGGCTCCTGCTGAGGACGGGGCTCCTGCTGAGGATGCGACTTCTGCTGAGGATTCCGCCCCCGTCGCCGACGACCGTTCCGAGGCCGACGACGACGCTTCCCCGGGGGAGGCGGACGAGGCCGCCGCGGACGAGGCTCCCGAGCCCGTCTACGAGGCGGACGCCGTGCTCGCGGGGTCTCTCGATGTCGCGCGCGCCGCGCTCGCCGAGATCGCCCCCGAGGGGACGATCGGCGAGCTGGTCACGACTCTGGCGCAGGGCGAGCACGTCGTGTCGCTGCAGTTCGCGAACCTCATGCGCGGGTACCCGGGTTGGCTGTGGACGGCGACGCTGTCCCGGATCGACGAGACCGAGGACGTGAACGTCCTGGAGGTCGAGCTGCTGCCGGGCGAGGGCGCGGTCCTCGCTCCGGACTGGGTGCCGTGGTCCGTGCGTCTCGCCGACTACCAGACCGCGCAGGACGCGCTCGGCGAGGAGGTCGAGGACGCGGACGACGACGAGCTCGAGGACGCCGAGGAAGACGACCTCGACGACGAGTCGGACGACGACTCCGACGAGGACGAGGACGCGGGCGACGACGACGACTCGGATGACGACGACGACTCGGATGACGACGACGACTCGGATGACGACGACGACTCGGAGGACGATTCCGACGACGACGACTCGGACGACGAGGACTCGGACGAGGACGACTCCGACGACCCGGATGACGACTCCGACGACGAGGACTCCGACGACGTCGAGCCCGAGCCCGCTCCCGCCCCGACGACCCGTCGCCGTCGACGTCGCCGCTGATCCGGTCCGGCGCCGCCTGATGAGCATCGACTCCGACACCCGCATCGCTCATCCCGACGGCGCCGTGCGCTCCTCCGGGCGCGTGCAGCACGTGGGCCCGCTGGAGGACGGCCGCTGGGCGGTCGTCCTCGATGCGACCGCCGCTCACCCCGTCGACCCGACCTGGCCCGACCAGGGGCCCGACCGCGGCGCGCTGGTCGTGGCGGGGGAGCGGCATCCCCTCATCGACTGCCGCATCGGGGCGTGGCAGGGCGGCGAGCTGCACGTCGGCGAGCGGCTCCCGGCGCGGCTCGGCACTCCGGAGTGGAGCTTCGTCGTCGTCCACATCGTCGACGACGCCTCCTCACTCCACGTGGACGACGAGGTCGACGTCGAGGTCGACGCGGAGCGCCGGCACGAGCTCTCCCGTGGGCACACCGCCTGCCACCTCGCCTCCCTCGCCCTGAACGCCGCTCTGGCCTCGTTCTGGTCGAAGCCGGCGCGCACCGACGCTCTCGGGAACCCGGACTTCGACCAGGCGGCGATCCAGACCTCGCGGATCCGCGAGTCCGGCTCCACCGACGTCTACCGCCTCGGCAAGTCCCTCCGACGCAGCGGGATGGACACCGCCCGCCTGCTGGCGGAGATCCTCGAGGTGCAGGAGCGGGTGAACGCCCTCCTCGCCGAGTGGATCGCCTCGGACGCGGAGGTGCGCATCGAGCGCGACGACGACCTCCTCAGCACGCGGCGGACCTGGCGCTGCACCCTCCCCGCGGGGGACGCCGCGATCGCTTGCGGCGGCACCCACGTCGAGCGCCTCGGCGAGTTCACCGTCCTGCGCGTCCGTCTCGAGCCCGAGGCCGACGGCACCGGACTCCGGATGGAGACCGACGCGGTCTAGCGGCGGTTGCGGCTGTAGAACAGCCCGATCGTGCCGAGGACCAGTCCGATCACGACGGTCGACAGAACGACCGGCTCGATGACGGCTCCGACGGCCGTCGCCACGAGCACGGCCACGAGCGCGACCGCCCAGACGGCGCACCCGACCAGCAGAGCCGTCGCGTCGTCGCTCGCGTAGGGCGGCGGCGCGGGCCGCCGCTCCTCCTCGCGCAGCCACAGCCGCATGGCGTGCCTCAGACCGCCAGGCGCTCGAGGACGTGGTCGATGCAGCCGAGCAGCGAGCGGACGTCGTCCGGCTCGATCGCGACGAACGTCGCCACGCGCAGCTGGTTGCGGCCGAGCTTGCGGTACGGCTCCGTGTCGACGATCCCGTTCGCGCGGAGGATCTTCGCGACGAGAGCGGCATCGACGGAGGCGTCGAAGTCGACGGTCGCGACGACCTGGGAGCGGTGCTCGGGCACCTCGACGAACGGGGTGGCGAGGCTCGAGGCCTCGGCCCAGTCGTAGATCGCGGAGGAGGACTCGGCCGTGCGCGCCGACGCCCAGGCCAGGCCGCCCGAGGCGTTCATCCACTCGAGCTGCGACTCCATCAGCAGGAGGGTCGAGAGCGCCGGAGTGTTCAGCGTCTGGTTCAGGCGCGAGTTGTCGACGGCGTTCTTGAGGCTGAGGAACTCGGGGATGTAGCGGCCGCTCGCCGCGATGCGCTCGATCCGCTCGATCGCGGCGGGGGAGAAGAGGCCGAACCAGAGTCCGCCGTCGGAGGCGAAGTTCTTCTGCGGGGCGAAGTAGTAGACGTCGGCCTCGGCGATGTCGACGTCGATGCCGCCCGCCGCGCTGGTGGCGTCGATGACGGTGAGCGCGCCCTCGTCGCCGCGGACCCGGCGGACGGAGGCCATCACTCCGGTGCTCGTCTCGTTGTGGGGCCACGCATACACGTCGATCCCCTCGACGACCTCGACCTCGCTCCGGGACCCCGCGGGGGCGGAGACGACGTGGGCCGGCTCGAGGAACGGCGCGGAGGCGGCGGCCGCGAACTTCTGGCCGAACTCGCCGAACGTGAGGTTCTCGGCGCGGCGCTCGATGAGGGAGAAGGCGGCGGCGTCCCAGAAGGCGGTCGAGCCGCCGTTGCCCAGCAGGACCTCGTAGCCGTCGGGGATGCGGAACAGCGTGGCGAGGTGCTCGCGCACGCGCCCGACGAGGTCCTTGACGGGCGCCTGGCGGTGCGAGGTCCCGAGGAGGTGCGCGCCCTGCGTCGCGAGGTGGGCGAGCTGGTCGTGCCGCACCTTGGACGGGCCGCAGCCGAACCGTCCGTCGTGGGGGAGCAGCTCGCGAGGAATGGTGAGGTCCGGCATGCGTTAATACTAGGGTTCCCGGCCCGCACCCCTCCTCAGAGCGACGGAGGCCTGCGTCGCGCCGCAGCGCCGATGCTGCGTCGTGGCGACCACTAGGGTGGAGCGCGCCGAGACGGGAAGGCTGAGATGACGGATCTGATCGACACCACCGAGATGTACCTGCGCACCATCCTGGAGCTCGAGGAGGAGAACATCATCCCGCTGCGCGCGCGCATCTCGGAGCGGCTCAGCCACTCCGGGCCGACCGTGTCGCAGACCGTCGGTCGCATGGAGCGCGACGGCCTCGTCGTCGTCTCGGGCGACCGCCACCTCGAGCTCACCTCCGACGGCCGCCGCAAGGCGATCCACGTCATGCGCAAGCACCGCCTCGCCGAGCGGCTCCTCCACGACGTCATCAAGCTCGACTGGGAGTTCGTGCACGAGGAGGCCTGCCGCTGGGAGCACGTGATGAGCGAGCAGGTCGAGCGCCGTCTCCTCGAGATGCTCGACCACCCGACGGAGTCGCCCTACGGCAATCCGATCCCGGGCCTGGACGAGCTCGGCGACACCCCCGCCTCCCGCTTCGCCGACGGCGTCATCAGCCTGCCGCGCTTCGTCGCGGGGTCGAGCGAGCCCCGCCGCGGCGTCGTCCGGCGCCTCGGCGAGCCGGCGCAGGTCGATCCGGAGCTCCTTCTCCAGCTCAAGCAGGCCGGCGTCGTCCCCGGTGCCGAGGGCGAGTTCTCGGCCCTCAACGGCTACGTGCTCGCTCGCATCGACGGCGCCGAGGCGGGCATCGAGCTGCCGAACGAGGTCGCGGCGCACATCTTCCTCGTCGTCTGACCCGCGTCTCCCTGGGAGCGGCCCGTACGGGCCCTTACCGCATCCGGTGACCGGAGGCGAACGGGAGAGCGGTCTCTTCCCGCCGAGAAGGTGACAAATCGGTAACGGTCGCTTACGCTCTGTGGAGCCCTGCGGCCGAGCCTCGGTCCCAGGGCGCGGGATCCGACGCCCCCACACCCGTCTCGGATCCTGTGCACACCGATGCTTCGTGCATGAGACGGGACAGCTGCCTGGGCTGAGGGGACGTCGGAGGATCTCCCCCTTGCCCCAGAACCCCCTCACCCCGAACGAGGACGCCGGCTCACCCGACCGGTTCCGCTCCAACCACCCCGACCGCTCCGGCGACGCGACCTTCGAGAACCGGCCCCCGGTCATCCGCGCCCGGATCCACGGGGACGCACCCGTCTCCCGTCGCGCCGTTCCCGCAGCTCCTGCCCGCCGCGCGGACATCACCGACTTCGTGCCGTCGCCGGCCGGGACCCTGCGCAAGCGCCGAGGCCGTGTCGTCGGCAAGGTCGCGATGGTCGGCTTCGCCGGCGCGCTGGTCGCGACCATGGCGCTCCCCGCCTACGCCTTCACTCCGGGCAGCCAGGACGACGGCCTGTTCGCGGCGTCGCGAGCCGACCTCCTCCGCCAGGGCTCCGCGCAGACCGTCGCCGTCGACGGCGGAGTGGTGCAGGCCGCGATCGCCCGCGACGGCTTCTCGGCCGAGGCGGCGCCCCCGCCGCCAGCACCGGAGCCCGAGCCCGTCGTGGTGGCCGAGCCTGTCGTCGACACGAGCGACGTCGCCGAGGCGCGCGCCGAGACCGCCGAGGAGTTCAACTCCTACTCCGGCGCCTCGGCCAGCGAGATCGCGGCCGCCGCCCCGACCACCAGCTACAGCCTCTCGGCGGTGTTCAATACGGCGATGCAGTACCAGGGCGTGCCCTACGTCTTCGGTGGAGCCGACCCGAGCGGCTTCGACTGCTCCGGCTTCGTGATGTACGTCTTCGCCCAGTACGGCATCTCGATGCCGCACTCGGCCGCGGGCCAGGGCGCCATGGGCACCCCCGTCTCGCTCGCCGACGCGCAGCCCGGCGACCTCGTCATCATGGACGGCCACGACGGCTTCTACGCGGGCAACGGCAACATCCTGCACGCGCCGTACGAGGGCGCGAGCGTCCGCGTGCAGCCGCTGTGGACCTCCGACTACCGGATCGTGCGCATCAACGGCTGACCCGGTCGATCCGCTCGAGAGCCCGTCCCCTCCTGGAGGGGGCGGGCTCTCGTCGTCCCGCCGTGTGAACGCCGCGTGACGAATCCGGACCGACCCCTGGTGTTCCGGGCGTGAAGGGTTAACCTGAACCCCAGTCCGCTCGCGTGGCGAGCGGATCGATTCGTCGAGGGACGGAGTGCCGGGATGGCCGAGCGGAGCGGGCGCCACAGCGTGGGGCTGCGCTCGCGCGTGCGGCCGGCCGATTCGATACGCGCGCGGGTCCTCACCGCGGCGGTGCACTCCTCCGACACGCGGATACGACTCCACGTCATCGCGCGGCACTCCGCCGCGGCCTCGCAGGGCGCCGTCATCACGACGGCGCCCTTGCTCGTGGTCGCGGCGCCTTCGCGCGACGGCGTGCGACAGCACGGAGGTCACTGATGCGCACTCTGGTTCTCAACGCCGGCTACGAGCCGCTCGCGGTGGTGTCGTTCAAGCGGGCCCTGGTCCTGCTGATGACGGAGAAGGCGACCGTGATCGCCGCGGACGAGGGCAATCCGGTGCACAGCGCGCACGGCGACCACGTGCGGCCCTCGGTGATCGTGCTGACCCGGTACGTGCGCATCCCGAGCGGCCGGAGCGTGCCGGTGTCGCGCCGGGGCGTGCTCCGCCGGGACAACCACCGCTGCGGCTACTGCGGTCAGCACGCGGCGACGATCGACCACATCCAGCCCAAGTCGCGCGGGGGCCGGGACACGTGGGAGAACCTCGTCGCCTGCTGCCAGCGCTGCAACAATGTCAAGAGCGACCGCACCCCGCACGAGATGGGATGGCGTCTGCGCACCGTCCCCCGGATGCCGCGCGCCGGCTCCTGGCTCGTGCGCGGCGCGGAGCGGACGCAGCCCGACTGGGACGACTACCTGGCTCCCGCCGCCTGACGGGCCGCGGTCGCGCCGCTGGCGGCGTTGTCGTCGGGCGCGATAGCCGGTATCGCTTCCTCCTCCGCCTTGCCAGCGCCTGACGGGCCGCGGTCGCGCCGCTGGCGGCGTTGTCGTCGGGCGCGATACCGCCGGTATCGCTTCCTCCTCCGCCTTGCCAGCGACACGACCGCGACCCGTCAGTGGAGGGGCGTGGTGTGCGAACCGGCGCTATTCGTTGTCGTTGCCGGTGTTGGCGCTGGCGTTGCCGGAGCGCTCGCCGGCCCAGGTCCAGTTCGCGACCTCGGGGATGTCCTCGCCGTGCTCGCGGGTGTAGGCGCGGGCGCGGATGCGGGCGTCCTGCATCTCCTGGCGGAGACCGGCGGCGCGGGCGCCGAGGCCGGGGGTCCGGTCGATGACGTCGATCACCAGCGAGTAGCGGTCGAGGTCGTTGAGCATCACCATGTCGAAGGGAGTGGTGGTGGTGCCGTTCTCCTTGTACCCGCGCACGTGCAGGTTGCCGTGGCCGGTCCGCTTGTAGGTCAGGCGGTGGATCAGCCACGGATAGCCGTGGTAGGCGAACACGATCGGGCGGTCGGGAGTGAAGATGGCGTCGAACTCGCGGTCGGAGAGGCCGTGCGGGTGCTCCGACTCCGACATCAGACGCATCAGATCGACCACGTTGACCGTGCGGATCGCGAGGTCCGGCAGCGTCTCGCGGAGGATGCTCACCGCCGCGAGGGTCTCGAGGGTCGGCACGTCGCCCGCGCAGGCGAGCACGACGTCCGGGGACTCGCCCTGCCGCTCGCTGCTCGCCCACTCCAGGATGCCGAGGCCGCGCGTGCAGTGCGCGACCGCCTCCGCCATCGTGAGCCACTGGGGCGAGGGCTGCTTGCCGGCGACGACCACGTTGACGTAGTCCACGCTCCGGAGGCAGTGGTCGTAGGTCGAGAGGAGCGTGTTCGCGTCGAAGGGCAGGTAGACGCGCACGACCTCGGGCTTCTTGTTGACGACGTGGTCGATGAAGCCCGGGTCCTGGTGGCTGAAGCCGTTGTGGTCCTGGCGCCAGACGTGGCTCGAGAGCAGGTAGTTGAGGCTCGCGATCGGGCGGCGCCACTCGATGTCGCGGGTGCCGTCCAGCCACTTCGCGTGCTGGTTGAACATCGAGTCGATGATGTGGATGAACGCCTCATAGCAGGTGAAGAGCCCGTGGCGGCCGGTGAGCAGGTAGCCCTCCAGCCAGCCCTGGCACTGGTGCTCCGAGAGCACCTCCATGACCCGCCCGGCGCGAGCCAGGTGGTCGTCGAGGGGGCTGAGCTCGGCGTCCCACTGCTTGTCGGTGGCGGCGTAGACGGACTGCAGCCGGTTGCTCGCGACCTCGTCCGGCCCGAAGAGGCGGAAGTTGGTCGGGTTGGCGCGGATGACGTCGGCGAGCCATTCGCCGAGCACCTTCGTCGCCTCCGCGACGGTGCCACCCGGCTGCTCCACGACGACCTCGTAGCGGCGGAAGTCGGGCAGGTCGAGGGTCTGCCGCAGCAGCCCGCCGTTCGCGTGCGGGGTCGCGCTCATCCGCAGCTCGCCCTCGGGGGCCAGCGAGCGGACGCGGTCGACCACGCCGCCCTCCTCGGTGAAGAGCTCCTCGGGCCGGTAGGAGCGGAGCCAGTCCTCGAGGAGCCGGGTGTGCGCCTCCGTGTCGCGCGCGTTGGGCAGCGGGACCTGGTGCGAGCGGTAGGTGCCCTCCACCTGGACGCCGTCGATCTCGGTCGGGCAGGTCCAGCCCTTCGGGGTCTTCAGCACGATCATCGGCCAGGCCGGGCGTGAGAGGTCGCCGGCGGCGGCGCGCTCCTTGATCGCCGCGATGCGGTCGAGCACCGTGTCCAGGACGTCGGCGAACCGCTCGTGCACGCGCATCGGGTCCTCGCCGTCGAAGCCGCCCTCGACGAGGAACGGCTCGTGGCCGTACCCGCGGAGGAGGCTGTCGAGCTCCTCCTGCGGGATGCGGGCGAGGACGGTCGGGTTCGCGATCTTCCAGCCGTTGAGGTGCAGGATCGGCAGGACGACGCCGTCGGTGAGCGGGTTCACGAACTTGTTGGAGTGCCAGCTGGTGGCGAGCGGGCCGGTCTCGGCCTCGCCGTCGCCGACGACCGCCGCGACCAGGAGGTCCGGGTTGTCGAAGGCCGCTCCGTACGCGTGGCTCAGCGCGTACCCGAGCTCTCCGCCCTCGTGGATGCTGCCCGGAGTCTCGGGGGCGGCGTGGCTGGGGATGCCCCCGGGGAAGCTGAACTGGCGGAAGAGGCGGCGCAGCCCCTCCTCCGACTCGTCGATGTGGGAGTAGATCTCGCTGTAGGTGCCGTCGAGGTAGGCGTTGGCGACCATGCCCGGTCCGCCGTGGCCGGGGCCGGTGATGTAGAGGGTCGGCTGGCGGCGCTCGCGGATCGCGCGGTTCAGGTGCGCGTAGATCAGGTTGAGGCCGGGGGTGGTGCCCCAGTGGCCGAGCAGGCGGGGCTTGATGTCCTCGCGGCTCAGCGGGGTCTTCAGGAGCGGGTTCGCGAGCAGGTAGATCTGCCCGACCGCGAGGTAGTTCGCGGCGCGCCACCAGGCGTCGACCGTGTCGATGGTGTCCTGGGTCAGCTCGGCGTCGGCGGGTCGCGCGATCCAGCTGTGCTCGGGGACGGGCAGGAGGGACGGAGCGGGGGAGTCGGCCATGTGCCCACGCTGGCATCCGGACGCCCGGGGCGGAAGGGCCTTGCAGGCCCGGTTCCGGAGGGGGTCAGCCGCGCGGCGTCGCCCGGCGGAGGACCAGCGAGCCGACCGCCGTCAGGAGCGCGGCGGGGACGAGGAGCAGAGCGGCGGCTCCGGCGGTGCCCGCGCTCTCGAGGACGTCCACCACGACCGGCCGGCCCCCGGCGAGAGCGACGACGACGACCACCGCGAGTGCCGCCGCTCCGAGGGCGAGGAGGAAGGCCGTCACCCCGCGCTCCCGCCAGCGGAGGAAGACCGCTCCCGATGCTCCCCCGAGGGCGAAGGCGGCGAGGAGGGAGCAGAGCAGGACGACGAAGCGCTCGTGCCACGGACCGTCGAGGGGGGAGGCGAGGAAGAGCGCGCCACCCAGCCCCCAGCCCCCGGTCGCCTCCTCGAGCACCCCGAGTACCACGACGATCGCCGCCCAGAGCACCGACAGGGCCGCGAAGGCGAGGGCGCTGCCGAGGACGTGGTCGCGTCGGGTCGCTCCGTAGCTCAGCGCCAGCCCGAAGGTGGCGGTCGTGGCCTGGATGGAGCCGATGAAGAGGAAGACGACGATCAGCATCCCCGGCCCCACGAGGAGGATGCCCGAGTCGCCGCCGCCCCGCTCGGCCTCGATCCCGCGGAGGACGAGCCACCAGATCACGAGGTTGCCGGCGAGGACGGCGAGCAGGACGAGCAGCGGCCAGCCGAGGACCGTCCCGGGGTGGGCGAGGTGGAGCCTCAGAACGGAGAGGATCCTCCGCGGGGAGGCAAAGCGGCGGGCGGCGGCGGTCATGGTCGGTCCTTCCGGATCGGGGGCGGTGGTGTCAGCTGCTGCGCGGGGTGGCGCGGCGGAGGATCGCCCAGCCCGCGACTCCGGCGATCGCGGTCGGGATGAGCGAGAGGGAGTAGCCGCCCGCGTATCCGACGCTGCCGAAGAAGGAGCCGACGGCGGGCCAGTTCTCGGTGAGCGTGAGGAGGGTGATCACGGCCAGCAGGAGGGCGCCGAGGATCCCGAAGAAGAGCAGCATCCCGCGCTGGCGCCAGCGCACGTAGACCGCCGCCGTCGCCGCTCCGATGAAGAAGAAGAAGAGCAGGGCGCAGAGCACCGCGACGGCCTGCTCGCCCACGGAGTCCCCGCCGAAGTAGATCGAGCGGAAGAAGCTGCCGCCGAAGCCCCAGCCGTCGGTCGCCCGCTCCACGATCCCGAGGACCACGAAGACGCCGGTGTAGAAGACCGAGAGGGCGACGAAGGTGAGGGCCGTGCCGAGGGAGAAGTCGCGGCGGGTGGCGCCGTAGCCGAGGGCGAGGCCGAAGGTGACGTTCACCGACTGGACGGCCACGACCATCATGTAGACGAAGAGGAAGAAGGACGCGCCGGAGTAGGTCATCCCCTCCTGCGCCTCGAGGCGCTCGCCGGAGTCGAGCCCGCGGAGGATCAGCCACCAGACGACCAGGTTGCCCGACAGGATGACGGCCGTGATGATCAGCGGCGTGTAGAGGATGGTGGCGGGGTTCGCGAAGTGCAGGCGGACGATGCTGCCGAGGCGGCCGGCGGCGGTGTCGTGGCGCGTGTGGGCGCCGGTGAGGGCGGTCATTCCGAGGCCTTCCCGGTGGTGAGCTGGACGACGAGCTGCTGGAGGGGGACGGACTCGAGCTCGAGCCCGTGGCGGGCGGCGGAGGCGCGGCCGGCGTCGTCGAGCCGGGGGAGCGTGGCCGAGGCGCGGCTGCCGAGAGCGGAGCGGGCGATGACCTCGCGTCCGGCGGTGAACGACTCGACGGCCTGCCGGGGTCCGATGACCGTTGCCGCAGCACCCCGCAGCTCCTCCGCGTCGCTGTCCACGACGAGGCGGCCCTGATCGATGACGAGGACGTGCTCGAGCAGGCTGCTGACCTCGTCGATGAGGTGGGTGGAGAGGACGACCGTGCGCGGGTGCTCGGCGAAGTCCTGGAGGAGGCGGTCGTAGAACAGCTGCCGGGCGACGGCGTCCAGCCCCAGGTACGGCTCGTCGAAGAACGTGAGCGGGGCGCGGGAGGCGAGACCGACGATCACTCCGATCGCCGAGAGCTGTCCGCGGGAGAGCTTCTTGATCTTGCGGTCGACCGGGAGGCGGAAGTCCTCGACGAGCTCGCGGGCGAACGCCTCGTCCCAGCCGTCGAAGAACCAGGGAGCGCTGCGCAGGACGTGCTTCACCTTGAAGTCGTCCGGGTACTTCTGGCTCTCCTTGATGAAGCAGGTGCGGGAGAGGACGGCGGCGTTCTCCACAGGCGACTGCCCGAAGACGCGGATCTCGCCCGAGCTGGCGAACTCCTGGCCGGTGAGCAGCGACATCAGCGTCGTCTTGCCCGCGCCGTTGCGGCCGAGGAGGCCGTGGATGCGGTTCTCCTCCAGCGCGAAGCCGATGCCGTCGACGGCGCGCATGCGTCCGTAGTGCTTGGTGAGGTCGTGGACCTCGATGACCGCGCTCATCGCGATCCCCCTTCTGTGATCATGTCGGCGAGCTGCTCGGTGCTGAGGCCGAGCTTGGCGGCCTCGGCGAGCAGCGGAGCGACGAACTGGTCGCGGAACTGCGTGCGGCGCTTCTCGACCAGCCGGTCGCGCGCCCCCTCGGCGACGAACATGCCGATCCCCCTCTTCTTGTAGAGCACCCCGTCGTCGACGAGCAGGTTCACGCCCTTTCCGGCGGTGGCCGGATTGATGCGGTGGAACGCGGCGAACTCGTTGGTCGACGGGACCTGCGACTCCTCCGGCAGCGCGCCGTCGATGATGTCGTTCTCGATCTGCTCGGCGATCTGCAGGAAGAGCGGGCGGGAGTCGTCCACGCGGGCTCCTTCGGTGCTGGGTTGAGTGGTTAGTTGGTGTTGTAACTAACCATGGAGGCGGGAGGCGTCCGTGTCAAGAGGTGCGTGCCGCTCGGTCAGCGCGACGAGGCCCGCGGCGTGCTTCGCTGGCGTTGTGGTGAGGCCCTGTCGTCGCTTCGCGGGGGGCGGGGCACGGCGGGTACACTGGCTCGGCCAGCCTCTGTAGCTCAATGGAAGAGCGACTCCGTCCTAAGGAGCAGGTTGGGGGTTCGAGTCCCTCCAGGGGCACCATGATCCGCAATCGGGATCAGTCCATCGGACGACCGCCGCCGTCGCTCCGTCTGACGCCAGGGTCTGCCCCCCGCCCAGCACTCCGAGCTCTGCTCGTCGAGGCGACGACAGTTCGGGTCCTCGATGGTCCTGCCCGGGTCGGAACTCCTCGGCGGAAGGGACGCACGACCGAGGAGCTCCGTCGCGCGTTCTCGGCCGTCCTCGTCCTGAGCCTCTCCATCCAGCGGGACACGTTCGCGGACAGACGGCACGCGGGTTTCAGTGCGCTGCTCGCGATAGCCGGTCGCATGGCGGCCGTCCGCAGGCGGTGGCCGGCGGAATCCGAGACCCCCTTCTCGGCGGGATGTGGCGGGCCGTCCTCCGCCCGCGGTACGTGCGCGAGCTCCTCGATCAGGCGGAGAGCACGGATGCGCTCTCGGAGCGACGCCCAAGGCTCCGACCGCTCACGGCCTTCTAAGGGCGTCTCGCGGGCCTTCGCTCAGGCGGCGCCGCCATGATCGAGGCTGGTACTCGACGGAAGGTTCTCTGTGAGCATGTTCAAGCGCGTTCTCGGCATGGCGTCGAAGGCGCTCGATTCGAAGAGCGGCTCGGGGTCGTCCTCGAGCGGGACGACCGATTGGCGCGACCTCGTGCGCACCGCCGCCGACAAGGTGACGGGCGACTCGCGGAGCGGGCAGGCCCAGCCGCCCCAGCAGTACGGGTCGCCGCAGCGACCCTCCGCGCGCCCGCAGGACGCCCGGCCCGGGCAGCAGCTTGTGGTCACGCAGGAGGACCGGGCGGCGATCGCGCGCTACGACTACCTCCTCCGCACCGCCGACCCCGAGCAGCTCGAGCAGGTGCACCGGGACGCGTTCGCGAAGCTGACGCCGGCTCAGCGAGCCCAGGTCGAGGCGCGGCTCCGCGACGAGCTGCCCGCGAACGAGCAGCCGCGGTCCTCCGCCCCCGAGGACCTGGCGCGCGCGGCGACGCGCGGCGAGGCGAACGACCCGGGGTTCCTCAAGAAGATGTTCTCGAAGCCGGGGACCCGCGGCGCCCTCGCGGGTGCCGGCGTCGGAGCGGCGGCGGGCATCGGGCTCGGCGCGGCGGGCGGACTGCTCGCGGCGGTCGCGGGCGGCGCCGTGATCAGCAGCGTCGCCGGTCCGCTGCTCGCGCAGGCGTCCGGCCTCGGCGTGGACTTCGAGAACCTCGCCGGCGGGTTCGGCGATCTGGGCGACTTCGGTGACATCACGGGCGGCGCGGGAGAGTTCGTCTCCGGTGCGGGTGAGCACGTGTCCGGGCTGGGGGACCAGGTGTCGGAGTTCGGCTCCGACTTCCAGCTGCCGGGGCTCGGCGACCTCGGGAACCTCTTCGACCGCTAGACGGACGGGACCGGAGCGCGCCTGCGGAGGAGCGGCGACGCGATCGCGAGTGCCGCGCCGACGACGAGCAGCACGGCCCCCACGATCGCGACGGCGGTCGTCGACCAGTCGGGGAGGTCGACCACCGTCGTGCCGTCGAGCAGCGTCCATTCGCAGGCCGCGCCCAGCGGCCACCACGACCAGAAGCCGCGGACCAGGTCGCCTGCCTCGGGCGGGACGCCGCCCAGGCTGACGCTGCACACGTAGTCGAAGCCCTGACGGTCGATGTTCGCGAACTGCAGAGGCACGAGCGCGAGGGCCGCGAGTCCGGCGACGGCGAGGGCGAGGCCGGCGAGCAGGGCGAGACGCGCGGCGGTCAGGCGCTTCCTCGCCGGCGTCGAGGCGGGGGCGGGCGGCGTCTCGGTCATCGTCCGATGGTGGCACGCGTTCGTGGGGAGCAGGCGTGTGCCCGGGATCGGCGCCGAACAGCGCGGAGGCACGGGGCGGATGCGTCGGAGCCGCTCCTCGACCGCAGGCGCCACGGACGTCGGCCGGCACAGCGGCGACGGGGAGCCCTCGGCGTCGTACCCTCGACTGCATGGGGTTCGTCTTCTCGCTGGTGATCATCGTCCTGACCGTGCTCGCGCTGGTCGACGTCGTACGGCAGCCGGACAACATCATCAAGAACCTGCCCAAGATCGTGTGGATCCTGCTGATCTTCTTCCTCCCGCTCATCGGCGTCTCGCTGTGGTTCCTGCTCGGGCACGACTGGAAGCGCGGCGACGGCGGATCCTTCGTGCCGGGCGGCCGAGTGCCCCGCCGCCGGAAGCAGGCGCCGCCGACGGTGGTGGTGCGGCCCGCTCCGAAGAGCACCGAGGAGCAGCTCGCCGACCTCGAGCGCGAGGAGGCGCACTACGCGCGGCTCGCCGAGGAGCAGCGTCGCCGCCGCGAGGGTGAGCGGCCGCTCGACGCGTGAGCGGCCGCTCCGGAGGCCGCTACTTCGAGAAGTTCGACGCCGCCCACTGGATCGAGGCGATCTTCGCCTGACCCGCGACGCTCGGGTGGAAGTAGTCGGTGGTCCCGATCAGGCCCTTGGTGACGGGGGTCGCGGTGAGCGCTCCGCCGTCCCAGTCGCAGAGCTGACCGGCGGCGCTGCACGCCGTCTGCAGCGCGGTGTTGTACTGCGTCGTCCGCGTCTTCGCGGCAGCGGCGGAGGCGGCAGCGGCGGTGCTGCTGAGCCTGCGGCCGGTGGAGCTGACGCCGCGCGTGGTCCGGCAGAGGTCACCGCCCGCCCAGACGAGCGCGCCGACTCCGGTCTTCACGACCGACCACTCGGAGGCCACGTTCGGCATCGACGAGAGGACGATGCGGGCGGAGGGCCACGTGGTGCGGATCTTCGTGATCGCGGCGGAGGCTCCGGTGCGGAACGAGCTCGCCGGGGTCATCGTGTAGCCGTCGGAGGCGACGCGGTTGTCGGGAGAGCAGAGGTCGTTGCCGCCGATGAGCAGGGTGACGACGTCCGGCCGCACGCCGGCGGCGACCGCGGCGTCGATCCGCGAGGGGACCTTCGCGACGACGTCGCCGGTGGTGGCGAAGTTCGCGGTCGTGACGGTGGTGCCGGGGAGCGCGGTCCGCAGGCGCGAGGCGAAGGAGTTCACCGAGGAGCTGGTGCCGGTGGACCAGTTGTTGCGGGGGCAGTCCGCGAAGGAGCCGCAGGTCCCGTAGGCCTGGGTGATGGAGTCGCCGAGGCTCAGCACCGAGAGGGTGGCGGGAGTGGCGGCGGCGGCGGCCTGCGCCGGGAGCAGCGCGGCGGCGAGGGCGAGCGCGGCTCCGACGGCGAGGACGCGCACGCGGCGGCTCGGGGTCGGCGGGCGGGAGAGGGAGAGGCTCATGGG
>NZ_PSVO01000027.1:0-32750 GCF_002932325.1 Rathayibacter sp. AY1E2
ACCCCACCCGGCTCGTCGCGCAGCGACGGCCCCACCCCTCACCCCGCCAGCACAGGGTTGATCGCGGGTCCTGGCGGGGTGAGCTGCAAGGCGGAGGAGGGCGCGATACCAGCGGTATCGCAACCGACGACAACGCCGCAGATCGCCCCGCCAGGGCCCGCGATCAAGCGTCGAAGCGGTAGCCGAGGCCGCGGACAGTAACCAGGAGCACCGGTTCCTTCGGCGTCTTCTCGATCTTGGAGCGGATGCGCTTGACGTGGACGTCGAGGGTCTTCGTGTCGCCGAAGTAGTCGCTCCCCCAGACGCGGTCGATGAGCTGGCCGCGGGTGAGGACGCGGCCCGCGTTGCGGAGGAGCATCTCGAGGAGCTCGAACTCCTTGAGGGGCATCGGGGTCTCGACGCCGTCGACTTCGACCGTGTGGCGTTCGATGTCCATGCGGACGGGGCCGGCGACGACGATCCGCTCCTCGCCGGGCTCCTCGGTGCGGCGTCGGAGGACGGCGCGGATGCGGGCGAGCAGTTCGCGGGTGGAGTAGGGCTTGGTGACGTAGTCGTCCGCGCCGAGCTCCAGGCCGACGACGATGTCCACTTCGGAGTCCTTGGCGGTGACCATGATGATCGGGACGGAGGAGCGGGTGCGGATCTCGCGGCAGACCTCGGTGCCGGGCATGCCGGGCAGCATGAGGTCGAGGAGGATCAGGTCGTAGTCGCCCTCGTCGAAGGCGGCGACGGCGCGGTTGCCGTCCTCGGCGACGGTGACGTCGTAGCCCTCGCGTTCGAGCAGGTAGCTGAGGGGCTCGCTGAGGGCGCTCTCGTCCTCGACGAGCAGGATGCTGGTCACGCGTGTTCTCCTATCGGGGCGGTCGCCGCGAAGGGCGTCCGGGCGGGGTCGGCTTCGGGGAGCCGGATGGTGAAGGTGGAGCCGCGGCCGGGCTTGGACCAGACGCGGACGTCGCCGCCGTGGTTCTGCACGGCGTGCTTGACGATGCTGAGGCCGAGGCCGGTGCCGCCGGTGTGGCGGGAGCGGGCCTGGTCGACGCGGTAGAACCGCTCGAACACCCGGTCGAGGTCCTCCTCAGGGATGCCGATGCCCTGGTCGGTGACGGCGATCTCGACGACGCCGCCGGTGGAGCGGACGCCGATGCCCACGCGGGAGCCGGCGGGCGAGTACTGGATGGCGTTGGCGAGGAGGTTGTGCAGCGCCGAGACGAGCATCTTCTCCTGCCCCACGACGTAGGCCTTCTTCATCCCGCCCTTGACCAGGGTGACGTCGTGCGACTCCGCCATGACGTGGGTGGTCTCGAGCGCCGCCGTGACGACGTCGTCGACGCGGATGATCTCGGCGGAGCCGGCGACGTCGGCGGCCTGGAGGCGGGAGAGCTCGATGATCTCGCGGGTGATCTTCGCGAGGCGGTGCGACTCCTGGGTCAGCCGGTGCGCGAAGCGGCGCACCTGCTGGGGGTCGTCGGCGGCGGAGTCGAGGGCCTCGGCGAGCAGGCCGACTGCGCCGATCGGGGTCTTCAGCTCGTGGGAGATGTTGGCGACGAAGTCCCGGCGGACGGCCTCGAGCCGGCGCGCCTCGGTGTGGTCCTCGGCGATGACGAGGACGTAGCGGGAGCCGAGGCGGGTCGCGTGGACGACGAGCGTCACGGCGGCGTCGGAGAGCGGGCTGGTCGCGAGCTCGAGGTCCTGGACGATGTCGTCGCCGAAGCGGCGGACGCGGTCGACGATGGCGGCGAGGTCGGGGTGGAGCAGCGTGTCCTGCGAGACCAGGCCGAGCGCGACGGCGCGGGTGGACGCCTTCAGCACGTTGTGAGACGGGTCGGTCACGAAGGCGGGCGAGCCGACGGCGTCGATGATCGCCTCGATCCCCTCGGGGAGCCCGACCGAGATCACGTCCTGCGCGATGCGGCCCTGGCGGGCGGCGAGCGTGAGCACGGTCGTCAGAAGGATCCCGATCGCGACACCGAGAACGAGCGACAGAACCACGATCAAGCCCGAATCCACGGACCCAGGCTAACCATCCACCGGGCGTCCCCCTACCGGACGCCCGTCGATCCTCCGGGGGTCGAGTACTGTTCAAACGCCCGGCACCGTCCGTTAACCTGCCGTGGTCATCATGACTGCGCCTGCGCCCACGGAGTGCAGTCGCAGCGGCGTGCGAGGTGCTCGCCGCAGATCCGGCGCCGTCGTCCGCGCGCGCCGTAGAGAGGGTCGAACACAGATGCGCGAAGTTTTCCAGCAGGAGCTGGCCGAGGTCCAGGAACGACTCGTCGAGATCTCCGGACTCGTCGAGATCGCCATCGAGAAGGCGACCCAGGCGTTCAACCACTCCGACGTCACCCTCGCGGAGGAGGTCATCGCGAGCGACGCGCGCATCGACGAGCTGGCCATCAGCCTCGACGAGCTCGCGATCGACATCCTCGCCCGGCAGAACCCGGTCGCCCGCGACCTGCGGATCGTCGTCTCGGCGCTGCGCATCAGCGCGTCGCTCGAGCGGATGGGCGACATCGCCGAGCACATCGCCCAGCTCTCGCGCTACCGCTTCCCCGACAAGGTGGTCCCCAAGAGCCTGCGTCCGACGTTCGTCGAGATGGGCCGCCTCGACGTGGTCGTCGCGCACAAGCTGACCGACCTGCTCCGCTCGCAGGATCCGCGCATCGCCGAGGAGATCCGCGACGAGGACGACAAGATCGACGAGCTGCACGTCAGCGTCTTCGACAAGGTGCTCAGCGAGGCGTGGAAGGGCCAGGCCGCCGACACCGTCGACGCGACCCTCGCCAGCCGCTACCACGAGCGCTTCGCCGACCACGCCGTGTCGATCGCCAAGAAGGTCCAGTACCTGATCTCGGGCGACTACTCCTAGTCGACACCTCGGGCTCCGGCCCGTCTCACCGTCCGGCCCGCAGGAACGATCGTCTCCTGCGGGCCGGACGTGTCCGTGCGCTCCGCCTCCGGGGCTACGTGAACGGCCCGCCGGAGTCGAGGACTCGGGCGGGCCGTTCACGCGTGCGGGGCGGTGCTACTTCTTGGCGCCCTGGGCGGCGACGGCGGCGGCACCGGCGGCCGCGGCCTCCGGGTCGAGGTAGCGCGCCTCCCCGATGGGCTCGAAGTCCTCGTTCAGCTCGTAGACGAGCGGGATCCCGGTCGGGATGTTGAGCTCCGCGATGTCCGAGTCCGAGATGCCGTCGAGCGTCTTCACCAGCGCGCGGAGGGAGTTGCCGTGCGCGGTGATCATGACGGTCTTGCCCGAGGCGAGGTCCGGTTTGATGTCGGACTCCCAGTAGGGCAGCATCCGCTCGATCACGAGCTTCAGCGACTCGGTGCGGGGCAGGGCGTCGCCGAGGTCCGCGTAGCGCTCGTCGTGCGCCTGCGAGTACTGGTCGTCGTCGTCGAGCGGGGGCGGCGGCACGTCGAAGGAGCGGCGCCAGGTCTGGAACTGCTCGGGGCCGTACTCGGCGAGGGTCTGCGCCTTGTCCTTGCCCTGCAGGGCGCCGTAGTGGCGCTCGTTGAGGCGCCAGGAGCGCTTGACGTCGATCCACAGGCGGTCGGCGACCTCGAGGGCGATATTGGCGGTCTGGATCGCACGCGTCTGGCGCGACGTGTAGACGATGTCGGGGTGCAGGCCCGCCTCGGTCAGCAGCTCGCCGGCGCGGGTGGCCTCCGCGACTCCCTGCTCGGTCAGGCGCACGTCGACCCAGCCGGTGAAGAGGTTCTTCTGGTTCCACTCGCTGTTGCCGTGGCGCACGAGGATGAGGGTGTAGGTCTCGGACATGCGTCCAGCTTAGAGGCGGCCCCCTCGCCCGCGGATACGCTGGAGAGCATGCCCATCGGAGCCGTCACCCGCGGAACGACGGGCACGAACCGCCTCCGCCGGGTCGACCGCCGGCTCGCCGAGCTGCCCGTCCTGCGCAGCACCGCCTCCCCGCTCGTCGTCGATCTCGGCTTCGGGGCGAGCGCGGTCACCACGCTCGAGCTGCACCGCCGGCTCGTCCGGGCCGCGCCCGACGTCGAGGTGCTCGGCCTCGAGATCGAGCCCGCCCGGGTCGACACCGCTCGGCGCCAGCTCGCCCGGGTGAGGGAGGGCGGCACGCCGTTCCCCGCGGACGCGCGCGTGCGCTTCGAGCGCGGCGGCTTCGAGGTTCCCCTGCCCGCGGGGCGGCGGGCGGGCGTCATCCGCGCCTTCAACGTGCTCCGCCAGTACGACGAGGACGCGGTGGAGGGAGCCTGGGCGACGATGACGGACCGCCTGCAGCCCGACGGCGTCCTGGTCGAGGGCACCTGCGACGAGATCGGCCGCATCTGCACCTGGATCGAGGTCGGCCGGGAGGGCCCGCGCTCGCTGACCCTCTCGCTCCGGCTCGCGGCGATCCCCTCGCCGATGACGGCGGCCGAGCGCCTGCCGAAGGCCCTCATCCACCGCAACGTGCCCGGCGAGGGCGTGCACGCCTTCCTCTCCGCCCTCGAGCGGGCGTGGACGCTGAACGCCCCTCTCGCCGTCTACAGTCCGGGTCAGCGCTGGATCGCGGCGGTCCGGGACCTCCGGCCGGAGTGGCCGGTCCTCGGCGGGCCGCGGCGCTGGCGCCTGGGCGAGGTGACGGTCGCGTGGGAGGCGGTCGCCCCCTCCTCCTGAGCGCCGGGCCTGAGCGCCGGGCCTGAGCACCGGACCTCCTGAGCCCTAGGCGAGCGGGGGCAGGGCGGCCCGCGCCTCGGCGGGAGCGGCGCCTGTCGCCGTGAGCAGGTCGACGACGAGCGGGCGGAGCAGGACGAGCACCGTCTTCTCGGCGAGGCGCGCCTCCGGGATCAGCCGCTGGGGGTCGAGCGTGGTCGCGAGCAGCACGAGGTCCTGACGCGCCAGGGCGAGCACCGACGGATCGGCGACCGCGCGGCCGAGCAGCGCGATGCCCGGGCCGAGGGCGGCGACCGCTCCGGCGAGCTCCGGCCGCGGGGCGCCGTCCCGGACGAGGAAGTCGGTGCGGCGCGCGACGATGCGCAGGTTCCGGGTCGCGAGGTCCAGCGCGGACAGCATCACGGCCTGGCGGGAGAGCTCGCCGCGGTGCCGGCGGACGAACGGCGAGATCCGGGCGACGCCGGTCGCGGAGTCGAGCGCCGCGGTCCAGCCGTCGATGACCGGCTGCGTCCCGCGGATCCGCTCGAGGGCTGCGGTGGACGCCGAGGAGTCGCCCCGGCGGAGCGCCTCGGCCAGCTCCTCCACGGTCCGGCTGAGCGCGGAGAGGAGCCGATGCGCCTCGGCCCGCGCCGTGCGCAGCGGCGGGCGGGGCACGATCGCCGTGCAGAGCAGCGCCGCGAGCCCGCCGATCAGGCCGTCGACGCTCCGGGTGAAGACGCCTCCGTCCGGCGCAGGGAGGACCATCACCAGCATCGCCTGGGTCCCGGCGGCCACGGCGAACCCCGGCGAGGGCGAGAGGGCCCGGCCGAGCGTGAAGACGATCGCGAGGACGACGCCGAGCTGCCAGACGCCGCTCCCCCACAGCAGGAGCAGGACCTCGCTGGCAGTGATGCCGATGAGCATCCCCGTCGCTGTCTCGGCCACCTGCTTGGGGCGGGTGTCGCGCGCGATGCCGAGGCTCGAGATCGTGACCGTCAGCGCCAGCACCGGCGCGGGGTGCCCGAGGAGGAAGTGCGCGACGGAGTAGGCGAGGGTCGCCGCGAGCACGATCTGCAGCACGGCGGGGAGCGACGCCCCCGCGCGGGCGAGGGCGCGCGCGGGACTCAGCTCGGGGGTCCGGACGAGACCGCGCAGCCGCTCGGCCGCCCGGCCCCGCTCGGCGGGACGTGCGGCCACCACGGCGTGGCCTACCTGGTCGTCGCCCCGAGGCGGGGCAGGCGGGGCACTCCCGCCTCCGCTCCGGCTCCGGGAGGGACCACGACCTCCTGGGCCGCGGCCACGCGCGAGTCGCCGGCCAGCACGGTCAGCTCGAGGTCCACCGGGACGCTCCGCTTGACGACCGCGAGAGCGACCGGTCCGTCCTCGTAGTGCCAGGCGCTCGAGGTGACCGTGCCGACCTCGACCGGCTCGCCGCCCTTGAGCGCCGTGACGACGTCGCCGTGGGCGGGGAGGACCGAGTCGGAGCCGTCGAGCTGCAGCAGGACCAGGCGCCGCGGCGGGTGGCCGAGATTGTGCACCTTCGCCACCGTCTCCTGGCCCCGGTAGCAGCCCTTGGCGAGATGCACGCTCGAGCGGAGGAGGTCGAGCTCGTGCGGGATGGACCGCTCGTCGACCTCGGTCGCGTGGCGCGGGCGCCAGGCGGCGATGCGCAGGGCCTCGAGGGCGTCGACTCCCGCGAGGGCCACTCCCACCCCGACGGCCGTCTCCGCGAGGGCCTCGAGGGCCGCTCGCGGGACCAGGACCTCGCGGAGCTCCCAGGAGGCCCCGGGGTGCTCTGTGGTCAGCGCGTACTGCCAGCCGCCCGGCTGGACCTGCGACCACGGGTCGCTCCAGACGACGGGCTCCTCGGCCAGGGACAGGGCGAGCGTCAGAGCCGGCCCGTCTCCGAGGGCGGCGAGGGTCGCGAAGTCGTCGGCGCGGTCGGCGACCTCGACGCGGAGCATGAAGCGCATCCGGTCGAGCCAGGCGGCCAGGCCGGCCGTCTCGTCGCGGTCGAGCAGGAGCCAGGCGGTCTCGCCGTCGTCGACGAGGCGGATGACGTGCTCGATTCGGCCGGTCGGGTCGAGCAGGAGCGTCTCGGCCGAGGCGCCGGGAGTGAGGCGCGAGACGGCCTGGCTGGTGAGCGAGTCGATCCAGGTGAGGCGGTCCGGCCCCGTCACGGTCACGACGCCGCGGCCGGAGAGGTCGACGAGCGCGGTGCCCGCGGCGAGAGCACGCTGCTCGCGGAAGGGCTCGCCGTAGTGGGCGGCGACGCCGGGCTCGGCGGCGCTCGTCGTGGCGACAGCGCCCGGGGCGGCCAGGAGCGGGGAGAGCGCGTCAGTCGACACGGGCGAGCCGTCCGGAGGAGTGGGTCCGCAGGCCCTGGCCGAGCGCGGCGATGTCCCACGCCCACAGCAGGTGGTCGTCGACCAGGCCGTAGAGGCGGGTGGCGGCGGCGTAGTCCTTCGCCGCGGCGGTGCGCATCACCGCGTCGGTCGCGAGGTCGATCCGCGGCCCCTTGACCTGGCCGAGGTAGAGCTCGCTGACCCCGTCCGGGTGCACGAGCGAGACCTCGATGTCGAACCCGCCGGCGGCGTTGCGCAGCGTCTCGACGGACTCGGCGTCGGGGAAGGCGGGTGCGCCGCGGCCGGGCAGCATTCCCGGGCCGGCGTCGGAGTCGGTCAGCGCGCGGCTGAGGCGCCAGTAGCCCGTCTCGGTGACCAGGGGCCGGGGCGCCTCCTCGGCGCCCTCCTCGATCAGCCATGTGTAGGAGTTGTAGTTGAGGTACGGGAGGCCGTCGTAGCTGAAGCTGATGCGATGGCCGAACTCGGCCTGGACGGAGTCGTCGCCGATCGTGTAGTCGATGACGCCCGAGCCCTCCCAGACGCCGAGCAGCCAGGACAGGGGGACGAGCTCGGGCGGCAGGCCCGACGGAAGCGAGATCACTCGGGCTCCGGCGGCGGCTAGCGCTGGCCGCGGTAGAGCTTGTAGACGACCACGCCGGAGACCCACGCGATGGCGAGGGAGGCGAGCCCGAGCAGACCGAGGTAGAAGAGTTCCAGGGCGAGAAGCATGCGCTCATCCTACCCGCCGCCTCCGACGCCGGGGCGGTGCGGACGCGGCCGCTCAGGCGGTGCGGATCCGGGCGCTCGGGACGGGAGGGCGCGACCGCTCAGGCGGGGAGGAGGACGGCGATCCCGCTCGCGACCGCGACCACGGCCATCGCTCCGACGATGCTCGTCATCGCGCGGAGGAGGTACCCCTCGGCGCGGGCCACGGCGAGCTGCACCGCGAAGGTCGCGAGCACGCATCCGCCGAACGTCAGCGCGAGCCAGAGCTGCCGGGACTCCGGAGCGGCGATCGCCAGAGTCAGCACGGAGCCCGCGAGTGCGAGCGCCCAGACGACTCCGATGCCCACCCGATCCCTGCCCATCCGACAATTGTGCCCCAGGCGGACGCCCCTCCCGGCCCGCCGCTAGTATTGCGGGCAGACCAGTTCTGGAGGATCCGTGGCGCAGTTGTTGATACTGACCTCGGCGGGAGGCGCCGAGGTGCTCCCCGCACTGGGGCTCCTCAGCCACCGGACCCGGCAGATCCCCGCGGAGCCCGCCCAGCTCGTGAACGCCCCGAGCTGCGATCTGATCCTGGTCGATGCGCGGCAGGACCTCGCCAGCGCCAAGTCGCTCTGCAAGATCCTCACGACCACGGGCATCAACGTCCCCCTCATCCTGATCCTCACGGAGGGCGGGCTCACGGCCGTCTCGGCCGACTGGGGCGTCAACGACGTCATCCTCGACTCGGCCGGCCCCGCCGAGGTCGACGCCCGCATCCGCCTGGTGATCGGCCGGCTGGCGCAGGAGCAGTCGACCTCGCGCATCCAGGCGTCGGGCGTCGTGATCGACGAGGCCAGCTACTCCGCCAAGGTGCACGGGCGCCCGCTCGACCTCACCTTCAAGGAGTTCGAGCTCCTCCGCTTCTTCGCCACGCACCCCTCGCGCGTCTTCACCCGCGAGCAGCTGCTGAGCGAGGTGTGGGGCTACGACTACTTCGGCGGCACCCGCACGGTCGACGTGCACGTGCGGCGCCTCCGCGCGAAGCTCGGCGACCTGGAGTCGCTGATCGGCACGGTCCGCAACGTCGGATACCGCTTCAACGTGTACGAAGAGGACGATGAGCGAGTCGCTCAACCTGTCCGTTGAGGATCTGGCCGATCCCGCGGTGGCGGCCGGCCTCGAGCACCTGATCGGGCGCGCCGCCTGGTTCGACCATCAGCCCCCCTTCAGCGACCAGACGCTCGTCGACGCCCGGGCCGGCTCGCGCACCCTCCTCGTGGGGCTGCGCGCGGACGTGGTCGTGGCGGCGGCGATCCTCGGGCAGGGCGAGCTGGAGTTCGTCGTCGATCCGGAGTGGCGCGGGGTCGGCTTCGGCACCGCGACCCTCGAGCAGGTCCTCGCGAGCGGCCGGACGGGCCTGCTCGCCTGGGCGCACGGCGACCACCCCGCTGCCCGGGCCCTCGCGGCCTCCCACGGCTTCGCCCCGGTGCGTACCCTCCTGCACCTCGAGCTCGAGCCGCTCGCCGCCCCCGAGGTCCGCGTCCCCGAGGGCGTCGTCCTCTCGGACGCCCGCGACCTCGCTCCGGCCGAGTGGATCGCCCTGAACGCGCGGATCTTCGCCGCGCACCCCGAGCAGGGGCGGATGACGGAGGAGGACCTGGCGGCCCGCCGCGCCGAGCCGTGGTTCGACGAGGGCGACTTCCTCCTGCTCCGCGACGCCGACGGCACGCTCCTCGGCTACGACTGGCTCAAGATCGAGCCCGGATCGACGACCGGCGAGATCTACGTCCTCGGGGTCGCCCCCGAGGCGGCCGGACGGGGACTCGGCCGCACCCTGCTGAACGCCGGGCTCGCGCGGATGCTCGAGCGCGGCTGCACCACGGCCGACCTCTACGTCGAGGCCGAGAACCGGTCGGCGGTGGCGCTCTACCGCTCGCTCGGGTTCACGGACGCCTCCGTCGACGTGCAGTACCTGCAGCGCGCCGCGCCGCTGCGCTGAGCCGGCACTCCTCCACAGGGCCTCCGCCGGCCCCGTTCATCCGGCATTCACGAGCGGCGGCGCGGAGCGGACGGACGCGGTGCCAGGATGGTCGCATGGACGGCGACAACCTGCTTCTCGAAGACGGTCTCAGCGATGACCTCGACGACGACTTCGACGACGAGGAGGAGCACTCGGACCCGCTCCTCCCCGACAACCGCTACCTCGACCGGGAGTTGAGCTGGCTGGCGTTCAACCAGCGCGTGCTCGAGCTCGCGGAGGATCCGCTGGTTCCGGCGCTCGAGCGGGCGAACTTCCTCGCGATCTTCTCGTCCAACCTCGACGAGTTCTTCATGGTCCGGGTCGCCGGCCTCAAGCGCCGCATCCTCACGGGGCTCGCCCTGCCGACGAACATCGGGCGCGTGCCGGTCGACGTGCTGACCGACATCTCGGAGAAGGCGCACCTGCTGCAGCAGCGCCACTCCCGAGCGTTCAAGGAGCTCGTCGAGCCCGCCCTGCGCGACGGCGGCATCGACCTCGTCCGCTGGGACGAGCTGAGCGACGCCGAGCGCACCGTGCTGGACGACTACTTCTCGGCCCAGGTGTTCCCGGTGCTGATGCCGCTCGCGGTCGACCCGGCGCACCCGTTCCCCTACATCTCCGGCCTCTCGCTCAACCTCTCGGTGCGGGTGCGGAACCCGAAGACGCAGAAGGTCGAGTTCGCGCGCCTCAAGGTGCCGCAGATGCTCCCCCGCTTCGTCCGGATCGCCGGCGTCGCGGCGCCGGGCGAGCCGATGCGGTTCATCTCGCTCGAGGACCTGATCGCCAACCAGCTGGACGACCTGTTCCCCGGCATGGAGATCCTCGACCACCACGTGTTCCGGGTGACGCGCAACGAGGACGTCGAGGTCGACGAGGACGAGACCGAGAACCTGATCAAGGCCCTCGAGAAGGAGCTGCTGCGCCGCCGGTTCGGCCCGCCCATCCGCCTCGAGGTCACCGACGACATGGACGACGAGACGCTGGGCCTGCTGGTCCGCGAGCTCGACATCACGACGCAGGAGGTCTACAAGCTCCCGGCCCCGCTCGACCTCAGCGGGCTCTTCAGCCTGCAGAAGATCGACCGCCCGGACCTGAAGTACCCCAATCACGTCCCGACGACGGCGGTGCAGCTCTCGCCCAGCGAGCCCAACCAGCGGCAGGACGTCTTCAAGGCCGTCTCCCGCGGCGACGTGCTCCTGCACCACCCCTACGAGTCCTTCGCGACGAGCGTGCAGTCGTTCCTCGAGCAGGCGGCGGCCGATCCGGACGTGCTCGCGATCAAGCAGACGCTCTACCGCACCTCGGGCGACTCCCCCATCGTCGAGGCGCTCATCGACGCGGCCGAGTCGGGCAAGCAGGTGCTCGCCCTGGTTGAGATCAAGGCGCGCTTCGACGAGCAGGCGAACATCTCGTGGGCGCGCAAGC
This sequence comes from Rathayibacter sp. AY1E2, assembly GCF_002932325.1. Classification (NCBI taxonomy): domain Bacteria; kingdom Bacillati; phylum Actinomycetota; class Actinomycetes; order Micrococcales; family Microbacteriaceae; genus Rathayibacter; species Rathayibacter sp. AY1E2. Next base: position 11,108 of record NZ_PSVO01000027.1, read on the forward strand.
TCGAGAAGGCGGGCGTGCACGTGGTCTACGGGCTCGTCGGGCTGAAGACCCACTGCAAGCTCGCGCTCGTCATCCGCCAGGAGAAGGGCGGAGTGCTCCGCCACTACTCCCACATCGGCACCGGCAACTACAACCCGAAGACCTCGCGCATCTACGAGGACCTCGGACTCCTGACTGCCGACCCCGAAGTCGGCAAGGACCTCACGCGTCTGTTCAACGAGCTCTCGGGCTACGCGATCGAGAAGAAGTTCAAGCGCCTGCTCGTCGCGCCGCGCCACCTGCGGAAGGGCCTGCTCAAGCGGATCGCCGCCGAGACCGAGAACGCCCGCGCGGGGCGGCCCTCGGGCATCCGGATCAAGGTCAACTCGATCGTCGACGAGTCCGTGATCGACGCGCTCTACCGCGCCAGCCAGGCCGGCGTGCCGGTCGACGTCTGGGTGCGCGGCATCTGCGGGCTGAAGCCCGGCCAGGAGGGGCTCTCCGAGACCATCCGCGTGCGCTCGATCCTCGGCCGCTACCTCGAGCACTCCCGCATCTTCAGCTTCGTCAACGGCGGCGAGCCGGACGTCTTCATCGGCAGCGCCGACATGATGCACCGCAACCTCGACCGCCGCGTCGAGGCTCTGGTGCGGATCGTCGAGCCGGCGCACCTCAGCGAGATCGACGACATGTTCGAGCGGGCGATGGACGAGCGGACCGCCTCCTGGTGGCTCGGCCCGGACGGCGACTGGACGCGGCACCACCTCGACGAGGAGGGCGCTCCGCTCGCCGACCTGCAGAACCAGCTGATGCAGCACATCACCCATCGCAAGCGCGCGGCGACACGGTCCGCCAACCGGGCCTCCAGCCGCTGACGCCCGTGACGGGCACCGTCTACGCAGCAGGAGCGGTGTGCTGGCGGATCATCGAGGGCCGCCCGCACATCCTCGTGATCCACCGGCCGCACCGCCGGGACGTCAGCCTGCCCAAGGGCAAGGTCGACGCGGGCGAGTCCCTCCCGGAGACCGCGGTCCGCGAGATCCGCGAGGAGACCGGGCTCTCGGTGGCGCTCGGGGTGCCGCTGGGATGCACCGAGTACACGCTGCCGAGCGGGCGCCCGAAGGCCGTCTACTACTGGGCGGCGCAGGTGACCGAGAAGGCCGTCCTGGCGTCCGACTTCCTCCCGAACGACGAGGTCGAGGCGCTCGAGTGGGTGACGCTCAAGCGGGCCCGGAGCTACCTGACCTATCCGCATGACGTGACGATCGTCGACGAGTTCGCCCGGATAGCTGCACGCGGTGCGCTCGAGACCTTCGCGATCGTGGTCCTGCGGCACGCGAAGGCGGTGCCAGCCTCCTCCTGGGACGGCCGCGACTCCACCCGCCGCCTCACCGGGCGCGGCCGGGTCGAGGCCGCGGCCGCCGCTCAGGCCGTGGCCGCCTGGCGCCCGCGCCGCCTCGTCTCGAGCACCGCCAAGCGCTGCCGGTCGACCATCGCCCCGCTGTCCGGTCTGGTCAGGAAGCCGGTCAAGCTGCGCGACGACCTCAGCCAGGAGGCGCACGAGCAGGGCACCGCCGACGTCCGCGCCCTCGTCGGCAAGCGGGTCCGCGCCCGCCGCACCGCCGTCCTCTGCAGTCACCGGCCGGTGATCCCCGAGATCCTGCGCGAGATCGCCCTCGCCACGGCGACTCCTCTCGGCGCCTACCTCGACGAGGCGGCAGCGCTCCCGACCGGGGGCTTCGCCGTGGTGCACCTCTCCACCGGCCACCCCGGCTCCGGCATCGTCGCGATCGAGACGCACACGCCGCTGGCCTGACCGCCCGGGCGCGCTGCGCGACCGGCTCGACGGGTCCGTCCCCACCGGGCCGGTCGCGCAGCCGGGACGCGCCCGACGCACCGCGCCTTCCCCGCCGCCCCGTCGCTCCGCAATCCCCGAGGCGGACCCGTTCACCGCGCGTTCACCGAGCGGTCGGTGCCAGGACACGACCCCTCCGTACTCTCGCTCGCGGGCTGCACCAGGCCCTGTTCTGTTTTCCACGCTTTCCTACCCGAAAGGGATACTTGTGAGATTCTCGCGTCTCGGCCAGGCGGCCGTCGTCGCCGCCGTCGCAGCGATCACGCTGACCTCCTGCGCTGCCAACGAGGCACCGGCCGCAGGCGGCAGCTCCGGCTCCGCCACCACCTCCACGCTCTCCGGCACCATCACCGGGATCGGCTCGTCCGCTCAGGGCACCGCGCAGACCACCTGGGCCGCCGCGTTCCAGACCGCGAACCCCGAGGTCACGGTCAACTACGACCCGCAGGGCTCCGGCGCCGGCCGCACCAACTTCATCGACGGCGCCGCCGACTACGCCGGCTCCGACTCCGCGCTCAAGGACGAGGAGCTCGCGGGCACCTTCGCCGCCTGCGCCCCCGACACCAAGGCGATCGACCTCCCGGTCTACATCTCGCCGATCGCGGTCATCTTCAACGTGGAGGGCGTCGACGAGCTCAAGCTCGACGCGGCCACCATCGCGGGCATCTTCAAGGGCACCATCACCTCCTGGGACGCCCCGGAGATCAAGGCCCTGAACCCCGACGCGACCCTCCCGTCGGCGAACATCACCTCCGTGCACCGCTCGGACGACTCGGGCACCACGCAGAACTTCACCGACTACCTCGCGGCCACCGCGAGCGACGTCTGGGACGCTCCTGCCGCGCAGACCTTCCCGTACCAGAGCGGTGACGGCGCCAAGGGCACCTCGGGTGTCGTCGACGCGGTCAAGAACGGCACCAACACGATCGGCTACGCCGACGAGTCCGGCGCCCAGGGCATGGACATGGCCCAGCTGAAGGTCGGCGACGCGTTCTCGACCATCTCGGCCGACGGAGCCGCGGCGGTCGTCGCCGCCTCGCCCATCGCCGAGGGCCGCGAGGACAACGACCTCGCGATCAAGATCGACCGCACCGGCACCGAGGCGGACGCCTGGCCGATGGTCCTGGTCAGCTACCTCATCGTGTGCCAGGAGTACGCGGACGCCGACAAGGGCGAGGTCGTCAAGTCCTTCGCCTCCTACGTCGCGAGCGAGGAGGGCCAGGAGGCCGCCGCCGCTCAGGCCGGCTCCGCTCCCCTGAGCTCCGAGCTCGCCTCGACCGTCGCCACCGCGATCGAGTCGATCAAGTAGTCCCACCGGCAGGGCCCGTCTCGCAGCACGATCCGCGGGACGGGCCCCGCCTGTGCCGGGCTCGACCCACCGGACGCCCCCCTCCGAGCCCTAGCATCTCCCTGTGCGCCCCGCCGAACCCCCTCGTCTGAAGAGAGTCCCCTGGAATGGCAACTGAGACCGTCGTCCGCCCGAAGGCGAAGGTGCGTGTCGGAGATCGGGTCTTCTCGATCTCGACCGTCGCCGCCGGCTCCCTCATCCTCCTCGTCCTCGCCGCCGTCGCGATCTTCCTCATCGCGCAGTCGATCCCCGCGTTCACCGCGCCGGCCGGCAGCCTCCCCGGCGACGCGACGAGCTTCTGGGCCTACGTCGGCCCCCTGGTCTTCGGCACGGTCTGGTCGGCGGTGATCGCCCTGGTGATCGCCCTGCCGCTCTCGATCGCGATCGCCCTCTTCATCTCGCACTACGCGCCGCGCCGCATCGCGATGGCCCTCGGCTACGTGGTCGACCTCCTCGCCGCCGTCCCCTCGGTGGTCTTCGGCCTCTGGGGCGCGACCGTGCTGGCGCCGATGGTGCAGCCCTTCTACCTCTTCCTCAACGTGAACATCGGCTGGTTCCCGCTCTTCGGCGGCCAGGCGTCGGGCACCGGCAAGACGATCCTCACCGCCTCGGTGGTGCTGGCCGTCATGGTCATCCCGATCATCACCGCGGTCTGCCGCGAGATCTTCCTCCAGGCCCCGCGCCTGCACGAGGAGGCGGCGCTCGCGCTCGGCGCGACCCGCTGGGAGATGATCCGCATGGCCGTCCTGCCCTTCGGCGCCCCGGGCATCGTCTCGGCCGCCATGCTCGGCCTCGGCCGGGCCCTCGGCGAGACGCTCGCCGTCGCGATGGTGCTCTCGCCCGCGACGGTCGTCTCCTTCCTCCTGCTCACCTCGCAGAACTCGAACACCATCGCCGCGAACATCGCGCTGCAGTTCCCGGAGGCGAGCGGAGTCGGCGTGAACGTCCTCGTCGCCTCGGGCCTCATCCTCTTCGTCATCACCCTCGTCGTGAACTCGGTCGCGCGGTTCATCGTCAACCGCCGCAAGGCCTTCTCGGGAGCCAACTGATGTCCGCCGCCACCTCGTCGATGCCCTTCTCGCTGCAGGCGGGCAAGCTGCCCAAGGGCACTCCCTGGATGCTGCTCGTCGGCAGCTGGGTCGTGTTCGCCGCCGTCTTCCTGATCCTCCAGGCGGCCGGCATGATGAACGACTTCAGCCTCGTCGGCGCGATCTTCTGGGGCACCGTCCTCTTCGACGTCGCCATCTACGTGGTCTCGCGCCTGGTCGAGGGCGGCCGCAAGGCTGTCGACCGCCTCGTGACCTCGCTGGTCGCGACCGCGTTCATCATCGCGCTGCTCCCGCTGGTCTCCCTGCTCTACACGGTCGTCTCCAACGGAGTCGCGCGGTTCGATCCGCTCTTCTTCTCCTCGTCGATGCGCAACGTCATCGACGCGGGCGGCGGCGCCCTCCACGCGATCATCGGCACGCTCGAGATCACGGCCATGGCCGCGCTGATCTCGGTGCCGATCGGCCTGCTCACCTCGATCTACCTCGTCGAGTACGGCCGCGGCCACCTCGCCCGGGCGATCACCTTCTTCGTCGACGTGATGACGGGCATCCCCTCCATCGTCGCGGGCCTGTTCGCGTACGCGCTCTTCGCGCTGCTCCTCGGCCCCGGCATCCGGATGGGCTTCGCCGGCTCGATCGCCCTCGCCGTGCTGATGATCCCCGTAGTCGTCCGCTCGTCGGAGGAGATGCTGAAGCTGGTCCCGAACGAGCTGCGCGAGGCGTCCTACGCCCTGGGCGTGCCGAAGTGGCTGACCATCGTCAAAATCGTGCTGCCGACCTCCATCGCCGGCATCACGACGGGCATCACCCTCGCGATCGCCCGCGTCATCGGCGAGACCGCCCCGCTGCTCATCGTCGCCGGCTTCACCGCGTCGATGAACTACGACCTCTTCAGCGAGCGGATGATGACCCTCCCGGTCTTCGTCTACACGCAGTACGCGAACCAGGGCCCCGACGCCGAGGCGTTCCTCAACCGGGCCTGGACCGGCGCGCTGGCCCTCATCCTGATCGTCATGGCGCTGAACCTGGTCGCCCGCCTGATCGCGAAGATCTTCGCCCCCAAGCTCGGCCGCTGACACCCACCACTCGGCTCCGGCCGGAATCCCCGAAGGAAGCAATGTCCAAGCGCATCGAGGTCAACGACCTCAACGTCTACTACAGCCAGTTCCTCGCGGTGGAGGGTGTGTCGCTCGCCATCGAGCCCCGCACGGTCACCGCCTTCATCGGCCCGTCCGGCTGCGGCAAGTCGACCTTCCTCCGCACGCTCAACCGCATGCACGAGGTCATCCCCGGCGCGCACGTCGAGGGCGAGGTCCTGATCGACGGCAACAACCTGTACGGCCCGGGCGTCGATCCGGTGCAGGTCCGTCGGCAGGTGGGCATGGTCTTCCAGCGCCCCAACCCGTTCCCGACGATGTCCATCCGGGACAACGTGCTGGCCGGCGTGAAGCTCAACAACCGCCGCATCTCGAAGTCGGACGCGGACGCGCTCGTCGAGCGCTCGCTCCAGGGCGCGAACCTCTGGAACGAGGTGAAGGACCGCCTCGACAAGCCGGGCTCCGGTCTCTCCGGCGGCCAGCAGCAGCGTCTGTGCATCGCCCGCGCGATCGCCGTCTCCCCCGACGTCCTCCTGATGGACGAGCCCTGCTCGGCCCTCGACCCGATCTCGACCCTCGCGATCGAGGACCTCATCGAGGAGCTCAAGAACGACTACACGATCGTCATCGTGACCCACAACATGCAGCAGGCCTCGCGCGTCTCGGACCGCACCGCGTTCTTCAACATCGCGGGCACCGGCAAGCCGGGCAAGCTCATCGAGTACGACGACACCGCGACGATGTTCTCGCGCCCGTCCGTCCAGGCGACCGAGGACTACGTCTCGGGCCGCTTCGGCTGATCCGCCGCAGACGAGAGCGAGCCGCGTCCCTCCGGGGTCGCGGCTCGCTCTCGTTCCACCGCGTGCCCTCCGGGAACGAGAAGAGCCGCACTCCGTCATGGGAGTGCGGCTCTTCTCGTGCTCGGGCCGTCAGGCGATGTCGATCGCCAGTATCGGATCGGTGGTCGGAGTCGGCGAGCCGCCGGCGTCCTCGACCGTCACGGCGACGACTCCGCCCTCGGTCAGGCTCCCCTCGAGCGGGGCTACGGTGCTGCCCTCTCCCCCGTCGAACGTCCCTGCGGCGACCGGACCGGATGAGCCGATGTACCAGAGCTCGTAGGTCTTGTCCTCCGGCAGCGGCGCCAGGTCGTCCACCACGAGGGCGGAGCGGCCGAGCGAGCTCGACCAGACCAGCGTCGCCTGCTCGCCGGTGGCGACCGTGCCGGTCGTCTCCTGCGCGTCGGGGGCGCTGCGGATCTGCTCCAGAGCCGTCTGCTGCTGCGTCTGGCCGGGGCCGGACGAGAGCAGCGGCGGAAGGGTCACTCCGCCGACCACGATCACCGCGGCGGCCGCGGCCGCCGAGAGGTAGACCGCGGGGCGGGCGAACCAGCGGCTCCGGGCGCGGTTCGCGGCGCTGCCGCCACCGTCCCGGCGAGCCGTCGGACCGCTCCGCTCGCCCTCGGAGGCGACGGGGACCAGACGGGGCGCGGCGGGCGCCTCGTGGTCCTCGTCGGGCTCCTCCAGCGGCAGCTGCGGAGTGGTGGCGATGAGCGCCATCAGGTCGGCCTTGAAGCCCGGCGAGGGCTCCACGGCGGGTGCGTCGGCGACCAGCGCCTCCGCCACCTCGGCGAACGCGTCGGCCTCGCCGCGCGCCTCCGGGTGCTCGGAGAGGAAGCGCTCGTAGCGCTCCTGCTCCTCGGGCGTCAGGATGCCCAGTGCGTGACCCGCCGCGAGATCGCGCGGGTCGTCCATCCCGTCGGGGAGTCGCACATCGTTCACAGGGCCACCCCCATCTCTTCTCGAAGTCTGATCATTCCGTCACGCAGGCGTGTCTTGACGGTTCCCACGGGGCACTGCAGGATCCCCGCGATCTCGCTGTGCGAGTATCCGCCGTAGTAAGCGAGCTGCAGCGCCTGCCGCTGCAGTTCCGTCAGGCGGCCCATAGCGGCCGCGACCTTCTCGTGCTCGAGGGACACCTCCGCCTGCTCGGAGACCTGGTCGTAGTCGCGTCCGAGGTCTCGGATTCCGATGCGCATGTCCCGATCACGGCCGGCTTGAGCCGCGCGGACCCTGTCGATGGCCCTGCGGTGTGCCATCGTGAGGATCCAGGTCGTCGCGCTTCCTTTATTCGGAGCGAAACGCCCAGCGGTTTGCCAGATCTCGAGGAAGACCTCCTGGGCCACCTCCTCGGACTGGGAGCGGTCGACGAGGACGCGGATGATCAGGCCGAGGACCCGGCCGGCCATCTGGTCGTAGAGCGCGGCGAACGCGGCCTGCTCTCCCCCGGCGATGCGCTCGAGGAGGACAGCCGCCTCCGCAGTGGTGTCGTCCGTCATCAGCCCCGCCTCGCCCGCGCCCGGGCTGAAAGATTCCGCGTCATCCAGAAGGCTGTCACGGCCAGGCCTGCAACGACGACCGACACCTCGATCGGATGCGTCACGAATCGGACATCCAGCGCCAACGTGCCGATCGGCACGAGCGCGGGGTCGCCCAGCCGGGGGGCCAGCCAGAGCGAGATCACGGCCACCGCCGCAGCGGTGATGCCCGGATAGCTGCGCGGGCGGATGAGGACCCAGAGCCCGGCGAGCACGTCGAGGACCGCGAGGACGCGCATCACCGTGCCCTGCGAGAGCGAGACCCCCGCGGCGAACTGGGCGCCCTCCGCGTCGTCGACGCTCGGGGCGGCGAGGAGGTAGAGGGCGGCGACGACCAGCAGCCCCGCCCCCGCCCAGACGCGCGCGCCGATCCGGAGAGCTCTGCTGTTCTTCATTCCGCTGGCGCCTGTCTGTGGGGACTCGGGCGAGGATCGACTCCTCCTGGGCCCTCGCCTCGCGCACCGTGGCGGCGATGCGAGCAGAGAAGGGGCCGGACCGCAGGAACGCCTCTCGGCGCGAGGCCGCTCGAAGCGGCTATAAGTGGAGCCCGGGGTTACTGCGATCCGGCTTCCGCCAGTCTACCAAAGGCCTCCGCGGTGGCGGCGAGGGGCGTTCGCAGTGGGTGAACGCGGGTTGCGCGTCATTCCAGGGAGTCGCTCCGCCACAGCCGCGCGCAGCTCACGAGCTCGGCCGCGGTGGTCGAGAGGCGCAGGGCGCGGGTGGTCAGCTCGCTCGCCCGGACGGGGTTCACCGGCTCCACGTCGTCGGCGACCGAGACGGCTCCGGAGGCGCTCACGCGGCAGAACGCCGCGGCGCGGTCCAGTGCCACCGCGAAGTCGCCGTCGAAGACGCCGCGGAGGATCCGGTCGGCCAGCTCGGTGATCTCTGCCGGCCCCGTGGGAGTGCTGGCTCCGGCGACCACCGGGTCGATCGTGGCGGACAGCTCGACTCCGCGCTGGTAGAGGAAGCTCGTGCTCTCCGGGTCCTGCCGGATGACCAGCCGCAGCAGGTAGATCCGCCAGAGGGCGCCCGGCAGGCTCGCCGCGCTGGAGCGTGCCCAGAGCTCGGCGAGCGCGTCGATGCCGTTGTGGTCGGTGTACTCGACCAGGCGGTCGATGACCACCGGGTCGGGGTCGTTCCGGACACGGCTCAGCAGCGCGATCGCGGTCTCGTGGGCGACGCGGCTGATCTGCGCCGGGTCCTCTCCTCCCTGGAACGCCTCGAAGACGTGAGAGGGGAACTTGGTCGGCTTGTGGAAGCCGTCTGTCATGGGGCCGCCTTCCGCGGTCGTGCGCGCGGACGCTCTCGCGCTCGCGCTCCGTAGGGGGTTCGAGGAGGGTAACGCCCGCGGCTGGGCGGGTATGCCCGCGCGGAGGACGCGGTCCGCTCCGGGATCGTCCGCGCTCCGGGCCGCACCTGCTACGGGCCGCACCTGCTCCGGGGGCGCCGACGGCCCGCTACCCTGGAGCGCGCGGGCCTCTAGCTCAGTTGGCAGAGCAGCGGACTTTTAATCCGCGGGTCGTCGGTTCGAGCCCGACGGGGCCCACCACACGAGCGCCTGGTCGCGCTTTCCGGACAGTGCCAGGGCGCAGCCAGGTCGCAGCACTACCGTGCAGAGGTGCTGACCGTCCTCCGCGTCCTCCTGCGCCGGCCGCGGCTGTGCGAGGCGTGCCGAGTCCGGCCGGCCCGCCGCCGTGACCCGTTCTGCTCGACGGACTGCGCGAAGACGTACTACCTCTACCTCTGACGCCTCGTCCGGGCCGCGGTGCTCCGCGACGGCGTCACTCGTGGCAGAGCGACCACACCTCGTCCGGGTAGTCGCGGATCTTCTCGCCGACGAGCAGGCGCCAGCGGCCGTCCTGGTGCTCGAGCAGGCGGCCGGTGACGACCTCCGAGAGCCAGTCGGAGTCGATCCGGTACCAGCGGACGAGGCGGACGGTCGTCGCGGTGTGCGAGACGCGGGTCGTCATCGCGGGAGTCCCTTCTCGAGGAGGGAGCGGGGTGCTGGAACCAGCGGGGCGTTCGACGCGCGAACGGGGGGATGACCCGCGCCGGGACGACTCCGTTGTCGACCGGCCGGGAGACTGCGGCGGGCATCCGGCGGACCGGATGCCAGGAACTCTAGACGACCGCGCGGACGGTGTCTGTCCCGTCGCCGGTCACAGCGGAGCGACTCCGTTCAGCGGGCTCAGGGCTGGACGGTGCAGCCGGCCGGGCGCGTCTGCCGGAACGCCGCCGCCTCGCGGGTGCGGGAGCGGAGCCTCCTCGCGCGGCGGCGGAGGAGCCGCTCGCTCGGGCCGAAGGCTCCGGATTCGAGGAGCTGGCGGAGGGACAGGGTCACCTGCCGGGCCAGACGGGGATCGATGCGGCCGGGGATCCGGATCGCGTCGATGAGGTCGAGGGCGTTGCGCGTGGTGCGGGAGATCGCCATGACGGAACCCTAGGGACGCCGGGGCGCGGTGTGCGCGCCCCGGACGGGGGCGCCGACGGGGACTGATGCTCAGCCCCGGGGCGCCCCGGCGGGATCAGTCGTGCCCGTTGCTGCCGTCGCCACGGCCCGTGGAGGACTGCAGGCGGTCGATGTGCTCGGAGGCCTGGGCCTTGGTGAGGTCGGCGGGCAGGGTCTCGCCCGCCTCGCGCGCGAGGGTGTCGAGGTAGCTGCGCTGCGGGCCGGTCATCGGCTCGTCGCCGGTGACCCAGTCGGACGGGTCCTTGCTGGCGCTGGTGTCGCTGCCGTCGTCGGCACGGGCGCCGAGGACGTCGCCCTCGGTCTTGACATCGGGATCGGTGGTGTTGTCATCGCTCATGGTGCGACCGTACGCCCGACCACCGACGTCGACGAGGGCTTGCGGAGCGGGCCCGGGCGCCCCGCTTCACGAGCCGAGCAGCGCGTGCGCGACGGTGAAGATGACCAGCCCGGCCAGGGAGCCCACGACGGTGCCGTTGATCCGGATGAACTGGAGGTCCTTCCCGACCTGCAGCTCGAGCTTCTCGGACGTCTCGCGCGGGTCCCAGCGGTGGATGGTGTCGCCGATGATGCTGGCGATGTCGGTGCGGTAGCGGTCGACCAGGTTGGCCGCGACCGATCCGATCCAGGAGTCGACGGTCGCCGCGAGACCGGCGTCGGTCGAGAGCCGGCGGCCCAGATCGACCACGATCGACTCGATGCTGCCGCGGAGGGGGCTCGACGGGTCGTCCATCGCGCCGAGGAGGGAGGCCTTCGTCGCCTCCCAGGCGTCCCCGGCGAGCTCGCGGACGCGCGGGCTGTCGAAGGCGCGGTTCTTGATCTCCTCGACCCGGGCGATCAGGTCGGGGTCGGTGCCCAGATCCTGCGCGAGCGTGGCGAGGTAGCCGTCGATCGCGATCCGGAACGGGTGAACCTGGTCCTCGCGCACCGCGGCGACGAAGACGAGAGCCTCGCGGTACAACCGCTCGTCCACCGCTCGGCTGACCGCGGAGGGCAGCCAGCTCGGCAGGCGGCCGCTGACCATGCGGGTGAAGCTCTGCGGGTTCGCGGTCAGCCACGCCTCCGCCTGCTCCACCAGCGTGTCCACGAGGCGCCGGTGGTGGCCGGCCTCGACCACGCTTCCCACCAGCGAGCCCAGCGGCGGGCCCCACTGCGGGTCGAGGAGGTGGCGCCGTGCCAGCGCCTCGATCACGCGCTGCACGTCGGAGTCGTCCAGCAGGGCGATCGCCGAGCGGACGGCCGCGGCGCTCTCGCCGCCGACCCGGTGCGCGTTCTCCGGCTCGGCGAGCCACAGCCCCGCCCGCCGGGCGATCCCGAAGGAGTCGAGCTTCTCGCGCACGATGGCGCCGCGGAGGAAGTTCTCCTCGACGAACTGCGCGAGGCTCGCGCCGATCTCGTCCTTCTTGGTCGGGATGATCGCGGTGTGCGGGATCGGCAGGCCCAGCGGCCGCCGGAACAGCGCTGTCACGGCGAACCAGTCGGCGAGCGCGCCGACCATCCCGCCCTCGCTCGCGGCCCGGACCCACTGCAGCCACGGGTAGCGCTCCTGCAGAGCGAACGACACGGCGAAGACGACGGCCATCACCACGAGCAGGCCCGTGGCGAGCCGCTTCATCCGGACGAGAGCGACGCGCTTGGCCTCGTCGTCGCGCCCGACCGCCGCGAGGGTGGTCATGACACGGTGGGGAACCCCTCGTGGCGGATGCCCCACGCGACGGTCCACTCCTCGCCCGGCTCGAGCCAGCGCAGGCCCTGCCCGCTGTTGAACGCCTCGGCGGGAGCGGTCATCGGCTCCACGGCGATCGCGGTCTTCACGTCGTCGCCGTCGGGGAAGATCCGGGTGATGAAGACCTGGATGAAGTTGTGCGAGGCGTCGGCCCAGAGGAGCACGCGGCGGCCGTCCGCGGCGCGGAGGCCGTGCACGCTCTCGCCGTCGACCATCCGGACGTCGGCCCAGGCGTCGTCGAGCTCGAGGTCGCCGATGCGGCGGCCGGAGCGGAGGTCCCACTCAGTGCCCTCGACCGGGTTCTGCGCGGTGGGGTTGAGGCGCTCGTCGACCTCGATGTGCACCGCCGCGTCGACGGTGATCTCGAGCTCGTCGGTCGGGACGTCGCCGATGGCGAGGAAGGGGTGCGTGCCGATGGCGACGGGCGCCTCGTCGGCTCCGACGTTGACGACGCGGTGGACGACCTTCAGCCCGTCGGCCTGCAGCTCGTAGCGGACCGAGGTCTCGAGATGGAACGGGTAGCCCGCCTGGGGCACGACCGGCGCGGCCAGCTCGACGAAGGACGGGCCCTGGTCGACGAGGCGGTACGGGGTGCTCACCAGCAGGCCGTGGATGGCGTTGTGGTACTTCGGCTCGGTGATCGCGAGCTGGAGCGTCTCGCCGCGGTGGTGCCAGCGCCCGTCCTTCACGCGGTTGGGCCAGGGCATCAGGACGATGCCCGAGCCGAACGGCGGAACGGTGCTCTCCGGGTAGGAGGCGGTGATCTCCACTCCGTCGACCGAGAGGTGGCGCAACGCTGCGGCCACCTCCGTCACGACGGCGTGCAGGGTGCGTCCCTCGGCGGTGAGGTCGAGCGAGAACTGGCGCCCGGTGGCGGGGGCGGGGGTGAAGTCGGCCATTCCTCGATCCTACGGACTGACGCGCTCGCCGAGCGCCCGGCAGCGGGTGACCGCGAGCCCCGCCTCCTCCAGAGCGGCGACGAGTCCGTCGGCGGCGCCCGCCCCCGTGAGCAGACGGTCGAACTCGTCGGGAGCGGCGACCCGGCCGAGGTCGACCACTCCGAGCTTCGAGGAGTCCGCGACCACGACCCGGCGGGTCGCCGCCTGCAGCATCCGGCGCTTCAGGGTCGCCTCCGGGAGGTTGACGTTGGTGACGCCGGCCTCGGGGTGCACGCCGGTGCAGCCGATGAAGGCGATGTCGGCGCGGATCCGCTCGAGCAGCTCGGACGCGAGCGGCTCGACCAGCGAGTGCTGCAGCGGCCGCAGAGTGCCCCCGGTGACGACGACCGTGAAGCGCGGGATGGCCGGCTCGAGCGCCAGCGCCGTGGAGAGGCCGTTCGTGATCACCGTGACGTCGCGCAGCTCCTCCCGCGCCACGAGCGCGTGCGCGATGGCGAGCGGGGTGGTGCCCACGTCGAGCACGATGCTCTGCCCGGAGGAGACGGAGGCGGCGGCCTCCTCGCCGATCGCGGCCTTCTCGTCGGAGGCGGCGCTCAGGCCCTCCTCGAGCGAGCGCTCACCGGTGGGCCTCGGCGCCGGGATCGCCCCTCCGCGCACCCGCTGGAGGACGCCCTCGCTCGCGAGCAGGGCGAGATCGGAGCGGACCGTGACGACCGAGACCCCGAGCATGTCGGCCATCGGGGCGACCCCGACGAAGCCCGAGCTCTCGGCGGCCAGACGCAGCCGCAGCCGGCGCTCGATCGCCGACGTGGACTCCTGCTCGCCGTCCGTCCTCATCCGCCCATCGTGCCCGCGGGCCGGTGGACTTGTCAAAGGGAAAACGAGCTTTCCTTTTCGAAGATGCGCCCCTAGTCTGACTCCTGCCATGAACGAAGCGATCACACTCTCCGCCGGCGTCGTCAAGCGCCCGCACACGCTGGCCGACGGCCGCGAGCTCCTCTACTTCGACGACGCCGACACGACCCTCCCCCCGGAGCGCGCCGCCGACGCCCGCCACCTCGACCCCCGCCCCGCCACCGCGCGGATGCGCCAGGACGTGCTGACCGGCGAGTGGGTCTCCATCGCCGCGTCGCGCCAGAACCGCGTGTTCCTGCCGCCGGCCGAGCTCGATCCGCTCGCCCCGGCGTCGCCGACGAACCCGTCGGAGGTGCCCAGCCGCTACGACGTCGCCGTCTTCGAGAACCGCTCCCCCTCCTTCGGCCCGCTCCTCGAGGACGCGGACGCGCCCGCCTCCCTGGAGGACCTGCGCACCCTCGGGCTCGGCCGGACGCTGACCAGCGTCGGCCGCTGCGAGGTCGTCTGCTTCAGCCCCGAGCACGAGGGCTCGTTCGCCACGCTCAGCGCCTCCCGCGCCCGGACCGTGGTCGAGGCCTGGGCCGACCGCGTGGGCGCCCTCTCGGCCCTTCCCGGCGTGCAGCAGGTCTTCCCGTTCGAGAACCGCGGCGAGGCGATCGGCGTCACGCTGCACCACCCCCACGGGCAGATCTACTCCTACCCCTACGTCACGCCGCGCACGACCCGCCTGCTCGCCTCGCTCGACAGCTACGGGCCGTCGATGTTCGCCGACGTCCTCGCCTTCGAGCAGGCCGGCGAGCGCGTCCTCCTCCGCGGCGAGCACTTCACCGCGTTCGTGCCGTTCGCCGCGCGCTGGCCCGTCGAGGTGCACCTCCTGCCGCACCGCCACGTCCCCGACCTGGCGGCGACCACCCCGGAGGAGCGGGACGAACTCGCTGCGATGTACCAGCGCCTGCTCCGCGGCATCGACGCCCTCTACGACACCCCGACGCCCTACATCGCCGCCTGGCACCAGGCCCCGGTGCACGAGCGCCGAGACGAGGTGCGCCTGATGCTCCAGATCACCTCGCCCCGCCGCGCCGAGACGAAGCTCAAGTACCTCGCGGGGAGCGAGGCCGCGATGGGCGCCTGGATCGGCGACATCGCTCCCGAGACGAGCGCCGCGGCCCTGCGCGCGGCGATCGGGCGGGCCGACGCGGCCGTGCTCGAGGCCGGGGTCGCACAGCGCCCCGGCGCGGCCCTGCCGGTCGCCGCGCACAGCGACGACTCGCTTCCCGGCGGCGCCGCCACTCCCGCCACCACCGCCGCCGACATCGCCGAGGAGAACCGATGACCGCCGCTCCCGCCTCCCTGACCGCCGTCGCCGAGAGCGCGGCCGCCGCCTTCGAGCGCACCTTCGCCCGCCCCGCCGCGGGCGTCTGGTCCGGCCCCGGCCGCGTGAACCTGATCGGCGAGCACACCGACTACAACGACGGCTTCGTCTTCCCCTTCGCGATCGACCGCGCCACCGCGATGGCCGTCGCGCCCAGGGAGGACCGCCTGATCCGGATCAGCAGCGCCTTCTCCCCCGAGGTGGTCGAGGTCGCTCTCGACGAGCTCGGCCCCGGCGCCGTGACCGGCTGGTCGGCCTACCCGCTCGGCGTGGTCTGGGCGCTCACCGAGTACGGCGTCGACCTGGGCTCCCGCTGGGGCTTCGACGCGTACGTCGACTCCGACGTGCCGGTCGGCGCGGGGCTCTCGAGCTCTGCGGCGCTGATGTGCGCGATGGCCGTCGCCCTCGACGAGCTCTGGCACCTCGGCTTCGACCGCGCGACGATGGCCCGCGTCGGCCGTCGCGCCGAGAACGTCGCGGTCGGCGCCCCCACCGGGATCATGGACGAGTCCGCCTCCCTCTTCGGGAAGCGCGACGCCGCGGTGTTCCTGGACTGCCGCAGCCTCGACACCGAGGTCGTCCCCCTCGGCTTCGAGGAGGCCGGGCTCGTCCTGCTCGTCGTCGACACGCGCGTCGAGCACGCGCACGCCACCGGCGGCTACGCCGAGCGGCGCGCCTCCTGCGAGCTCGGCGCCGCGACCCTCGGCGTGCCGTCGCTCCGCGAGCTGACGGTCGACGACCTGCCGCGCGCCCAGGAACTCCTCGACGACGTCACCTACCGGCGCGTGAAGCACGTCGTGACCGAGGACGCCCGCGTGCTCGAGACCGTCCGCACCCTGCGCGAGCACGGTCCCCGGGCGATCGGCGATCTGCTCGACGCCGGCCACGTCTCCCTCCGCGACGACTTCGAGATCTCGGTGCCCGAGCTCGACACCGCCGTCGAGGCGGCGCGCGGCGCCGGAGCGATCGGCGCCCGGATGACCGGCGGCGGCTTCGGCGGCTCCGCGATCGCCCTCACCCCGGTGGAGAAGGAGGACGAGGTCCGCGCCGCGGTCCTCGCCGCCTTCGCCGAGAAGGGCTTCACGACTCCGGAGCTCTTCCTGGTCACGGCCGCCGACGGCGCGGGCCGCGTGCTCTGACCTCTGCTCCCGTCGACGCCCCCTGCGACCTCGCGTCGCAGGGGGCGTCCCTCGTCCAGCCGCTACGGCGCCGGATCCGGCGGAACGACGGCGCGCGCTTCTCCCCCGGTGACCCGGACCAGCTCGGCGAAGCTCGTCGGGTAGACGGTGTGCGCGTGCCCGGCCGCAGCCCAGACCACGTCGTAGGCGGCGAGGGCCGCGTCGACCACGGTGCGCAGCGGCGCGGGATGGCCCACCGGCGCGATCCCGCCGATCGTCTGGCCCGTCGCGGACTTCACCTCCGCGGCCGGCGCCCGGGTGATCGATCCGCCCAGCTGCACGCCCAGCCAGGCGGTGTCGACGCGGTGGCCGCCGCTGGTCAGGACCAGCAGCGGCGCACCGTCGAGCAGGAACACGAGCGAGTTGGCGATCTGACCGACGTCGACGCCCAGCGCCTCGGCCGCCAGTGCGGCCGTCGACGCGGCCGAGTCGAGCCAGCGCACGGTCGGGTGCACGCCGTGCCGGTCGAGGTCGGCGAGGACGCGGTCGACGGCCGGGTGGCTCCGTTCGCTCATGCCGCCGAGGCTAGCGCCCCGGCCGCGCTCACTTCTCGAACGTGGAGGCGTCGATAACGAAGCGGTAGCGGACGTCCGAGGCGAGGACGCGCTCGTAGGCCTCGTTGATCTGCGAGGCCGAGACGACCTCGACCTCGCTCGCGATGCCCTTCTCGGCGCAGAAGTCGAGCATCTCCTGGGTCTCGCGGATGCCGCCGATGCCCGAGCCCGCGAAGGAGCGACGGGCGCCGAAGAGCGTGAAGACGTGCAACGGCAGCGCCTCGGCCGGAGCGCCCACGTTCACCATCGTGCCGTTGCGGCGCAGGAGCCCCAGGTAGGCGTCGAGGTCGAGGGGCGCGCTGACCGTATTGACGATCAGGTCGAAGGTGTTCGCGAGATCGGTGAAGGTCGCCTCGTCGCGCGTCGCGTAGTAGTGGTCGGCGCCCAGGCGGAGGCCGTCCTCCTTCTTGCCGAGCGTCTGCGAGAGCACGGTGACCTCGGCGCCCATCGCGTGCGCGAACTTGACGGCCATGTGGCCGAGCCCGCCGAGGCCGACGACGGCCACGCGCTTGCCGGGGCCCGCCTCCCAGTGCGAGAGCGGCGAGTAGGTCGTGATGCCCGCGCACAGCAGCGGGGCGGCGGCCTCGTAGGGGATCGACTCCGGGACGCGGAGCACGAAGTCCTCGACGACGACGACGTGCGTGGAGTAGCCGCCCTGGGTGATGGTGCCGTCGCGGTCGACGGAGGCGTAGGTGCCGGTGTTGCCCTTCAGGCAGTACTGCTCCTCGCCCGCGAGGCAGTTCTCGCACTCGCGGCAGGAGTTCACCATGCAGCCGACGCCGACGCGGTCGCCGACGGAGTGCTTGGTGACCTCGGAGCCGACCTCGGCGACGACGCCGACGATCTCGTGGCCGACGGTCAGCGGGTACGCCACCGGTCCCCAGTCGCCGCGGACGGTGTGGATGTCGGAGTGGCAGATGCCGGAGTAGGCGATCTCGATGAGCACGTCGTGCGGTCCGACGTCGCGGCGCTCGATGGTGGTGGGGACGAGCGGCTCGGTCGCGGAGGGGGCGGCGTAGGCGGTGACGGTGAGCATGGGTTCTCCTCGTGGGGCGGGGCGCGCTCCGAGGACGTGTCCGACGGGGTGGGGGACGCGAGAGCGCCGGGCCACGCTACCGGCAGGCGGCTGGACGTCGCCCCCGAGCGCGGTCCGGCGCGGGTCCCGTGGCGCGGGACCGGTCAGCGCAGGGCGCGCTCGGCCGCCGTCACCACGTTGTGGATGAGCATCGCGCGCGTCATCGGGCCGACGCCGCCGGGCACGGGCGAGAGCCAGCCCGCGACCTCCGCCACCTCCGGTGCGACGTCGCCGGTCAGCTTCGCGCGGCCCGTCTCCGGGTTCTCGACCCGCGTGATGCCCACGTCGAGCACGGCGGCGCCGGGCTTCACCCAGTCGGCGCGGATGAGCCCGGGCACGCCCACCGCGGCCACCACGATATCGGCGCGGCGCACCTCCGCGGCGAGATCGGCCGTGCGGGAGTGGGTGAGGGTCACGGTGGCGTCGAGGCCCTTCCGCGTGAGCAGGAGCCCGAGCGGTCGGCCGACGGTGAGCCCGCGGCCCACGACGACGACGTGCCTGCCCGAGGTCGGGATGCCGTGGCGCTGCAGCATCTCGACGATCCCGTTCGGCGTGCAGGGCAGCGGGCTGTCCAGCTCGCCCTCGACGCCGAGAACCAGGCGGCCGAGGTTGGTGGGGTGCAGGCCGTCGGCGTCCTTGTCCGGATCCATGAGCTCGAGCATCGCGTTCTCGTCGATGCCCTCCGGCAGCGGGAGCTGGATGATGTACCCGGTCACGGCCTCCGAGTCGTTGAGCTGCCGGATGGCGGCGCGGATGTCGTCCGCCGACGCGGTCGCGGGGAGGTCCACGCGGATCGACTCGATCCCGACCTCCGCGCAGTCGCGGTGCTTGCCCGCGACGTACGAGCGGGAGGCGGGATCGTCCCCCACCAGCAGCGTGCCGAGCCCGGGCACGACGCCCCGCTCGCGCAGAGCGGCGACCCGCTCCGCGATCTCCGTCTTGACCGCCGTCGCCGTCGCGACGCCGTCGAGTACCTGTGCCGTCATCTCGGGCTCCTCGGTCGTGGCGCGGCGGAGGGGGACGGTGCCCCGGCCTCCGCCGCGCGGGTGGTGCAGCGGATCGACTACAGCCCGGGGTAGAGCGGGAAGTCGTCGGTGAGGCGGGCGACACGGCCGCGCAGCGCCTCGAGGTCGGCCGAGGGCTTGAGCGCCTCGGCGATGACGTCGGCGACCTCGGTGAACTCCGTGTCGCCGAAGCCGCGCGTCGCGAGCGCCGGCGTGCCGATGCGCAGGCCCGAGGTGACCATCGGCGGGCGGGGGTCGAACGGCACGGCGTTGCGGTTGACCGTGATGCCGACCTCGTGGAGGCGGTCCTCGGCCTGCTTGCCGTCCAGCGGCGAATCGCGCAGGTCGGCGAGGACGAGGTGGACGTCCGTGCCGCCGGTCAGGACGTCGATGCCCTCGGCCTTCGAGTCGGCCGCCGTGAGGCGCTCGGCGAGGATCTGCGCGCCGCGGATGGTGCGTGCCTGGCGGTCGGCGAACTCGGGCTCGCCGGCGAGCTTGAACGCGGTCGCCTTCGCGGCGATCACGTGCATGAGCGGGCCGCCCTGCTGGCCGGGGAAGACGGCCGAATTCAGCTTCTTGGCGTACTCCTGCTTCGCGAGGATGAGCCCCGAGCGCGGGCCGGCCAGCGTCTTGTGGACGGTGGTGGTCACGACGTCGGCGTAGGGCACCGGCGACGGGTGCAGCCCCGCCGCCACGAGGCCTGCGAAGTGGGCCATGTCGACCCAGAGCTTCGCGCCGACCTCGTCGGCGATGGCGCGGAACGCCTCGAAGTCGAGCTGACGGGGGTAGGCGGACCAGCCGGCGATGAGCACCTGCGGGCGGACCTCGAGGGCCTTCTCGCGGACCGCGTCCATGTCGATGCGGAAGGTCTGCGGGTCGACGCCGTACGCGGTCGCGTTGTAGAGCTTGCCCGAGAAGTTCAGCTTCATGCCGTGGGTCAGGTGGCCGCCGTGCGCGAGCTCGAGGCCGAGGATGGTGTCTCCGGGCTGCACGAGCGCGGCGAGCGCCGCGGCGTTGGCGGAGGCTCCGGAGTGCGGCTGGACATTGGCGAACTCGGCGCCGAAGAGGGCCTTGGCGCGGTCGATCGCGAGCTGCTCGGCGATGTCGACGTACTCGCAGCCGCCGTAGTAGCGGCGGCCGGGGTAGCCCTCGGCGTACTTGTTGGTCAGGACGGAGCCCTGCGACTCGAGGATCGCGCGCGGCACGAAGTTCTCGCTCGCGATCATCTCGAGGTAGCCGCGCTGGCGGTCGAGCTCCTGCTGGAGCACGGCGGCGATCTCGGGGTCGACCACCGACACGGGCTGGTCGAACGAGGCGGCGACGCCGGGGCTGGCGGGGGAAGAGGACACGGACGCTCCTTGGCTGGGAAACGGAAGGGGCCCGGCAGGTCGCGGCGGCGCGACACGGCTCGTTCGGGCGACCCGATCTACGGTATCCGTTCCAGCCCAGGCGTGCGGCGGGAAAAGTGTCCGGGGCACTGCCCCGGAGGAGGTGCCGCTCCCTGATGGTCACCCATCCGAACGCCAGTCGCGGCGGGCTCACTCTAGCAAGCGGGCCGGGTGGCGCGGGAGTCGCGCCAGTCGGGGGCGGGCACGCGCGATCGTGCGACGATCCCTCGGGCGGTCCCGGCGCGGGACCGGGAGGGAGGGCGTCGCCGTGGGTCCTCGACGCCGCTCCGAGCGCGTCGACGGCCGCAGCGACGAGGAGCTCGTCGCGCTGGTCCGGGAGGGCCGCACCGACGCCGTCTCCGAGCTCTGGCGCCGCCACTCCTCGGCCGGGCGCACCGTGGCCCGGGCGTGGGCGAGCAGCTCCGACCCCGACGACCTGGTCTCGGAGGCGTTCCTCCGCGTCCTGCGGGCGATCGAGCGCGGCGGCGGACCCGAGGGCGCCTTCCGCCCCTACTTCTTCACGGCCGTCCGCAACGTCGCGGGGTCCTGGGCCCGGCGGGACCGGCACGAGCGGCCGTTCGACGAGGCCGACCGCGCCCTCCCCTCTGCCGGCCCCGATCCCGAGGCGCACGCCCTCGCCGCCCTCGAGCGCGACCTGGGCGCGCGCGCGTTCCGGGCGCTGCCGCCGCGCTGGCAGGAGGTGCTCTGGTACACGGAGGTGGAGGGCCTGTCCCCCGCCGCCGCCGCACCGCTGATGGGCCTGCGGCCCAACGCGGTCGCAGCGCTCGGGGTGCGGGCGCGGGAGGGGCTGCGCTCCGCGTGGATCCGGGAGCACGTGGCGGACGCCTCGGCGACGGGCGAGTGCGAGTGGGTGCTCGAGCGGGCGGGGACGTACGCGCGAGGACGCGTCCCCGTCCGGGACAGGCACCGCATCGACCGGCACCTGGACGGGTGCCTCTCCTGCCGGGAGGTGCTGGCGGAGGCCGAGAGCACTGCGCGCCGCCTCGCGTCGGTGCTGCTGCCGCTGACCGCCGGGGTGAGCGGCGCAGCCGCCTGGGCGGCGGGCGGGGGCTCCGGCGCGGCCTCCGGTCCGCTGCCGAGCGCGGTCCGCGCATCGGCGGTCCGAGCGTCGAGAGCGGGCAGCGGAACAGGAGTGGTCGTCGCCGCGTCCGCTGCGGCGGCACTCGCGGTCGCGGGAGTCGTCGGCGCGGTGGTGCTGCTGTCCGGGAACGGGGGCGGCGCGCTCGTGGCGGCGGAGGACGCCTCCGCGCGGGTGGACGAGCGCGCAACGGCCGAGGCGGCTGCGCCGGCGGCGAGCGGAGGAGCGGCGGCGAGCGCCGACCGACCGGAGACGGACCCGGAGGCCGCCTCCCCGACTCCTGCCGCCGAGCCCGCCCCGTCCCGCCCTGCCGTGACCGGCAGC
>NZ_PSVO01000028.1:0-30455 GCF_002932325.1 Rathayibacter sp. AY1E2
CCTCCCATGTCGTTCCCCACCCGCGCCGCCGGCGTCGCCCTCGCCGGCCTCGCCTCCCTGACGCTCCTCGCCGGATGCTCGGCCTCGCCCGACGGAGACGGCGGCGGATCCGCCGGCGGCTCCGGCTCCGGCGCCGACATCGTGTCGCTCGTCGACGCCTCCGCGCAGACCCCCGCCGACGAGGTCGCCTCCTCGCTCGGCACCCCCACCGTGCCGGACGGCGCGAAGCTCTGCTACATCACCCGCACCCTCTCCAACGAGTTCTGGGGCTACGAGCGCGACGGCTTCGAGAACCGCGCGAAGGAGCTCGGCGTCGACTACCAGACCTTCGACGTCACCGACGAGTCCTCGATCACCGAGCAGCTCGACAAGGCCAAGAGCGCCATGAACCAGGGCTGCTCCGCCATCCTCGCCTCGCCGATCTCGGCCACGGGCCTCGACTCGATCTTCGAGTCGGCGCTCGCCGACGGCATCCCCGCGATCGTCCTCAACGACGCCAAGAGCGGCGTGGCCGGCACCGTCTACGTCGGACCCGACGCGACCACCATCGGCGCGACCGCCGCCGACTACATCGCCGACAAGCTGCCCGACGGCGGCAAGGTCGCGATGATCGAGGGCGATCCGGGCTCCTCCAACGCGATCAACCGCGGAGACGGCTTCACCGCCGCCCTCGCGAAGCACGAGAACCTCGAGCTCGTCGCCTCCCAGACAGCCTCGTGGGACCAGACCAAGGCGCAGGAGATCGCGACCACGATGCTGACCGCGAACCCCGACATCGCGGCCTTCTACTCGCAGAACGACGGCATGGCGCTCGGCGTCCAGGCCGCCATCGACGCGAAGGGCCTCACCGGCAAGGTGATCCTGGTCGGCACCGACGGCATCCCGCAGGCCAAGAAGCAGATCCTGGCCGGCGACTACACCGCCACCGTCAGCGAGCTGCCCACCACCGAGGGCGCGACCGGCGTGGACGCCGCGCTGTACCTGCTCGCCGGGAAGAAGGTCCCCGCGTGGATCGACGTCCCCGCGTTCATCATCGACAGCACCAACGTCGCGCAGTACGAGACCGGGATGCCGTAACCCGTCACCTCCTCCCTCCCCACGACCTCCTCGACAAGGAAGTAGACGGAACATGGCCGAGCATCTGCTCGAGGTCCGCGGCATCGCGAAATCGTTCCCGGGCGTCCGCGCCCTGGACGGCGTGAGCTTCACGCTCGACCGCGGCGAGATCCGCACCCTCGCCGGCGAGAACGGCGCGGGCAAGAGCACCCTGCTGAACATCCTCGGCGGGGCGCTGCGCCCGGACCGCGGCTCGATCACCATCGACGGCGTCCGGCGGATGGAGTACACCTCCCGCCAGGCGCTCGCCGAGGGGGTCCGCATCGCGCACCAGGAGCCGGCCATCGTGCCCCAGCTCACGGTGATGCAGAACCTGCTCCTCGGGCGGACGCGCAAGCAGCGCGCGTCCGCCCAGGACGACATCGACCGGGCCCTCAAGGACGTCCACCTGATGGGCTTCCCGATGGAGGCGAGGACTCCGGTCGGCCGGCTCAGCCCGGCGCAGCGGCACGCGCTCACCATCGCGCGGGCGTTCGCGTTCGGCGCGAAGATCGTCGCGCTCGACGAGCCGACGACGAGCATGCTCGAGCACAACGTCGAGGGGGTCCTCACCCGGGTCCGCGAGATCGCCCACGGGCGGGGCGTCGGCGTCATCTACGTCTCGCACAAGATGCCGGAGGTGATGAGCGTGTCGGACACGGTCGTCGTCCTCCGCGACGGGCGGCCCGCCTACGACGCTCCGATCGGCGAGACCTCGTCCGAGGACATCGTGCGGCGGATGGTCGGCCGGGAGCTGCTCTCGTTCGAGCGGCGCCACCCGGTCGCCCCGGACGCCGAGGTGCACTTCGAGGCCACGGGCGTCGTCCACCCGAGCGGAGTCGGACCGGAGTCGATCAGCGTCCGCCGCGGCGAGGTCGTCGGCATCGCCGGCCTCGTCGGCTCCGGCCGCACCGAGTTCCTCCGCGCGCTCATCCGCGCCGACGACGGCACCGAGGGGACCGTCCGCCTCGGCGGCCGTCCGCTGCGCATCCGCTCGCCGCGCGACAGCCGCGACGCCGGCATCGCGTTCATCCCCGAGGACCGCAAGCACCAGGGCCTCGTCCTCCAGACCCCGGCCTACGCGAACGTCGCCCTCACGTCCGACCGGCAGCTGAACGGCTTCGGCCCCTTCATCAGCACGAAGCGGCAGATCGAGACGGCGGAGGAGATGGGCCGGCGCATGTCGCTGCGTCCCGCCGACGTCCGCCTCAACGCGCGCCAGTTCTCGGGCGGCAACCAGCAGAAGATCGTGATCGCGAAGTGGATCTGGCTCGGGGCGAGCGTCTTCCTCTTCGACGAGCCGACCAAGGGCGTCGACGTCGGCGGCAAGGTCGAGATCTACGAGCTCATCGATCAGCTGGCCTCCGAGGGGCACGCCGTGATCGTCGTCTCGAGCGACCTGCCCGAGATCATCTCCATCAGCGACCGGGTCCTCGTGATGAGGTCCGGGCGCTTCGTCTCCGAGCACGTCGGCGACGACATCACCGAGCACAGCATCGTGGCCAACGCCATGGGCGTGGCGAAAGGAACCTCATGACCTCCCCCGAGACCGGGAGCGTCGCCACCCCGCGCCGGCGCTCCTTCAACCTGCAGGCCTTCGGCATCTACATCGCCGCCGTCGTCCTCTTCGTCATCCTGGGCGTGCTGAACCCCAACTTCCTCACCATCGGCAACCTCCGCGACGTCGCGGTGTCGGCCAGTGTGAACGCCATCATCGGCATCGGCCTGACCTTCGTCATCATCACCGGCGGCATCGACCTCGCCGTGGGCGCCATGGCCAGCTTCGTCGGGATCGTCAGCGCCTCGCTGATGGTCAACGGCGGCGTGCCCCCGCTGCTCGGTCTCGCGGCCGGCATCGTCCTCGGCCTGATCTGCGGAGGGATCAACGGACTGCTGGTCACCAAGCTGAACCTGCCGCCCTTCATCGCCACGCTCGGCACGATGAGCGTGTTCCAGGGAGGCGCCTACGTCGCCACCAACGGCAAGCCGGTCTACGACGTGCCGAAGGAGTTCATCCTCCTGCTCAACAGCTACATCGGAGGCGTGCCCGTCGTGGTCGTCATCGTGGCTGTCGTCGGAGTCGCGGCCTGGCTGCTCCTGCGCAAGACCGTGTTCGGCCAGAACGTGATCGCGGTCGGCGGCAGCGAGGAGACCGCCTGGCTCTCGGGGGTCCGGGTCCACCGCGTCAAGATCGCCGTCTACTGCATCTCCGGCGGGCTCTCGGCCCTGGCCGGCCTGGTCATCGTCGCCCGCATCAACGCCGCGCAGCCGGACGCGGGCAGCCCGTACCAGCTCACCGCGATCGCCGCGGCGGTCATCGGAGGAGCGAACCTGATGGGCGGCGAGGGCCGCATCGCGGGCACCCTGGTCGGCGCGCTCATCCTGGGCGCGCTCACCAACGGCCTGGTGCTTCTGAACGTGCCGAGCTTCTACGAGCAGATCGTCACCGGCCTCGTCGTCCTGATCGCCGTCACGCTCGACCAGGGCAGCAAGGGCTGGCCGATGTTCTCGAGAGGCCGCAGGAAGAAGCAGGAGGACGTCGCCGCTCCTCCGACCGAGTCGACGCCGTCGGTGAACGCGTGACGGCGCTGACCGCCCTCGACGGCGCGCGGGTCCTCGTGACGGGCGGCTGGGGCCTCATCGGGCGGCCCACCGTCGCGGCGCTCCTGGCGGAGGGAGCGGTCGTCACCGTCCTCGACCGCAGCGACGCGGGGGCGGACCCGGCCGTCCGGACCGTCGTCGGCGACGTGACCGACGAGGCCGTCCTCGCCGAGGCGCTGGCCGGCCAGCACGCGGTCGTCCACCTCGGCGGCTACGCCGGACTCGGAATGGCCGACGCGGTCGAGACCTACCGCGTGAACGCCGTGGGCACCTTCGCGGTGCTCGCGGCGTCCGCGGCGGCCGGAGTCGCCAAGGTCGTCTACGCCTCCAGCATCAACGCGAACGGCTACCCCCTCGGGGCCGAGCAGGCGCTCCCGCCCGTGTTCCCCTACTCCGAGGACGCGGCGCCCCGGATCTCGGACGAGTACTCGCTCTCGAAGCTCGCGAGCGAGGACGCGGCCCGGATGGCGCACGCCACCTGGGGCCTCGAGCTCACGGGCCTCCGCTTCCCGCTGGTGCGCGACATCACCCTCGACGGCGGGCGGCGGTTCGGCGAGCACCTGCGCACCGCGATCGCCGCCGACCCGCGCCGCCAGGCGGCGGAGGGCTTCAGCTACCTCGACGCGGCCGATGCCGCCCGCTCGGTGCTCGCGGCGCTGCTGCACGACACGCCTCCCGCTCCGGGGATCCTGGTCGCCGCTCCGCTCACCTACCTCCGCGGCGACACCGCGGCCGCCCTCGACGCGATCGCCCCCGGCGTGCCGCGCGGCGAGCTGCCGGGCCGCTCCGTCGGGCTCGACCTCACCCGCTCCCGGGAGCTGCTCGGCTTCGAGGCCGCGGTGCTGCTCGACGACGTGGCGCCCGACCAGCTCGCCGAGGTCGCCCAGTGACGCTCTCGCTGCTCGGCCTCGGACCCATGGGCGCCCCGATGGCGCGGAACCTCGTCGACGACGGCGGCCTCGTGGTCTGGAACCGCACCCGCGCGAAGGCCGACCCCTTCGCCGCGCTCGGGGCCCGCGTGGCGGCGACTCCGCGCGAGGCGGCGGCCGACATCACGCTGACGGTGCTGCCGGACCTCGCGCAGGTCGAGTCGCTGCTGGACGGAGAGGACGGCCTGCTCGCCGGCTGGCGCGAGCAGGGCATCGCGGATCCGGTGCTCGTCGTGCACGGGACCGTCTCGCCCTCGGCGGTGGCCGTGCTCGCCGCGCGCCTCGCCGAGGAGCACGGCGTCCGCGTCGTCGACGCCCCGCTCAGCGGCGGCACGGTCGGCGCTCGGGACGCGACCCTCAGCATCATGGTGGGCGGAGAGGAGGAGGCGGTCGCCCGCGTCCTCCCCGTGCTCGCGCGGCTCGGCCGCACGGTCCGCCACCTCGGCCCGAGCGGCGCCGGAGCGACCGCCAAGCTCTGCAACCAGATCGTGGTCGCCGGGACGGTCGCCGTCGTCTCCGAAGCCCTGCTGCTCGCCCGCACCGCCGGACTCGACCCGGAGGTGATGGTCGAGCTGCTGCAGGGCGGCCTCGCCCGCACCACCGTGCTCGAGCAGAAGAGCGCCAAGTGGCTGGAGGACGACTTCGCCGAGGGCGGCAGCGCCCGCAACCAGCTGAAGGACCTCCGCTACGTCCGCGAGGCTGCGGACGCCGAGGGGGTCGTCCTGCCCGCGATCACCGCCGTGACCGGCCTGTTCGAGAGGATGGTCGCCGACGGCGACGGCGACCTGGACCACACCGGCGTCGTCCGGACGATCGCGCGCCTCGGCGCTCCGACCCCGGGGAGGCACGCATGAGCGGACTCGTCGTCATCGACGCCCACCACCACCTGACGGATCTCCGCCGCTCCTACCCGTGGCTGGAGGGGCCGGCCGAGCCCTTCCGCTACCACGGCGACGACCGGCCGATCCGCCGCTCCTACAGCGTCGACGACTACCTCGCCGACGCCCGGGACGTGACGCTCGCAGCCTCCGTGCACGTCGAGAACGGCGCGGCCGACGCGCTCGCCGAGACGGCCTGGATCGACGCCCTCTCCCGCGAGCGCCCGGTGCCGACGGTGCACGTCGCGCACGTGTCGCTCCTGGACGCCGACGCGCCCCGGCAGCTGGAGGAGCACGCCGGGTACTCCGTGACGCGCGGCGTCCGCGATATCCTGAACTGGCACCCGGATCCGGTCTTCACGCACCGTGATCGGCCGGGGATCTCGTCCGATCCGGTCTGGCGCGCGCACTTCGCCCGGCTCGCGCCGCTGGGCCTGTCGTTCGACCTGCAGGTGTTCCCCTCGCAGCTGCAGGAGGCGGCCGAGCTCGCCGGCGCCTTCCCCGGCACCGCGATCGTGCTCGACCACCTCGGCATGCCGATCGGCCGCGACTCCGACTCGGTGGACGAGTGGCGCAGGGGGCTGCGCGCCGTTGCTGAGCGCGAGAACACGGTCGTGAAGATCTCGGCGATCGGCACGAACGACCACTCCTGGACCCGCGCGTCGATCGCGCCGTTCGTGCACGAGACGCTCGAGGCGTTCGGGCCGTCGCGGACGATGCTCGGCAGCAACTTCCCGGTCGACAGCCTCTACTCGAGCTTCTCCGAGCTGTACACCGCGTTCGACGAGCTCACCGCGGCACTCTCGCCTGCGGAGCGGCGCGACGTCTTCGCGGCGACCGCCGACCGCTTCTACCGGATCGGAGCGCCGCTGCCCGCGGTCTGAGGAGGCCGCGGCTGCCGCGGCACCTCCGGCCGCCGGAGCAGCCGCAGGCCGGTCGCGAGCTGCCAGGCCGTGACGGCGTAGACGGAGGCGCGCTCCCAGACGCCGTCGGGCAGCAGATCGACGCCGGGCACGCGGGTGTCGACCTGCAGCATCAGCAGCGCGAGCAGGCCGGCCGCGCCGAGCACGATCCCGACCGTCCCGAGCGCCCACGGGGCGCGGCCGCGACGGGCCGCGGCACCGGCGACGATCGAGGCCGCGTTGCCGCCGACGATCGCCATCGCGGCGCCGACCACGTGCAGGCCGCCGATCCCGTTCTGCGCACTGGCGCTGCTCCCGTGCACGAGGCCCACCACGGCGATGCCCACGGCGTAGACCACGGCGAGGGAGAGGAACAGCCCCCGCGATCCGCCCCGCGCCGCCCGCACGGTCGTGACGGCGGCGGCGAGGTAGAGCGCCCCCTGCAGGAGGAATCCGGCGTTCATCACCGCGTGCAGCGGCGAGTCGATCGCGCGCCCCTGGAACACGCCCACCTCGGGCACGCCGAGATCGCTGATGTAGTTCCGTGCGTAGCTGTAGCCCGGGAACGCGGACGCGGCGACCGCCTCCGCTCCCACGTAGGCGAGCGCGCTCACCACCCACAGCACTCCGGCCCCACGAGTTCCCATGCGCCCATCATCCCCGGGCCCGGCCGCGCCGGTCGTCGGCGCCGGACGGCTCCCCGCCGCTCCGGTCACAGGCTGAACCCGCCGTCGGTCGTGAGCACCTGCCCGACGACCCAGCTGCCCGCCGACGTGGCCAGCCACGCGATCAGCTCCGCGGGGTCCGCCGGCGTGCCGACCCGGCCGAAGGGCGTGCTCGCGACGTACTCCTCGAGGTCCTCGAGCGACCGGTCGGTGGTCTCCGGGTCCAGGTATCCCGTGTTCACCGGACCGGGATCGATCGTGTTGAGCACGATCCCGAGCTCCAACAGCTCGGCGGCGACCGTGGCGGTGACGCCGGCGAGTGCGGCCTTGCTCGCGGCGTAGGCGACCTCTCCGCGCATCGCGCCGTGGATCTGGCCGGACGTCATCCAGAACACGTGCCCCTGCGCCCGGGCGTAGGGCCCGGCCCCGACGATCCGGTCGCCGGGCCGGCGGGATCCGTCCGCGCGCGGTGCCCGGAGCCGCGCGAACTCCGCGGTGAGCAGGAGGGTGGAGCGGGTGTTGACGTCCCAGAACGCGGTGAGCCGCTCAGGAGTCATGTCGAGGATGCTGCCGTCATCGCCGCTCTTCGCGTGGTTGCAGACGAGGACGTCCAGGCTCCCGCTGAGGTCGGCTGCGGTGGCGATCAGACCGGGGATCGTGGAGGGATCGGCCAGGTCCGCGGCGACGTCGGCGAACCGCGCGCCCTCCGTGAGGTGCGCGCGGAGCTCGGACCGGACCGCATCGAGGTCGTCGCCTCCCCAGGGGAGGTCGAGATCGTGAGGGCGGTGGTGGTGGACGACGAGGTGCGCGCCGAGGGAGGCGAGCTTCGCGGCGACGGCGAATCCGATGCCGCGCCGCCGCGAGACACCGGTGACGAGGGCGGTCCTGCCCTGCAGGGGGAGGAGTGCGGACACGGGGAGCCTTTCGATCGCGCCCGAGCGGGCCGGAGGGAGCGGGTAGGAGTGACGGGGATCGGGGAGCCCTCAGCCGCGCTGCACGATCCCCACCGTATCGAGCCGCCGGTGGCCTCCGTCCGGCGATGAGGTGCCCCTCAGACCTGCTGGAAGACCCGCAGGCCCCGTCCCCGGGAGAAGCCGAGGCGCGAGTAGCTGTCCGCCAGCCGCTCGTCGGCGGCGACCGCCACGACGACTCCTCCCGCGGGGACCGTGGCCAGCAGCTCCCTCGTCGCGAGCAGCGCCGACAGGCGGGTCCCGGGGCGCTGCGAGAGCGCCATCACCGTCCACCGCCGCCCGGGGGGCGTCTCCGCGCCGACGGCCGCGGTGAGGGGGGTCCCGACCAGCAGGGCCCCCGCCCCCACGGCTCCGCCGAGGAGCGCCGCGAGGACCAGGACCGCGCCGAGCAGACCCGAGAGCGCGACCCACACGGCCGCCACCATGGCCAGCAGGACGACCGGGACGGTGACGGCGATGCTCACCAGGGCGTCGGCGACCGGCCGGTAGCGCCCGAACACGACCAGTCCGTTCCGGTCGGCCGTCTCGTGGGCGGCGCGGCGGATCACGGAGGGCGCGAGCGAGAGCAGCGCCGTCGGGAAGGCCAGGACGGCGAGGACGCGGTGGCGCGTGAAGGCGCGCACCATCAGCCACGAGACGGCGGGCAGACGTCCCCATCCGACCGGTGCCGACGCCGCTGCCATCGATCCAGTCTGCGCGACCGGGCAGGTGCGGGGCCACCCGGTACGAGGACGCCGCTCCGGCTCCGCTGCGCGAGGGAGGCCGACCCGGACTACTCCTCGTCCGCCCGGTAGACCTTCCGGAACGCGTCCTTGCGGGCGATCCTCCCGCCGCGGAACTCGTAGATGTCGCAGCCCCGCGTGACCTGGGGTCCGCCGTCGGGGCCGGTCCCGGTGAAGGACCAGGTGGCCGCGCCGCGCGTCCCGGCGATGAGGGGAGCCCCCTCCTCGTGCCGCTCCTGTCCGGTGTCGAAGGCGAGCATGAGCGCGAATCCCTCGCGGACCTGTTCCTTCCCCGTCCAGGTGCGGCCGGGCTCGGGGCCGACGGACGCGCCGTAGACGCAGTCGTCGGTGATGTGGCTCATCAGCGCTTCGAGGTCGTGGCGGGTCCAGGCGTCGGTGAACGCGGCCAGCACCTCGGGCGTCATCTCGCTCGTGCTGGTCTCGGTCGAAGAGGAGTCGTCCATGAGCGGGCCTCGGTCCTTCTGATCGGTGGACCGTCGTCGGTCGCTCTGCGACCGTGGCAGGTGAGCGGCCGCAGTGGCAACGCCCTCTAGCGGTCATGTCCGGAAGCGGACGGCCGGCGGATCAGCGGTCCGTCGATCCGCCGACCAGCGGGTGAGCGCGACGGCGGGGGGCGGTGCACTGCGGGCGGCGGGAGCGGCCGCCGAGGCGACCCGCTCCACCGGGCACTGCCGCGTCCCGATGCTGAGCCCCTTCGTGAAGGCCGTGCCGAAGTCGGACGCGGGCCGGCCCTCCTCCGCCTCCTCGGTCGCGGCTCCGGGGTCGCCCGCGGCGGCCGGATGCTAGGCGCTCGCCGCCTCCTCCGCCACCTCCTCCCCGCCGACCGGCGCCGACGCGCAGGATGAGGAGCACCGGTCGCGGCGGGCACCGACCCCGCACCCGACCGGCACCGAGACCGCCACGAGCCCGCGCCGGCGGGAGGACAGCGAGAGCACCATGGGATTCTGGGGACCGACCGACGAGACCCGCGGCACGCGCCCGATCGACGAGCCGCTCGGCGAGCTGGAGCTCGTGCACGCCTTCACCAGCGGTCCGATGCCCACCGGCGTCAGCGTCTCGCACACCGGGCGGATCTTCGTGAACTTCCCGAAGTGGGGCGACGAGGTCCCGGCCACGGTCGTGGAGCTGGTCGACGGAGCGGCGGTGCCCTACCCGGACGAGGCCTGGAACACGCCGTCGGGAATCGACGACGTCGGCGCCCTCGTCTCGGTGCAGAGCATCGTCGTCGATCCGGCCGACCGGCTCTGGATGCTCGACACCGGCAGCCCGATGTTCGAGCCGACGAAGAAGGGCGGCCCCAAGCTCGTCCGCGTCGACCTGGCGACCGACACCGTCGAGCAGGTGATCGTCCTCGAGCCGGACGTCGCCCTGCCGACCACCTACCTCAACGACGTGCGCTTCGATCTGCGGCGCGGCATCGCCTACATCACCGACTCGGCCGACTCCGGCCCGAACGGGATCATCGTCGTCGACCTCGAGGCGGGGACCGCCTGGCGCCGCCTGCACGACCACCCGAGCACGAAGGCGCTCACTCCTCCGGAGCTCGTGCCGATGGCCGAGGGCCGCGTGCTGATGAAGCGCCCGGCCGACGGCGACCCGCAGCCGGTGACGATGGGCGCTGACGGCATCGCGATCTCGGCCGACGGCGAGCGCCTCTGGTACTGCCCGCTCGTCTCCCGCCGCTGGTTCAGCGTGGCGACGGCGGCACTGGTCGACCGGTCGGTGCCGGACGAGGACGTCGCGGCGACCGTCGTCGACGAGGGCGACAAGGGCGGGGGAGCGGACGGCCTCGAGACGGATGCGCTGGGCCGCTTCTACGCCACGAGCTACGAGAACAACGCGATCGTCCGCCGTCGCACCGACGGCACGATGGAGACGATCGTGCACGACGAGCGGCTGCTCTGGCCGGACACGATGTCGATCGCGACGGACGAGCACCTGTACGTCACTGCGAACCAGCTGCACCGCCAGGCCGACTACCAGGGCGGCACGGATCTGCGGACGTACCCGTACTCGCTGTTCCGGGTGCGGATCGGCGCGGGGCCGGTTCTCCTGCGCTGAAGGCCCCCGCCTGGTCGCCTGCGCCGAGATCCGCAGCGCGGATCAGCGCCAGTGGGCGAGCTCCGTGCGGAGGGTCGCGCGGGCGCGGGCGAGCAGTCCGCGGACGGTCGAGGTCGTGAGCCCCAGCTCGTGCGCGATCGCGTCGTAGCTGCACTGCTCCAGCTGGCGCAGCTCCCAGCAGCGGCGCTGGGCCGGGGGCATCGCGGCGAGCACCCGGTTGGCGTCGGCGGCGAGCGATCCGCAGTGTGCGGCGTGCTCCGGGTCGTCGGCAGCGGAGGCGGGGAACTCGTCGTCCAGCTCGGCTCGCAGCCGCGAGACGCTGGAGCGGAGCCGGTCGACGCTGCGGCGGCGGGCGGTCGTGACGAGCCAGCCGGCGATGGTCTCGCCGTCGATCACGCTGTCCACGTGGGTCCACGCCGCGAGGAACGTCTCCTGCACCACGTCGTCGACGTCGGCGCTGCTGCGGAGGGTGCGGGCGGCCGTCGCGCGGAGCAGCCCGGTGTAGCGGCGGACGATGGTGGCGAACGCGCGGTCGTCGCCCTCCGCGGCGCGGATGACGAGCATCCGGTCCGAGTCGGGCTCGAGCAGTGCGAGCGGCGGCGCGGCGAGGGTCGAGGGGCGGGCCCTCGTGAGGCGTGCGGGGGTGGTGGCGGTGAGCATGCGGACTCCGGTCGACTTGATGTGTACGCATGATTCGGAGGCGCGCTCCCGCCCGGTTTCCCGGGGCGGGACCCCAGTGGGAGGGGCAGGTCTGTCCGGTTTCCGGGGACGTCAGCGCCGCCGCGACCACCAGCGGCGGGACCGCTCCGGCTCGGCGGCCGCCCGGGCCTCGGCCTCGGCAGCGCGATCGGCGCGCCGCTGCGACCAGGCGGCGACCTCCTCGTCGACGTCCCGGAGCGGGGTGACGACGGGCGGCCCACCCAGCAGCTGGCGGCGCGCCTCGATCACCCGCGTGTTGAAGTCGGCGAGCTCGGCGCGCACCTCCTCCTCGCGGTGCAAGCGGTCGAGGCGCTCGTCGAGCGCGCGGTCCTCGGCGCGGAGGAGGAAGGCGGCCGGGCCGATACCGGTGAGGTTCTCGCGCTCGATCTTGCGGCGGATCCACCAGTCCGGGTCGTGGGCCGTGCCCAGGTCCGGGAGCGGCTTCCCCGATCCCGGCAGGTCGTCGAAGTCGCCGCGGCGGATCGCGAGCTGGATCGCCGTCTCGACGAACGCGGCCCGCTCGAGCGGATCCTCCGGCAGGGCGGGCTGCTCCGCCTCCTCCTCGCCCGCGGCGCCGGCCCGGTACCGGGCGGCGCGCTCCCTCGCATCCGACATCCCTCCACGCTAGATCGGGCTCCTCGCCCCGGGCAACCACCCCTCCCGCCGTCTCCGTGGTCGGCGGGGCGCCGCGGGTCGACATCGCCGGACCGGCGTGCGTAGTATCGATACTCGATAACATCGACGATCGATAAGGAGCACGCCATGACGAGTGTCATCCCCAGCGGACCGGTCCGGGAGCGTCCGCGCGTGTTCCGGGTGGCCAGGGCGGTCCTGCTCATCGTCGCGGTCTTCTCCGTGCTCACCGCGCTCCTGCAGACCTGGACCGTCACCACCGGGCGCACCCTGCTGGTCTTCGGGGGAGCGGACGGCCGCCTCCCGCTCCGGAGCCTCCCGCAGCTGCTGCAGGCCGAGCCGCGCGAGGGCACCGCGCCCACGCTCGCCGACGCCGCCCTCTCCCTCCGCCTGCTCGGTGCGCTGCCGAGCCTCCTCCAGGCGGTCACGATCGTCCTCGCCACGGTCTTCCTCCTGCGGGTCCTCCGCGGCATCGCGGCCGGACGCCCGTTCGACCCCTTCGTCCTCGCGAACTGGCGCCGTCTGAGCCTCGTCCTGCTGATCGGTGGAGTGGCGCAGGGCCTCGCCGACACCGCGGCCGGCCTGTACCTCAGCTCCGGCATCGGCCTGCTCTTCGCCGCCGGCCGGGTGACCGACGAGCAGCGCGACGCCTTCCTCGGCGGCGACTACCAGGCCATCGGGACGAACCTGCCGCAGTGGCCCGTCCCCGTCCTGCTCGCCGGAGTGGTGGCCCTCGCCCTGACGGCGGCGTTCCGCGCCGGCGCGAAGCTCGAACGGGACGTCGACGGCGTTGTCTGAGCCCGCCGACGACGAGAGGCACCGGATCGACTGCCACCTCGGAGCAGTGCTGGCCGAGCGCGGCGTGACCCTCACCGCCCTCTCGGCCCGCACCGGCATCACGATGGCGAACCTCTCCATCCTCAAGAACAACCGCGCCCGCGCGATCCGCTTCACGACGCTGACGCTCATCTGCGACGCGCTCGACTGCACGCCGCAGGAGCTGTTCTCGATCCGGGCCGTCGACGGGCGGGCGTAGCGGCGGGCGGATCGGCCAGGGGATCTCTGCGGGGCCGATGGTGTGGACGCCGTCCGATCCGACCGTCGATCGAGCAGGCCTCAGTCGCGCTCCACGTCCGCCCCTCCTGGGATCGGCCGGAGCTCCCCGGAGCTCGCTCTCGTCCCGACCCATGGATGAGCCTCACCAGCGCGGTCGGCGGCCTCGGCCATCGACCGTCCACAGGGGAGCGAGGTCGTCAGCGGGACCGTCGAATGCGCCTCCGGTGGATGCCGGCGGCTGCTCGCGGTCGTCCCTCCCGACGCGAATCACTCCCGAGCAGTTGTCGAGCGAGCTCGAAAGGACCCCGCAGACACGCATCGCGGGAACCCTCCGGGACCCTCGCTCCATCTCGGTGACTTCCACCGTCGAGGGGCCCCTCCTGAAGATCCGGGCCGACTACTGGTCCCAGGAGTACATCCCCTAGGGACGTGTGCGAAGCGTCCTCGTGCGTGCTTCCGCGAACCGGTCCCGTCGCGCTGTGCGATCTCGCTGAGACGGCGGCGGTGTACCCGTCGACGAGGCCGCCGGTCATCGTCCCCGCGAGGAGCGCCCGCTTCAGACCCGCACCGACGACGAACACGTCGATCGACCCGGGGTTCCCGAACGGGGGACGGACCGTGATGCACGTCTGGTCGTGCTGAGCGGCGGTCAGCGGTCGAGGACTTGACGAATGACGAGGACTCGGTTCTCCGTCGACTCCCGCCCGACCGGGTCGAACCCGCTCGCCGTCATCACTGAGACCCTGCTCGAGCCGGTCGGCGTGCTCGTGCGCGCCGCGCTGCGGCCGCTTCCCGCCCGCTCAGTCCAGCGGGTAGCCCGGCAGCCCGTCTATGCTGACCGCGTTGCGCGTGGCTCGGTACTCGGCCATGCCGTCGGGGCCCTTCTTCTCGGCCTGGAGGAGGAGCAGGTCGCGCTCGCCGACCGGCTCCATCACCGGCACGCCCCAGCCGCACGCGTCGCTGATGCGGGTGAGCTCGACGGTGACGACCGCGCGGGTGCTCGGGTGATCGGGGTGCTGCTCCGCGACCTCGGCGAACGCCTCCGAACCGGGCAGGTGCACGGAGCCGGTGCCGTGCAGGCGGACGATGCGCGGACGCGGTCCGAACGACGCGAACATCAGGCACACGCGCCCGTTCTCGCGCAGGTGCGCGATCGTCTCGACTCCGCTGCCCGTGTAGTCGACCCAGCCGACGCGCCGCGGGCCCAGGATCGAGAACGAGTCGTGGCCGCGCGGCGACATGTTGACGTGCCCGTCCGCGGCGAGGGGCGCGGTGGCGACGAACCACATCGGCTGCTCGTGGATCCAGGAGGAGAGGCTCTCGTCGATCTCGTCGTAGACGTGCGCCACGGGGTCAGGCCCCGGCCGCGCGGCGGACCAGCTCGGTGACGGCGGCGCGCGTCTCGGCGTCGGCGGAGACGAGCGCGTAGGCGGTCGGCCAGATCGTGCCGTCGTCGAGCTGCGCGCCGTCCTGGAAGCCGAGGGTCGAGTAGCGCGTGCCGAACTTCGCGCCGGGCTGGAAGAAGACGATCGCCTTGCCGTCGGAGCGCGCGTAGGCGGGGAAGCCGTACCAGGTCTTCGGGAGGAGATCGGGGGCGGTCTCGCCGACGACCTCGTGGAGCATCTGGGCGATCGGCCGCTCCTCGTCGGTCATCGCGGCGATCGCGGCCTCCGCGTCCCTGCGGTCGGCGTCGGCCTTGTCGGCGCTCTTCTGCCGCTTCGCCTCCGCCCGCAGCTCGGCCGCACGCTGCTTCATCGCCGCGCGCTCGTCCTTCGAGAAACCGTCTTCGGAGGCCATGTCCGCCCGTCCCGTCCGTCTGCGGCTCCCGGTCCGGGAGCGTCCCCGCACATCGTGGCAGCGCCGCACTCGCCGCACAACGGCGGGAGCGAGCGCGAACGCGCGCCCCGGAAGCCCAGCCTCCGCGGTTAGCGTGGGCGGATGCGCCTCCTCCTGATCCGCCACGGCCAGACCCCCTCCAACGTCGCCGGGCTCCTCGACACCCGCATCCCCGGACCCGGGCTCACCGATCTCGGCCGCACCCAGGCCGCGGCGCTGCCCGGTCGGCTCGCCGGCGAGGGGATCGGCGCGCTGCTCGTCTCGACGATGGTCCGCACCCACGAGACGGCCGCCCCTCTCGCCGCGGCGCTCGGGCTCGAGCCGATCGAGCGCGACGGCATCCGCGAGGTCGCGGCCGCGGGGCTCGAGATGCGCGGCGACGAGGCGGCGGTCGAGGAGTACATGGGCACGGTCTTCCGCTGGGCCGGCGGCGAGACGTCGATCCGGCTCGCGGGCGGCGAGACGGGCGACGAGTTCGCGGCGCGCTACGACGCGGTGGTGGCGGAGGCGGAGGCGCTCGGGCACGAGGTCGTCGCGCTGATCAGCCACGGCGCGGCCATCCGCTGCTGGGCGGGTCTGCGCTCCCTCGACCTCGATGCGCGCTTCATCGCCGACCACCTGCTCGACAACACCGGCGTCGTCGTCCTCGAGGGCTCGGGCGACGCGTGGACGCTCGTGTCCTGGCAGGGTGAGCCCGTCAGTGGAGTCGGCGCGGCGGCCCCCTCGGGCCCGGCGGGCGAGACCACCGTCTGAGCGACAGGGCCTCCTCGCCGGTCGAGCAGCGGCCTATCGAGACCGGCCGGAACGAGCGCCGCCGGCCGCGCCATCACGGTAACGATCGCGCAACACTCCGGAAACCAGCTCCGACCAGCACATTCGCTCGCGCCGATCGGTTCATCACCACCCCTGGACCCGCCCCCGCAATTGTCCGACGTTTGCCCCTCGGCGGCTCCGCGGCTACCGTGGTCGGCGGTCCTCACGGGCCCCGATGAACCGGTCCGCGCTCGCACGGCGTCCCCCCAGGACGCGCCGCGATCGTACGGTCAACGGGAGTGGAGGCGGCCCCGAGGCCGCCTCGGACGCTCTCGCCTCCACCCCCTGCCGCGCTGAGCGGCGGGACGC
This sequence comes from Rathayibacter sp. AY1E2, assembly GCF_002932325.1. Taxonomy (NCBI): domain Bacteria; kingdom Bacillati; phylum Actinomycetota; class Actinomycetes; order Micrococcales; family Microbacteriaceae; genus Rathayibacter; species Rathayibacter sp. AY1E2. Next base: position 16,192 of record NZ_PSVO01000028.1, read on the forward strand.
ACGCGGAGGCTCGACGCACGGCTGTCCCACGCTCCCGACCCGGCACCACGAGATGAGCGCAGGGCGTCGTCCCTGCGCGCCGACGGAGTGTACGTGCACCAGAACCAGCAGATCATCAGCGAGCCCCGGAGCGAGGCGGGCGCCGATCCCGCGACCCCCGCTCTCGAGGCCCGCCACCTCTTCAAGGTGTTCGGCCGGAAGCCCGACGAGGTCGTCCGCCGACTGGGCGAGGGCGCCGACCGCGGCGAGCTCGCCGGACTCGGCACGGCCGCGGTGATCGACGCGTCCTTCACCGTGCGCCGCGGCGAGATCTTCGTCGTGATGGGCCTCTCCGGCTCCGGGAAGTCCACCCTCATCCGCATGCTGAACGGGCTCCAGGAGCCCTCCGCGGGCGAGGTCCTGATCGAGGGCTCCACCATCACCGGCGTCTCCGAGGCGGAGCTGCGCCGCGTGCGCCGCTCGTCGGTGTCGATGGTGTTCCAGCACTTCGCGCTCCTCCCGCACCGCACCGTGCTCGACAACGTCGCGTACCCGCTCGAGATCCAGGGCGTCCCCGCGGCCGAGCGCCGCGAGCGGGCCCTGCTCGCGGTCGAGCGCGCCGGTCTCGCCGGCTGGCACGAGAAGATGCCCGACGAGCTCTCCGGCGGCATGCGCCAGCGCGTCGGCCTCGCCCGGGCGCTCGCCGCCGACACCGACATCGTGCTGATGGACGAGGCGTTCTCGGCACTCGACCCGCTGATCCGCCGCGAGATGCAGGGGCAGCTGATCGAGCTGCAGCACGAGCTCGGCAAGACCATCGTCTTCATCACGCACGACCTCAACGAGGCCATGTTCCTCGGCGACCGCATCGCGGTGATGCGCGACGGCCGCATCGTCCAGATCGGCACCCCGGAGGAGATCCTCACCGACCCGGCGAACGACTACGTCGCCCAGTTCGTGCAGGACGTCGACCGCGCCCGCGTGCTCACCGCCTCCGCCGTGATGGAGCCCGCCCGCTCCGTGGTCACCCTCGCGGCCGGTCCCCGCGCCGCACTGAGGAGCATGCGCGACCTGCAGACCTCGGCCGCGTTCGTGGTCGGCGGCGGACGCCGCCTGCTGGGCACGGTCCGCGACCGCGACGTGATCGAGCAGGTGCGCCGGAGCACCGGCGACCTCTCGGCGGTCCTCACCTCCGACGTCGTCACCGTCGGTCCGGACACCGCCCTCAGCGAGGTCATCGAGCCCGCCGTCGAGTCGGCGCTGCCGGTCGCCGTGGTCGACGCCGACGGGCGTCTGCTCGGAGCGATCCCGCGGGTGACCCTGCTCGCGGCGCTCGGCAACGTGGCCGCCCGCACCGGCGAGCACCCGGTGATCGAGCCGCCCGCCACCGTCTCGACCGAGGTCGTCACCGCGACCCTGCACGCGACCGGAGGCCCCGTCGACGACGCCGTCCTCGCGGCGGACGGAGGTGCACGATGACCGATCTCGGATTCCGCCTCCCGCTCGGCGCCCTCGCCGAGGGTGCCGTCGATGTCCTCACGCAGACCTTCCAGCCGGTCTTCGACCTGCTGCGCACCGTCTTCGGCGCCCTCTACTCCGGCGTCGACCTCGTCCTCGCCACGCCGCCCTTCTGGGTGATCGTCGCCTTCCTCGCCGTACTGGCCTACGCCGTCCGCGGCTGGGTCTTCGCGGCCGGCACCGCCGTGGGGCTCCTGCTGATCGTGGGGGTCGACCAGTGGGAGAACGCGATGGACTCCCTCGCGCTGGTGCTCGTCGCCTCCGTGATCGCCATCGCGCTGAGCGTGCCGCTGGGCGTGCTCGCCGCGCGCAACCGCACGGCCTCCGCGGTCATCCGGCCCGTGCTCGACCTGATGCAGACGATGCCGGCCTTCGTCTACCTGATCCCCGCGCTGATCCTGTTCCGGGTCGGAGTGGTGCCGGGCATCGTCGCGACCATCGTGTTCGCGATGGCGCCGGGCGTCCGGCTCACCGAGCTGGGCATCCGCGGCGTCGACCCGGAGCTCGTCGAGGCGGGGGAGTCGTTCGGCTCCTCGAAGTGGCGGATCCTCCGCCAGATCCAGCTGCCGCTGGCGCTGCCCTCGATCCTGGCGGGCCTCAACCAGGTCATCATGCTCTCGCTCTCGATGGTCGTCATCGCGGGCATGGTCGGCGCCGGAGGGCTGGGCGGCGATGTCGTCGCGAGCCTCAACCGGATCGATGTCGCGCTCGGCTTCGAGGCGGGCATCTCCGTCGTGATCCTCGCGGTCGTCCTCGACCGGATGACCGGCGCGCTGGGCTCGCCCTCGCCGGCGAGGGTCGCCCGGGCGAAGAACCGCCGCGCCGTCGTGGCGACCCGCTCGGCCGTCGGCGTCGTCTCGATCGGCCTGGTCGCGTCCCTCGGGGCCGCGACCCTCGCCGCTCCCGCCACCGCCTCCTCCGTCGACAACGGCGACCGCACCGACCTGACCGTCGCCGTGTTCCAGGGCTGGGACGAGGGGATCGCCGTCTCCGCTCTGTGGGAGGCGGTGCTCGAGGAGCAGGGCTACGACGTGACCCTGCAGAACGCCGACGTCGCCCCCGGCTTCCAGGGCCTCTCGACGGGCGACTACGACCTCGCCCTCGACACCTGGCTGCCGCTCACCCACGCCCGGTACGTCGAGCAGTACGGCGACTCGATCGTCGACCTGGGCGCGTGGAACGACGAGGCGAAGCTGACCATCGCGGTCAACGAGGACGCTCCGATCGACTCCCTCGAGGAGCTCGCCGCCGACCCGGGCGTCGTCGGCAACCGCCTGATCGGCATCGAGCCCGGCTCCGGTCTCAACAAGACGACGACCGAGGACGTCATCCCAGGCTACGGCCTGGAGGGGATGGACTACCTCACCTCGTCGACGCCGGCCATGCTCCAGGAGCTCTCGAGCGCGACCGCCGCGGGCGAGAACATCGCCGTCACGCTCTGGCGCCCGCACTGGGCCTACGACGCCTTCCCGGTCAAGGACCTCGAGGACCCGAAGGGCCTGCTCGGGCAGGCGGAGGGGATCCACTCCTTCGGCTCGGCCGCGTTCGACGCGGACTACCCGACGATGAGCCGCTGGATCCGCGACTTCCGGATGGACTCGAAGACGCTCTACTCGCTCGAGAACGCGCTGTTCAATGACGGGGCCGACGACCGCTCCGCCGCCCTCGCCGCGTGGATGGACGAGAACCGGGAGTACGTCGACACGCTGATCACCTGATCCGCCACCACGACGAAGGCCGAGAGGCCGGGCGGCCCCGGACCAGGGCTGTCCCGGCCTCTCGGCCTTCGTCGCGCAAGGATCAGGCGGCGCTGACCGGGCGTCCCGCGGTGGCGCGGACGAGGAGGGTGACCACCAGCACCACGGCGGCGGCGACCAGCGCGGCGATCCCGGCGGGGACCGAGACGAGCTCGCCGGCGAAGCGGCCGACGGCGACCCAGGAGAGTCCCCAGACGAGCGAGAGCATCGGGGCGATGCGGCCGCGGCCGGTGACGGCGATCAGGAGTCCGACGAGCGCGGCGACGGCGAGGACGACGACCGCCCAGACCGCGGCGCCCGGACCGTCCGCGCTGCCGACTCCCGCGCCGACGAGCCCGGCGGTGACGTTCGCGGCCGTGGCCACGCACACCCAGCCGAGGTAGAGCCCGAAGGTGCCGTCCGTCACGATCGCGTCGACCACTCCGGCCGACCGTGTGGTCCGCAGGATCACGAAGATGCGCGCGAGCACGGCGAGAAGCAGGGCGATCACGACGACGCTGAGCGTCAGGAAGCCGGCCTGGACGACCAGGATCCACGCGGCGTTCAGGAGGAGGCTGGCGGCGGCCCAGTAGCCCAGCCGGCGGTGGCGGGTGCGGGCGGTCTGCGAGGGCAGGAACTGCCAGATCGCGTAGGCGATGAGGCCGGTGTAGATGACGCTCCAGATCGCGAAGGCGGGGCCGTCGGGAGCGATGGGGGTCGAGGACGCGGTCAGGGCGCCGCCGGCCGCGTTCTGGATCTGCGTGCCGCCCGCGGCGCCCGAGCCGATGAAGGAGCCGATGAGGGCGAGCACCGCGCTCACGGCGACGACGACCTGGCGGATCCGGTCGGCGCGGTCGGGGGTTCGTGTGGCGGTCATGTCGCTCCTCCATTAGTCAGCTGGCTGAGTAATGAGAGTAGCGCGATTCCGCTCCCCGTCCACTGGGGCTTGCGGCGAGGCCCCGACCCTGGAGAGGGCCGGGGCTGGATTCTCAGGCTCGGGCGGCCGCGTACTGCTCGCGGATCACGGGGCGGTGGTCCGGCGCGGGCTCGGCCACCGAGGTGACGGTCCACGTCGGACGCGAACCGGTCAGCGCCCAGGCGGCCTGCACGGCGGCACCGTCGGCCACGTACTCGCCGGGCGTCGGCACCTGCACGGGCACGTCGAACACCTGCGAGGCAGCGAGCTGCACGGCGCGGTTCTGCGCGGCTCCGCCGATGAGGAGGATGCGCCGCGCCTCCACTCCCTGCGCGCGAACGGCGTCGAGCCCGTCGGCCAGTCCGCAGAGCATGCCCTCGATCGCCGCGCGGGCGAGGTTCGGCCGCGTGGTCGAGGCGATGGTCATCCCGTGCAGGCTCGCGGTCGCGTCCGGCAGGTTCGGCGTGCGCTCGCCCTCGAAGTAGGGGACCAGCACGAGGCCGTCGGCACCCGGCTCCGCCTCGAGTGCCAGTGCGGCGAACTCGTCGAAGTCGCTGCCGAGCAGGGTCGCGGTCGAGGCCAGCACGCGCGCGGCGTTGAGCGTCGCGACCAGCGGCAGGAAGCGCCCGCTCGCGTCGGCGAAGCCGGCGACGGTCCCGGAGGCGTCGCGCACCGGGTCGTCCGTGACGGCGAAGACGGTGCCGCTCGTGCCGATGCTGACGACCACGTCGCCGGGGCCGGCGCCGAGGCCGAGCGCGGCGCCCGCGTTGTCGCCCGCGCCGGGGCCGACGACGAGTCCGCTCTCGGTGCGGCCCGCCTCCTCCGAGGGGCCGAGCACGCGGGGGAGCAGCGGGCGGTGGCCGAGGGCGCGCTCGAGCAGGTCGAGGTCGTAGCCGTCCGCTCCCCAGTACGAGGTGCCGGACGCGTCGGACCGGTCGGTCGTGAGCGCGTCGAGCTGCGGACCACGGGCGGAGTCGGGGCCGTAGCCGAGCAGGCGCCAGGTCAGCCAGTCGTGGGGGAGCGCGACGGCGGCGACACGGGCGGCGTTCTCGGGCTCGGCGTCGCGCAGCCAGCGGAGCTTGGTGGCGGTGAAGGAGGCGACCGGCACCGATCCGGTCCGCTCCGCCCAGGCCCCGGCTCCGAGCTCCTCGATGAGCGCGGCGGCGGCGGGCGCGCTGCGGGTGTCGTTCCAGAGCAGAGCGGGGCGGATGACGGCGCCGCTCTCGTCGAGGACGACCATGCCGTGCTGCTGGCCGCCGACCGAGATCGCGGCGACGTCGTCGAGCCCGCCGGCGTCGGCGAGGGCGAGCTGCAGCGCCTCCCACCACGCGGCCGGATCGACCTCGGTGCCGTCCGGGTGGCTCGCCCGGCCGGTGCGCACCACGGCGCCGGTGTCGAGGTCGCGGACGACCACCTTGCAGCTCTGGGTCGACGAGTCGATCCCTGCGACGAGCGTCATCGCTGTCCTCTTTCGTTGGGGGTACGGGTTCGGGCGTCCGGTGCGGAACCGGGCCGGATGCAGGAGAACGGACGAGATCCCGTGCCGGTGCAGGGGATCTCGTCCGTCTCAGGTCGTCCCGCGGCGGACCGCGGGCTCAGGAGGTGCGGGTCAGCCGCGGGCGCCGAGCAGGTGCTCGGTGGCCAGCTGCTGCAGGCGCACGAAGCCGAAGCCCTTGCCGCCGAGGTAGGCGTCGGCGTCGAACGACTCGTACGAGGCGGTGTCCGCGAGCAGGTCGTCGTACGACTCGCCCTCGTTCAGCGTCGGAGTGGAGAGCTCGGCGACCTTCGCGGCGGCCAGCGCCTCCTGCACCTCGGGGTCGGCGCGGAAGGCCGCGGCGCGCTCCTTGAGCAGCAGGTAGGTGCGCATGTTCGCGGCGGCCGAGTCCCAGACTCCGGTCTCGTCCTCGGTGCGCGAGGGCTTGTAGTCGAAGTGGCGCGGACCGTCGTAGGCCGGGACGCCGCCGGGGCCGCCGTTCTCGAGGAGGTCGACGAGCGAGAACGCGTTGTGCAGGTCGCCGTGGCCGAAGACCAGGTCCTGGTCGTACTTGATGCCGCGCTGGCCGTTGAGGTCGATGTGGAAGAGCTTGCCGTGGTACAGCGCCTGGGCGATGCCGGCGGTGAAGTTCAGGCCCGCCATCTGCTCGTGGCCGACCTCGGGGTTCACGCCGACGAGCTCGGGGCGCTCGAGGGAGTCGATGAACGCGATCGCGTGGCCGAGCGTCGGAAGCAGGATGTCGCCGCGGGGCTCGTTCGGCTTGGGCTCGATGGCGAAGCGGATGTCGTAGCCCTTGTCGGTGACGTAGTCGCCGAGCAGGTTGACGGCCTCGCGGTAGCGCTCGAGCGCGGCGCGGATGTCCTTGGCGGAGTCGTACTCGGCGCCCTCGCGGCCGCCCCACATGACGAACGTCTTCGCGCCCAGCTCGGCGGCGAGGTCGATGTTGCGGAGGACCTTGCGCAGCGCGAAGCGGCGGACGTCGCGGTCGTTCGAGGTGAAGCCGCCGTCCTTGAAGACCGGGGCGCTGAAGAGGTTGGTGGTGACCATCGGCACGACGAGGCCGGTGGACTCCAGCGCGCCCTTGAGGCGGTCGATCTGGGTCTGGCGCTCGGCGTCGGTGGAGCCGAAGGCGAACAGGTCGTCGTCGTGGAAGGTGAGGCCGTACGCGCCGAGCTCGTCGAGCTTCTCGACCGCGTGGACGACGTCGAGCGGCTCGCGGGTCGGGCCGCCGAACGGGTCCGTCCCGTTGTAGCCGATGGTCCAGAGGCCGAACGAGAACTTGTCGGCGCGGGTGGGGGTCAGGGACATGGGATCCGAATCCTTTCCGGCGACGTCGCCGAATTGTTGTTGGGCCCAACATATCCGGTGAGGGTCGGGAGGCGCAACGAGCGGAAGGCCCGGCGCGTCGGCCTCCGGCCCCTCGCGGGTGCCGCCCGCCCGAGCCGCGGAACCGCTCGCGGAGCGGGCCGGCGTCCGGGGAGGTCGTCGCGAGGATCGCTTGCGCAAGCGCTTCGACTGTGCGTACAGTCGCTCCAGCACGACCGGTCGAAGCGCTTCGAAGCTCGACCGCGACCGACGACGATGTCCGGCAGGAGGAGCCATGGCGACCATCCACGACGTGGCCCGCGCTGCCGGAGTCTCGATCAGCACCGTCTCCTACGCCCTCTCCGGCAAGCGCTCGATCGCCGCCTCCACCCGGCAGCGCGTCGACGACGCGGTGCGCCAGCTCGGCTACCGGCCCCACGCGGGAGCCCGGATGCTCGCCGGGGCGCGGACCCACATCCTCGCCCTCTCCGCCCCGATGCGCGGCGAGCTGCACCTGCCGACCCACATGCGCTTCGTCACCGAGGTGCTCGAGCGCGCCCGGGAGTCGGACTACGACGTCCTGCTGCTCGTCACCGACGAGGCCTCCAGCGGCATCGGGCGCGTCTCCTCCTCCTCGCTCGTCGACGGCATCGTCCTGATGGGCGTCGACGACGACGACGACCGCGCCGAGCTGATCCGCGCGGCGGGGGTCCCCGCCACCTTCATCGGCGTGCCCGCCGACTCCCACGATCTCGCCTGCGTCGACCTCGACTTCGCCGAGGCCGCCCGGCAGAGCGTCCGCCGGCTCGCCGAGCTGGGCCACCGCTCGCTCGGCCTGCTCGAGCACCCGCAGTCCTACACCGACCGCAACGCCGGCTTCGTCCGCCGCTTCGACGAGGCGTTCCGCGCCGAGGCTGCGGCGCTCGGAGTCGAGATCGCGGTCGAGCGCCCGCACATCGGCCGCCCGAGCGCACAGGCCGCGATCGACGCGATCCTCGCCGCACCCGTCCCGCCCACCGCGCTCGTGCTGCACTGCAACGAGCCCGTGGCGGAGGCGGCGATCGAGCGCGTCATCGAGCGCGGCCTCTCCGTCCCCGGCGACCTGTCGATCCTGGCGGCCTGCGCCAGCTACGACGGCGGCGCCCTCCCGATCCCCACCAGCAGTCTTCCCCTCCCGTTCGACGCGATGTGCCGAGCGGCCGTCGCGCGGACCCTCCAGCAGATCGACTCCGGCCGCACCGTCGGCGTCGAGCTGCTCCCGCCCTCCTACGTCGACCGCGGATCCCTCGCGGTCGCTCCGACCGGCGCTCCGGTGCCGGCGGTCCCGTCCGGCACTCCCGCGCCGGCCTCCCTCTAGTCCTCCACCCTCTTCCTGCCCGCTCCGGCTCTGCGCACTGTCGAAACGCTTCGACACCACGCCCCCGCGAGAGAGCGCTCCCTGCACCACCTCCGCAGCACCACCGCACCGTTCGAAGGAGAACCACCGCAATGTCGCTCCGATCCCGCTCCGCCTTCCACCGCCCGACCGCCGGTCTCAGCCGGCGCAACCTCCTCGCCGGCGGAGTCGGCCTCAGCGCGATGTTCGCGCTGGCCGCCTGCTCCGGTGGCGGCTCCGACGCCGGCTCCGACGCGCTCTCGACCACGGTCGACGGCGCCGGCCGCACCCTCACCCTCTGGGACTTCGAGACGCCCGACAGCGACCGCGGCATCGCGTGGCTCGCCGCCCGCGACATCTTCACCCAGGAGACGGGGGCCGAGATCGCGTACGAGTTCAAGGCCTTCGAGCAGCTGCGCACCGGCGCCAGCCAGATCTTCAACTCCAACTCGGCGCCCGACGTCGTCGAGTACAACAAGGGCAACGCGACCAGCGGACTCCTCTCGAGCCAGGGCCTGCTCACCAACCTCGACGAGGCGGTCGCGTTCTACGGCTGGGACTCGCTGATCCCCGGCGCGCTGCAGACCACCGCGAAGTACGACGAGAACGGGATCATGGGCTCCGGCTCCTGGTACGGCATCCCCAACTACGGCGAGTTCACCTTCGTCTACTACAACAAGGACGCCTTCGCCGCGAACGGCCTCGAGGTCCCCACCACCTACGAGGAGTTCACGGCCGTCCTCGACGCCTTCGTGGCCAAGGGGATCACCCCGCTGGCCGAGGCCGGCGCCGAGTACCCGCTGCAGCAGCTCTTCTACCAGCTCGCGCTGCTGAAGGCCGACCGCTCCTGGATCACCGACTACCAGACCTACACGGGCGAGGTCGACTTCGAGGACGCGGCCTGGAGCTACGCGGCCGACCAGCTGAAGACCTACGTCGACAAGGGCTACTTCTCGGCCGACGCCTCCGGGCTGAAGGCGGAGGACGCGGGCACGGCGTTCATCTCGGGCGAGTACCCGATCTTCTTCTCGGGCTCCTGGTGGTTCGGCCGCTTCAAGACCGAGATCACCGGATTCGAGTGGGACACGTTCCTCTTCCCGGGCGCCGAGTTCACGATGGGCTCCGCCGGCAACCACTGGGTGATCCCGGAGACGGCGAAGAACAAGGACCTCGCCTACAAGTGGATCGACATCACGATGCGACCCGAGATCCAGAACCTCATCGGCAACAACGGAGGCATCCCGCTGGTCGTCGACGAGAGCGCCATCACCGACGAGAAGAGCAAGGCGCTGCTCTCGCAGTGGAAGACGGTCGTCGACGGCGACCAGCTCTCCTTCTACCCCGACTGGCCCACCGCGACCTTCTACGACGACCTGGTCGCCGCCACGCAGGAGCTCATCAACGGCTCCTCCGACGAGTCCGCCATGCTCTCCGACCTCCAGGCCAAGTACGACGACGGAGTCGCCGACATCACGTGACGCGGAAGCGTCACGTGATGTCGGCCACGGCGGCCGGCCCCGCGCCTGCAGGCGCGGAACGGCAGCGGAAGACCTGAGGACGTGACGGCGACCCCTCGAGGGGGTCGCACGAACACCGCCGGGCCTCCACCCCCCCGCGAGATGCCGCTCCGGTACGCGACACGCCGTCGCCTCCGTACCGGAGCGGCATCCAGCGGCAGCACACCCACGACCCCGTCCGACCTAGGAGTACCCATGACGACGACAGCACCTCGTCGCGCGGAGAGCGCGCCGCCTCCCACGACGCCGCCGCGCGAGAAGCGCTCCGGCGGCTACTGGCTCTACCTGATCCCCGGGTTCGTGCTCTTCACGTTCATCGTGCTGATCCCGCTGATCTGGAACGTCTACATCAGCTTCACGTCCTGGCGCGGCATCAAGCCGCCGATCTTCATCGGCCTCGACAACTGGATCGAGCTGATGGGCGACGACCAGTTCTGGACCTCGTTCCTCAACTCGGTCTACATGATCATCGCGATGGTGATCGTCCCCACGATCCTCGGACTCCTGCTCGCGGCGATCCTCTTCGATCTCGTCGGCAAGAAGTTCGGCGGGCGCCTGGCGAGCTTCCTCCGCGCCACCTACTACCTGCCGCAGATCCTGCCGACCGTCATCGCCGCGATCGTCATCGGCTGGATCCTCCGCCCCGACAACGGCGCGCTGAACTCGATCCTCGAGGCCGTCGGGCTCGGCTCCCTCTCGCACGACTGGCTCGGCAAGCCGGACACCGCGATGCTCTCGATCATGGTCGTGATGATCTGGGTGCAGCTGGGCTACCCGGTCGTCATCTTCATGGCGGCACTGCAGCGCGTGGACCCCGAGCTCTACGAGGCGGCGGAGCTCGACGGGGCGAACTGGTTCCAGCGCTTCCGCTGGATCACGGTCTCGATCATCCGGCCCGAGATCTTCGTGGTCACCCTCACCTGCACCATCGCCGCGCTGAAGGTCTTCGGCCCGATCTACGCCCTGACCCGCGGCGGCCCCGGCGACTCCACGATCGTCCCCTCCTACTACTCGTACACCGAGTTCTTCCAGAAGCAGCAGGTGGGCTACGGCGCCACCATCGCGACCGCGCTCACGATCGTCATCGTGATCCTCGCCGTGCTGTTCATCCGCGCCCAGGAGCGCGTCGAGCGCAGCGAAGGAGCCCGCTGATGTCGGCCATCGAGACCCTGCCCCTCACCCAGGCCGGCACGCAGGACGCGGACCTCTCGTCCTCCCGTCCCGCCAAGCCCGCGAAGGGCACGACGAAGCGCACCCTCGGCGACTGGGTGATCCTCGCCGTCGCCGTGGTGATCGGGCTCGTGATCATCAGCCCGGTGCTGCTGATCCTGCTCAACTCCTTCAAGACCCCCGCGGAGTACTCGGCGAACGGCCCGCTCGCCTTCCCGACCGGCCTCTCCTTCGACGGCCTCTCGACCTTCTGGAGCCGCGTCGACTTCCCCGAGAAGCTCGGCAACTCGATCCTCATCTCGGGGTCGGTCGCGATCCTCGCCGTCGCCCTCTCGGTGCTGAACGCCTACGCGATCGGCATCGGCCGGGTCCGCGGCCGGAGCTGGATCATCGTCCTGTTCCTGCTGGCGAACATGCTCCCGCAGGAGGCCCTGCTCTACCCGCTGTACTACATGTTCAAAGCGGTCGGGATCTACGACACCCAGCTGTCGGTCATCGTCATCTTCACCGTCATCCAGTCGGCGTTCGGCACCTATCTGCTCTCGAGCGTCTACGGCACCTTCCCGAAGGAGATCCTCGAGGCCGCGGCTCTCGACGGCGCCTCGAAGTGGCAGGTCCTCACCCGGGTGATCGTCCCGATCTCGCGGCCCACCCTCTCGGTGCTGATGATCTTCTTCTTCATCTGGACCTGGAACGAGTTCCTCATCCCGCTGGTCTTCCTGGTGAGCGACGCGACGCAGACCGTCCCGATCGCGATCTCGAGCCTCCAGGGCGACAAGATCATGGACGTCACCACGACCAGCGCGAGCGCTCTCCTGGGCCTTCTCCCGACGCTGATCTTCTTCCTGATCTTCCAGCGCACCCTCACCCGCGGCATCACCGCCGGCGCGGTCAAGTAGCCCTCTCTCCCTCCGTCGGCGCCTCCCTCGCGGGATCCGCCGGCGCGCCATCGAAAGGCACCCCTATGAAGTTCACCGACGGGTTCTGGCAGACGCGGGCCGGATTCACGCCCCTGTTCGCGCAGGAGGCGTACGACATCCGCACCGACGGCACCTCGCTCGAGGTGATCGCCCCGACCCGGGTCATCCAGGGCCGCGGTGACGTCCTCAACCGGCCGGCGCTCACGGTCACGGTGTCCTCGCCGGCCGAGGGGGTCGCGCGGGTGCGGATCGAGCACTGGCGCGGCACGGCGGTGCGCCCGGGCTTCGAGCTGGCCGAGGGCGACGTCGGAGCGGCGGAGGTGACGGAGTCCGGCGGCGTGCTGCGCACCGGCGACCTCGAGGTCCGGATCAGGCAGGGCGCTCCGTGGTCGCTGGAGTTCTGGGACACCTCGACCGGCACGCGCCTCACCGGGTCCGGGCACAAGGCGCAGGGCTACCTGACCGGACCGGACGGAGCCGCCTACCTGCACGAGCAGCTCGACCTCGGCGTCGGCGAGCTGGTCTACGGGCTCGGCGAGCGCTTCGGCCCCTTCGTGAAGAACGGCCAGACCGTGGACGTGTGGAACGCCGACGGCGGCACCTCCTCCGAGCAGGCCTACAAGAACGTCCCGTTCTACCTCTCCAGCCGCGGCTACGGCGTGCTCGTGAACGATCCCGGCCTCGTCTCGTTCGAGATCGGCTCCGAGGCGGTCGAGCGCGTGCAGTTCTCGGTCGGCGGCGAGGCGCTGGAGTACCTGGTGATCCAGGGCCCGACGAAGAAGGACGTGCTGCGGCGCTACACCGGCCTCGCGGGCCGCCCCTCCGTCGTGCCCGCCTGGAGCTACGGGCTCTGGTTGACGACCAGCTTCACCACGAGCTACGACGAGGAGACGGTGAACTCCTTCATCGACGGCTTCGCGGAGCGGGAGCTGCCGCTGTCGGCGTTCCACTTCGACTGCTTCTGGATGCGCGAGTTCCAGTGGACCGATCTCGAGTGGGACCCGCGCACCTTCCCGGACCCCGAGGGGATCCTCGCCCGCCTGCACGAGCGCGGGCTGCACACCTGCGTCTGGATCAATCCGTACATCGCGCAGGCGTCGCCGCTGTTCGCCGAGGGGCGCGAGAAGGGGTACCTGCTCAGAACGGCCTCCGGCGACGTCTGGCAGTGGGACATGTGGGTCGCCGGCATGGCGCTGATCGACTTCACGAATCCGGAGGCGACCTCCTGGTTCCAGGAGAAGCTCCGCGTCCTCGTGCGCCAGGGCGTCGACTCCTTCAAGACCGACTTCGGCGAGCGGATCCCGTCGGAGGGCGTCGTCTGGGCCGACGGGACCGACCCCGAGGCCATGCACAACTGGTACACCCAGCTCTACAACCGCGCGGTGCACGAGGTGCTCGAGCAGGAGCTCGGCGAGGGCCGTGCGGTCCTCTTCGCCCGCAGCGCCACGGTCGGCGGGCAGTCGCTGCCGGTGCACTGGGGCGGGGACAACACCTCCTCCTACGTGTCGATGGCCGAGACCCTGCGGGGAGGCCTCTCGCTCGCGCTGGGCGGGTTCGGCTTCTGGGCGCACGACATCGGCGGCTTCGAGGGCACGCCCGATCCCGGAGTGTTCAAGCGCTGGCTCGCGTTCGGCCTGCTCTCCTCGCACTCTCGGCTGCACGGATCCTCCTCGGTGCGCGTGCCGTGGGCGTTCGACGAGGAGGCCGTGGAGGTCACCCGGCTCTTCACCCGGCTGAAGCTCTCGCTGATGCCCTACCTCTTCGCGGCGGGGGTGGAGGCGGCGAGCACCGGCGTCCCGATCATGCGCCCGATGGCGCTCGAGTTCGAGGACGACCGCAGCGCCGCCCACCTCGACACGCAGTACCTGCTCGGGCACGACCTGCTCGTCGCTCCGGTGTTCACCGAGGACGGCACGGTCGAGTTCTACCTCCCGCGCGGGACGTGGACGAGCTGGTGGACGGGCGAGCGGATCGTCTCGACGGGGGAGTGGCGCCGTGAGGTCCACGGCTTCGACTCGCTGCCGCTGTACGTGCGCGAGGGCGCGGTGATCCCGGTGGGGGCCCGCCAGGACTCCGCCGAGTACGACTACCTCGACGGGCTCGAGCTGAGGGTGTTCCCGGGGCCGGACGGAGCGACGCCGGTCCGGGTCGTCGCGCACGACACGGGGGAGGAGACGGTCTTCACCGTGACGCGCACCGGCGGCGAGGTCTCGGTCGACGGCCCGGCCGGCACCTGGACCTGGGTCGAGGCCTGAGCGGCGCCCTCCTGCTGATCGAGCAGCGGGCGCAGCCCTCCCCTCGAGACCCCGGCCCCGCCCCCGGCTAGGCTGACC